>CAINEX010000140.1 GCA_903847935.1 uncultured Spartobacteria bacterium | reverse complement strand
GCTCATTGTTGTGTTGGTTATTTGGCTGGTTGATCATCCGAGACAAGTGTTCCGACGGGCTCACCTCGCACTGCACGGAGGATATTCGCGGGATCCGACATGTCAAAAACGATGATCGGCATGGCGTTGTCCATGCAGAGTGAGAAGGCCGTGGAGTCCATGACCTCAAGGCGACGGGAAAGGGCTTCCGAGTACGTGAGGCGCTCGAAACGCACGGCACCTGGGTTCTTCTTGGGGTCGCTGTCGTAGATGCCGTCGACCTTCGTTGCCTTCATGATGACCTCCGCCCCGATCTCGTTAGCCCTCAGGGCTGCAGTGGTGTCGGTGGAGAAAAACGGATTTCCCGTCCCAGCGACAAAAATCACGATGTGACCGTTTTCGAGGTGACGGATCGCGCGGCGCACGATGAAGGGTTCGGCGACGTTGTTCATCTGGATTGCAGTCTGGACGCGGGTGGAGTGACCGAGATCCTCAAGGGCACTCATGAGCGCCATACCATTGATAACCGTCGCCAGCATACCCATGTAGTCGGCTGTCGCCCGGTTCATGCCGCGATGACTGGCTGCCAACCCTCTCCAGATATTGCCACCGCCAACCACAACGGCAACTTCAACCCCCATGCTCCGAACCTGGGCGATCGAGGCCGCCACACGCTGGACGATCTGTGGAGAGACGCTGTCTGAACTTCCCTGCTCCTTGAGCGCCTCACCGCTGATTTTAAGAACAATACGGCCGAACTTCGGTGGTTGTGATGCTGAGTCTCCCATGAAGCAACATGAAACCCCAGTATCGCATGCACGCAAAGTCAAAACACACGCACCCTCTCATCGAAAACGAGAAATCGGGGAACTATCCCAGATGGGAGCCGATCTCCAATGCGTGTCCCCGGATAAATGCTGAGGAATGCATGATGCCTTTTCCCTCGGGTTGAATGTTTCCAAGAAGGAGACTCCCCTCCCCGCAAGCAACTAGGAGACCGCGGTCATCAACACGAAGCAGTGACCCGGGAACTCCTGACGAGCGCGTTGCAAGGATGGCGGAATGAACCTTCAGCACAACATTCGCTCCCGAGGAGAGTTGCAATGTCGTGAAGGCGGCCGGCCTTGGCTGTAGGGAGCGGATTTTTTGTTCCAAAGCCCGGGCAGGAAGTCGCCAGTCGAGCCTGCAATGCTCCCGGGTGATTTTACCGCAAACGGTTGCCAGAGCATGGTCCTGCGGGATCCGTGGAGCGGTTCCCAACTGAAGGAGTCCAAGGGCATCCCTCAGCGAGAGGGCGGCGAGATTGGCAAGTCGCAAGGACAGGCTCCCCGCCGTCTCTCGGCGGAGAAGCCACAGTCGCCTCTCAAGCAGCACATCACCCGTATCAAGGCCCTCCGCCATGAACATGACGGAAACACCACTCTCCTCATCCCCGCAGGCAATCGATGATTGGATCGGAGAAGCCCCGCGGTGTCGGGGCAAAAGTGAGGCATGGATGTTCAGGCATGCTATTGGGGGAAGTTCCAGGATCTCCCGTGGAAGGATACGTCCATAAGCCATGGTTACCATCACCTCGGGCTTGAGAGCCTGAATCCAAGGAAGGACCTCGGGAAGTCTTGGTGACTCGGGCTGAAAAAGCGGGATCCCACGGGCAATCCTGCCAGCCTCTTCCTTGATAGCTGGCGGCTTCAAATGACGGTGCCGTCCGGCTGGCCGATCCGGCTGCGTCAGTATGCCGACAAGTTCATGGTTTTCCGCAAGAAACCGAAGCGTCGGAACTCCGATGTCACCGGTGCCGGCAAAGAGAATACGCATGCCGTGATGATGAATGGCTATTTCCCCCGGAAAAAGCGTTTTGCGGCGCCACGGAAACCGGAACCCCGTGCCGGCAAGAGCGATGATTGAGCTTCCCCGGCCATGACCTCACGCTGACCAAGGGAGGCACCACATCCTGAACAAAGATAATCATGAATCTCCCTGTCAGGAAGAATCAGGAGCAGTTGTTCCCTTACGGCCATGGGCTTGTCACATTTCCGACAAAAGAGTGAGGAAGCCTTGAAACTCTCAAACTGACTCATTACCCCACGTTACCGTGGCGAAGCCCCGGTCTCCTCAAGCAACCCCTTGAGAATCTCGTACATGACCTCGAGAGGCGTCATGGAGGCGTCGATATCATGCCGCTTGACGGTCGAATAATGATGCAGCATCGGTTTTGATTCCGAGTCGTAAGTGGACAACCGGCTACGGATAACCTCCTCGTTGGCATCATCAAGCCTGTTATCCCGCAAGGCTCTTTTTTTGAGACGTTCCACCAATTTGTCGCGATCGGGACAGGAGAGATGAAAAACCCTACGAACTTCGATCAACTCTTCCATCAACTCGCACTGGGCCACATTCCTGGGGATGCCATCCAGGATCAGGTAGTCACGGCCCGGCTTGAACTTGCCCGATTCCTCGGTCTTGCGGATCGACTCGTGCCAGAGTCGTACGGTCATTTCGTCGGGCACAAGCTGCCCCTTGCTCGAATATTCCAAGAACGCGCCGCCCAATTCACTTGCTGGATCGAGTGAGCGAAAGACATCGCCGCAGGCGCAATGATAGAAGCCGGGAATCTTTCCAAGGATCTTGCCTTGGGTTCCCTTGCCACTTCCAGGTGCTCCGAAAATAAGAATAGTGCGATATCGAGCCATGTTCTTGAAACGATATGTCAGGCCGCAGCCTGAAATCAATTGCATCGTTCAATATCACCCCCGTTGACATTCCTCCTCAGGGAACCGATATATCGATTTTCACATTCATCCCAACAACGTGCCTGCCAACGACGAATACACTCTGGAAATCCTGAAGGACGCAGGTTTGGTAACGGCCGATCAGGTGGCAGATGCATCCCACCGATGCGGGGGAGCCAGTGTGGTCGAATTCCTCGTCCGGGAGGCAACCGTCTCGGCCGAAGATGTGGCCCGCACTCTCGCCCTGCAAAACGGAATGTCGTTCGTCGACCTCTCCCAAGTGACCCAACCGCCGGAACTGCTCGCCCAACTGCCGGCTGAAACGGCCCGCAGGTACAAAACGATCCCCGTTTCCGAACACGATGGATCCCTGGTGCTGGCCATCTCCGACCCGCTCGACTTCGAGGCTTTCGACAGCCTGGGATTCGTGCTCAATCGTCCTGTGGAGTTCGTCTGTGCGGTCCCTTCACAGATCGCCGAAAAACTGGAACGGCTCTATCCGAGGGAACTGGAGGGTTTGGGAACTAGCTTTGCCTTGGATACGGGTGATGAAACCGAGGACGACGCGCCGATTATCCAGCTTGTCTCGAGCCTTCTTTTCGAGGCCCAGAACAATCGGGCCAGTGATATTCACATCGAGCCACTTGAGAAATCCCTACGGGTCCGCTTCAGGATCGACGGTAACCTTCAGGAGGTCCAGAGCCCGCCGAAAAAACTCCAAGGGGCCATCATCAGCCGACTCAAGATCATGACCGGATCGATGAGCATTGCGGAAAAGCGCGTGCCTCAGGATGGTCGCATCCAGGTAAAGATTGGGGACAAGACTGTCGATCTGCGTGTGTCGACCGTCCCGACCGTTCACGGGGAGAGTGTCGTGATGCGTATTCTGGACAAATCATCGCTCATGCTGGGTCTTCCGGAGCTCGGTTTCCTAAGTGACGACCAGGCCATGTTCGAGCGCCTCGTGAAACTACCGGATGGCATTATCCTGGTGACGGGACCTACCGGATCAGGAAAAACGACCACCCTTTACGCCTGCCTCAATTATATGAACAGGCCCGATCGAAAGATCATCACCGTTGAGGAACCGGTCGAGTACCAGATGACCGGAATCAACCAGGTGCAGGTGAATTCGGAGGTCGGAATGACATTTCCAGCCGCTCTTAGATCGATGCTCCGACAGGCCCCCAATATCATCATGGTTGGCGAGATCCGTGATAAGGAAACCGCCCAGATTGCCATCAATGCCTCCCTGACGGGACACCTGGTTCTCTCCACTCTTCACACCAACGACGCACCTTCCGCGGTGGCCCGACTCGTCGATATCGGTGTCCAGCCATTCCTTGTCTCCAGCGCCCTCAGAGCGGTCATGGCACAACGGCTTGTCCGTAAACTCTGCCCCCACTGTAAAAAGCCCTGCGAACTCACCGACTACGAGATCAGATCACTCAATCTGGATGCTGGCCAACTCTCCAAAGCCACACCGATGACTTCCGTGGGATGCCAAAAATGCAGGGGCAAAGGATTTCGCGGACGGATGGGCATCTTCGAAATCTTTGTGGTCGATGATGAGATCCGGCAGATGATTAACAGGAGTGCCACGACCCTCCAAATCCGCCACAGGACCAGGGAACTCGGAATGAGGACCTTGCGCGAGGATGGGATCCGGAAGGTGCTGGCCGGGCTGACCACTGCGGAAGAGGTCATTTCAAGCACCATGGGAGACACTCATTGAAAACGTCATGAATCCTCAACAAGTCATCGATATTTTCAAACGCTCGGGAGCGCTGAGCGAAGTCACGGGTGAGGAGTTGCTGACAGAAGCCACCAACACTGGAAGACAGATCGACGAGATCATGGAGGAGCAGGGGATCGCAGACCACCTCTCCTTCGCAAGGATCATGGCTTCGGAACTTGGTGTCGATGCCATGGATCTGGCGGAGTTTGAGCCGACGCCTGCGTTGCTCCAATTGATTCCTGCTGGAATGGCCAGGCTTCACGAGGTCATCCCGGTATCCGCCTCCGGCAACCAACTCACCGTGGCACTTGCCAATTGTCTGGATATTCAGGCGTTGGAGGACATCCGCTTCACCCTGAATCGGGAAATCATCCAAGTCGTGGCTGCCAGGAAGCAGGTCGAGGAACTGATTAAAAAGCATTATGGCTCCGAAGACACCTCCATGGAAGACGTTCTGGGCCAACTCCGGAATACGGGTGTCATCACACTGGAATCAGAAGAGGAGTTTAACGCGGCCGCAGCGGCAGCCGAGGCCAACTCAACACCCATCATCCGGTATGTGGACCTGATCCTGGACCGAGCCGTGCAGGCCCAGGCCAGCGATATCCATTTCGAGCCCTTTGAGAAGGAGTTCAAGATCCGCTACCGCGTGGATGGCGCGCTTTATGAGATGGAGCCTCCTCCTCGTCATCTGGCTCTCCCCGTCATTTCGCGCGTTAAGGTCATGGCCAATCTGAATATCGCCGAAAGACGAGTGCCGCAGGATGGTCGCATTCAGCGTCAGATCCAGGGAAAGACAG
This sequence comes from uncultured Spartobacteria bacterium, assembly GCA_903847935.1. Taxonomy (GTDB): domain Bacteria; phylum Verrucomicrobiota; class Verrucomicrobiia; order Chthoniobacterales; family UBA6821; genus UBA6821. The sequence goes on along the minus strand of CAINEX010000140.1, from coordinate 34,036 downwards.
TTGATCTCCGTGTCTCGACACTGCCGACCCAGTTTGGGGAAAGCGTTGTTCTGCGCGTTCTGGACCGTAGCGCCGTCCAACTCGATCTGGAGACCCTCCAGATGCCTCCCGACGTCCACGAGTATATTTTGGAGGCCATTCAGAAACCCAACGGGATCTTCATCGTCACGGGACCGACGGGATCCGGCAAGACCACGACCCTCTACGCCTGCCTTAACAAGATCAACACCATCGACTCAAAACTGCTGACTGCGGAAGATCCCGTGGAATATGAGATCGACGGAATCATGCAGGTACCGGTCAACGAAGCCATCGGCCTGACCTTCTCACGGGTCCTCAGGGCCTTCCTCCGACAGGATCCCGACAGGATCATGATCGGAGAAACCCGCGATCTGGAAACGGCCCAGATTGCCATCCAGGCCTCTCTTCCGGGACATCTTGTCTTCACGACGCTTCATACAAACGACTCGACTGGGGCTATCTCCCGACTGGTCGACATGGGGGTAGAACCCTTCATGATTTCCGCCTCACTGGAAGGGGTGCTGGCTCAGCGGCTGGTGAGAAGAATCTGCCCGAAATGCAAGGTCTCCTACGAACCCGACGAGGCGCTTCTCTCTCAACTAGGACTCTCCCCGTACGATATCGGCGACAAGACCTTCTACTTTGGCAAGGGTTGCCCCGAGTGCAATCACACCGGCTACAAGGGAAGAAAGGGACTCTATGAACTGCTAAAAGTCTCAGATCCCATCAGGGCTCTGATCAATGATCGCGCACCGAATGTCGTGATGAGACAGAAGGCCATGGAACTCGGAATGAGCACGCTCCGGGCAGATGGCTTGCGATGTATCTTCGAGGGGATAACGACAATCGACGAGGTCCTCAAATACACCTGATACCAATCGGAGCAAATCGTTCGATGACTTCTCCAACGATCGTTGCCGTCAACCTTGCCGCACTTGCCTCTTATTGAGAGGAGGCAACCGGACGAGTTCCTGAAGTAGGAGGGATCCAAAGACTCTGCGCGATGAGTTTTTTCCTGATCGGTGCGATCAGGCTGTAACCTGCCCTGCCATCGGGTGGCATCGGAGTTCCCCAACGTGAACGGCAGACTACTTGAGAAGAGCTGATTTCCATCCCGGGAAGGGTATGGTTGATGACGTCAACTGGAGTCGGTTCCTGAAAAGCTCCCAGAAACACTCCCCCGGCCAGAAACAACTTTGGAAATAGAAAAAGAGAACTCATGGGGGTAAAGTAAATGCTGTTAGTAGGTAATCAAAGCCGTTCCTCAATGACAAGGCTTACGAAGTAACAGGAAAAACATCACCATGGAGGCTCCCTTTGGTATAACATGGGTTATCGCATTTCGGATGACTTCGCCTTTCACCCAATTTCCCCCTCCCCCCTTGAAAAAACGACATATCTACTCCCTGCATCGTGCAATGGTCGTTTTAGGATTTGTATCTCTAGCCTCTTCGCTTGCTTATGGCATGCTCTTGCGGGCAGAGGGTGTTGTTTCACCAAATTCCCAAGAGAAGGTTTTCAGACCCTTTCCACAAGCAGGAGAGTTTTCACTGCATGGAGTCTTTCCGGATAGCAAGCTTCAGTCGCAATTAAACAAAACCATCAGAGATTTCTACGCTTATTGGAAATCCAAATACCTTCTTCCATCGGTCCGAGTTCCCGGTGATTACAAGGTTAAGTATGACCGCAAGGGACGTACCGTCTCGGAGGCGATGGGCTACGGCATGATGCTTGCGGCCTACATGGCCGGTTCCGACCCCGAGGCTAAGAGACTCTTCGACGGACTGGACGGGTTCCGCAAACGCTTTCCCTCCAAGATTAACCCCTCTTTCATGAATTGGCAGATCCCCTCGGACGAAAACCCTCATAGGAATGATTGTGCGACCGACGGGGAGCTCGATATGGCCTTCGCCCTGCTTCTTGCACACGAGCAATGGGGGGATCCCCGCTATCTGGAGGAGGCAAAGTCACTGATCCATGACATCGGCATCTCTCTGGTCAGACCCGATGGATCCTTAAGGCTCGGTGACTGGAACGAGGAGACAGGGCAAACCCGCCCCTCAGATTTTATGCCAACGCATTTTAGGGCCTTCCAAAAAGCCACGGGAGACGAGTTGTGGAACAAGGTTGAAGCCACCTCATACGTGATCCTGAATCAACTCCAATCGCAATTCTCCTCCAATACGGGACTGATACCTGATTTTTCCATTGAGCAAAACGGCCGATGGATTCCAGCCAAACCAAAGTTTTTGGAGGGGCCCCATGACGGTGAGTTCTACTACAACGCTTGTCGCATTCCCTGGCGTATCGGATGGGCGGCCTCGACCTTCGATGACCCGCGCGCAGTCAACGTATTGAAACCTTTCATGACTTGGGCTGACTCCACCATCAAGGAGCCTGATGCTTTCAGAGCAGGCTATCGCCTGGATGGATCTGATGCCAAAGGAAACGATTTCGACACCGCTTGCTTTATCGCCCCCACGGGAGTGGCTGCATCAGCCCTTGGAAATAAAACATGGCTCAATGGTGCCTTAGCCTACTGCACGAATAAACGAGAGGAGTATTTTGAAGACTCGATCAATCTGCTCTCACTTCTGGTCATGTCAGGAAACGCTTGGATTCCATTGGGTCACGGACCAAGAAGACCGGGTTCCTAGAAGCTAAGCCCTAAGCGTTGTGGCGACGATCACAGCCTCTGCGGAGAATTTGCAGCGGCGGGTGTCGTTGCGGGGGGCTTGATAAGCCCCAGATTTACAAGAAATTTCTCCATCTCCTGCTTGGTCGTGACCTTAGCTGAAGCTCCCTCGGCACCATACTTGGCCGAGTAATAGCTGTGACCAAGTCCCTCGAAGGAGACCAATTCGCATCGGTTGCCCGCAGCGACAAGCTTGTCATGGAAATCCGTTGAGTTTTTGAAAGGCACGGTCTTGTCAGCCTTGGCGTGAAAAATAATCGTCGGTGGCATCTTGGCGGGCATTTGATCAGGTACGGAACAGGCCAACGCCCTCTCGGCTGAACCTCCAAAACGTTTAGTTCCGCCGTATCCTGAGTCTTTGGTATCGGTTACGGGATTAAAAAGGATCAGGGCGACAGGAAGCGGCGACGGCGCACCAGGATCATCAACACCGGGTCCCTTGGTGGGAATGGCGGTCCAGGCGGCCACATGGCCGCCCGCCGAACCTCCAGCACAAATAATCCTGGAGGGATCAACACCCAGTTCGGCAGCGTGCTCCTGAACCCAGCGCACAGCAGCCCTTGCATCGGAAACGGAATCCTCCGGCTGACTGTTATGGCGGGATCGTGTCCTGTAGTCCGGTGCAACTCCCACGATCCCATGCTCTGCCGCCCAGCGTGCCCACTCAATGGAATGTGAGGGAGTTCCGTTGACCCAGCCACCCCCAAAGAAGGAGATCAGACATGGAAGTTTCCCCGAAGCAGTCCATCCCTCGGGTTTGACCACATGAAGCAGGAGTTCCGTCGCTACGATTTTCCGAAAGGTCATCGGCGTGCTCCCCGGCAAGCTTAAAGGGGTTTTCTCAACCGGAACGGGCGTGGGACTTCCTGTTGCCGGTGAAACGGTTTTCTCCCCTTTTCCAATCGTTACCACTTCATTCGTCAGCCGTTTATCCGCCCCATTTTCCGTGCCAGTCAAACCCGTTTGCTGGGCACCTGATGAAAGGAGCGATAAGAGAATGAGGGAAAGGGCGATGATGGGGGATTTCATGTGGGGCAATCAAAACTCAACAACTGCCCAACTGTCGATTTTATACTCTCACGGAATGATGCTCATCCTATTCCCCTCGACATTCAGGTTTCCGGGATTAGGAAATCAACTGGTATCCATGCATCGGACGTCATTCATCGGGCGTATGGACCAGCACCAAACCAGTTCCTCAATCATGCCCGGATCAATCCTTTGCAACTTGAAGTTTTCTTTACCAACAACCCTCCGGCCTCTTTTTCTAGCGATTAGTTTGGGAACGATCGCGTTCGGGACTGTGACAGCAAACGTTACAACCATCCCCTCAAGTTGGCGGCAGTTCAAGGATTCAAAAGACCGCTCGACACCGGAGACCCTGACGGATTTTTCCTATGCGGGATTTGATCATGGTGAGCAAGGGGTTCCCAATGTCTCCGGACCGATCTTCAAGGTCACCGATTTCGGCGCCATCCCGAATGATGATCACTCCTCTGAAGATGCCATCCGTAAAGCCGTGAATGCTGCTGAAAAAGCGGGCGGAGGAGTTGTGCTTTTCCCTCCCGGCAGATTCCTCGTCTGGACAGACAGAAACAACGTGGAACCGATAAGGATTCACTCCTCGGGGATCGTGATCAGGGGAGCCGGATCAGGGAAGAATGGTACCGTTATCCGTGCCGTGCACTCGGGATACGGTACCGGCCCCTACAAGGTTCCAAAAGATGGAAAGGAATTCGCTGCCATCAATTATGTTTTTTCATTTGAGGCTCCGGATCAATCCCAACAAGGCTCGCACAAGGGCATTGCCCTGAGCGGAGAGGTGAAACGTTCTTCCTTCGAGATTCCTCTCACGTCCACTGAAGGACTTCACCCGGGAGATCGCGTTTCCATCAGGGCGTCTTCCAAGGAATTGACAGGGGAACTGATGGCGGGACTCCAACCCGATGCTCGGTGGAAACGAGCGATAGAGGGTCTTAGTATCAATGAAATCCATAAGATTAGTGCCATTCATGGGGCAACGCTGATCCTCTGTGAACCACTTTTGGTCCATTTGGAAAAAAATAGCGGTGCAACACTCTCGAAAGAAACAATGATTGATCACGATGGTATCGAGGACATTGCGTTCGAGGGAGCATGGAAAGAATCCTTTGTTCACCATCGCAGCTCTTTAGACGACGAGGGCTGGGATGCGATCCTCTTTAGCGGTGTTGCAGATGGATGGGTGCTTCGATGCTCCTTTTTTAATATGAATTCGGGGGTTTACCTCAGAAAATCGACCACCTGCACGGTCATGGAGATTCGATTCTTGGGAAATCCGGCCCATTATGATGTGGCAGCCCGCTCGGACAGCTCTTTTAACCTCCTCGGCTTGACCGATGAGCAGGAAGGCCAACTCCATGCCGCCTCGACAGGCAACCGCTCCTCTGGGACCACAGTCTGGCGCTGGACGTTACTGCCCGATCAATCGATTGATTCCCATGGAAACGGGCCTTACGCAACGCTGATCGACAGGGTGAATGGCGGAACGATGACTCATAGCGGGGGCCCGATGATTGCCTTTCCCAACCATCTTTGCGGGATGGTCTACTGGAACTTCCTCTATCAAGGTAATGACAAGATGCCCGTCGATTTCTGGGATCTTGATAAGGGAGGAGTAGCCAAATTCGTAAAACCCCTTTTTGTGGGACTGCATGGCAAAACCATCACGCTGAATGAAGCTTCCTTGCAGGGTAATGAATCACCGGGGTCGCCAGTGTCGCCCGAATCTCTATATGAGGCTCAACTAGAGCTACGTCTTGGCAGGCTCCCGAATTGGGTCAAGGCAACTCAAGCCGAGTGGGAAGGCCTGACAAAACAGGAACTTCCATTCCCTCTTACGTTTGCTCCTTCCTCGAATGACATCATGCAAGAAAGCTTTCCGATCAATGACCTCTTCACAGATGTGAAGGGACTAATGACGAAAGAGGAGCTTGGTTGGGGCGTTCCCATTGAGTTTCAAGTCACTGGCGCGATCGATAGCAATCCGGTCATCATCAAAAATGACTATGTGCTCCTGCGATCGATCCTCCAACTCATGGCCACCTATGCCACCCAGAGCCCTCAAAAAAGCAATTCTCAAGAGACGGGCGGCATCGCTCCTTGGAAAGTCGGAACTCAACTTGATTGCAAGGTATCCCTGGATAGCAAGACACTCACCATCATGATGCCAGTTCATTCCTCAGTCGAGGATCAGAAGGCAGATCACGAAGCCCTTGAAAAGGCATTGGCTCTGTCTCCAGCTTGCAAATCAACCCTCGCGGATGCAGGAGGAAAGCTAACGCTCACGATTCAGCGTTAAGATCAAGACCTTTCCCCCTTTTGCCTTTCTGCCGAGGATTTTAAAAAAACCTGCAACCTTTCGAAAAGAATGGTGTTTTAGTTTACTCTCTGCAAAATTTTCTGACATTTTCATCCCTCACCCCCCACCCCCACACCATGACAGAAAAATTCGCGAAACGGATCGTCGTCGCAGCGCTTTCATTGACAACCCTCCTCGCCATAGATCCCCTTCTTTCTGCATCGGATGACACGAACAAGCAGAAACCAAATATTATTTTCATCCTCGCAGATGATTTAGGCATTGGAAACGTGAGTTGCTACGGTGCTGATCTGTTCAAAACTCCGAATATCGATGCTCTGGCAAAAAGCGGAACTCTTTTTGAACACTGCTATTCATCCCCACTCTGCGGCCCCTCCAGAGCACTCCTCATGACAGGAAGGTATGCCTACCACACCGGCATGACCAGCAATGACAGTGGCAAGCTTCTCAAACCGGCCAATGAAATCATGATGCCGAAGATTTTGAAGACATCGGGATATGTGACAGCCATGTGCGGCAAATGGAACCAACTTCCTCTTCAACCCAGCGATTGGGGATTTGACGAATATCTGCGCTTCAATGGCAGCGGCAAATACTGGAACACTCAAGCTGGCAACAAAAGTTACACGATGAACGGTCAGGAAATCCCGCTCAAGGATAAGGAGTATCTGCCCGACACGATGCAGAAGTTTGCTTTCAACTTCATCAAGACCAATAAAGATAAGCCATTTTACCTCTACTATGCGATCTCGCACGTCCATGCGGAGATCCTCCCGACTCCCGACAGTGCCCCCGATAGCAAGGATCTCTATGCGGACAACATCGCCTACATGGATAAGATCGTCGGCCAGTTGATCGCTGAATTGGACAGGCTCCACCTCCGTGACAACACGCTCATTGTTTTTGCGGGAGATAACGGGACTGCGGCAGAGAATGCGGCACGATCCACCGTGCACGGCAAGCCGATCATAGGCCAAAAGGCAACAATGTTGGAATGCGGGGCCTTGGTTCCCTGCATCGCCAGTTGGCCGGGAGTCGTTCCTGCAGGAAAAGTCTCCAAAGACCTCCTGAATATTACCGACTTTTTCCCAACTTTTGCAGATGTGGCCGGTGCCAAACTTCCTCCAGGACTCGTGATTGACGGCAAAGATTTTGCCCCCCAACTCAAGGGCAAGGAAGATGGATGGCCCCGATCCTGGATCTTTGTCGAATTGGGCAGGCACTGGTATGACCGCGACATGAACTGGAAGCTCAACGAGGCCAGCGAACTCTTTGACATGCGGAACGCCCCCTTCGCCGAGACAAAAGTTGCCCCGGATACCAAGGACGAGGTGGCCATCAACGAAAGAAAGTATCTTCAGGGTATCCTCGATCAACTTAATCCTGCAGGCGGCATCGTCGATGATGGTGATGGGACCGGACGCCATGCCAACAGGGATGCGAAGAAAAAAAAGAAAGCTGATAAAGCAGCCGGCAAGAAGACATCTTCGGAATCTGATTCCAATAGTAGTGAAAACGCCAATGCATCGGGCGAATAAACAAGGTTTTATTAAACGGTTTTAACCTTTAACACCCCCTAACATGATCAACGTACTCCTCCATCGACTCCTTTTTTTCAGTTTTTTAATATTAACGACTGTACACACCTCCCGCGCGGAGGATCATCTCAAAAAACCAAATATTCTTCTTTTTGTGATGGACGATCTTCGCCCTGAACTCGGCTGTTACGGAAAGAATTATATCAAAAGCCCAAATATCGACTCCATCGCAAGCAATGGGATTGTCTTTGACCGAGCATATTGTCAGGAAGCCGTATGCTCACCATCACGGTCGAGTTTTCTGACGGGAACCCGCCCGGACACCACCAAGGTTTGGGATCTGAAGACTCATTTCAGGAAAGCCCTTCCTGATGTCGTGACTCTGCTCCAGAACTTTAAGAACAACGGCTACTTCGTCCAAGGGATGGGCAAGGTCTTTCACGGGGGATTCAATGACCCGGGTTCTTGGTCCGTGCCATGGGTAAATCCTAAAGCCCCTGTTTACGCTCTTCCAGAAAATCTGGAACTCAATGCACACAAACCAGCGGGAGAACCCGATGGTGACGGTGAGAGTAAGAAAGCAATTCCCGGTGAAAAAGAACCATACGCTGCCGGGGAAATCGCCCCGAATCGCCTCCGCACACGCGGCCCCGCCTTTGAAGGTGCTGATGTTCCGGACAACACCTTCACCGACGGGAAAGTCTGTGATCTGGCGATCAAGGCTCTGCAAAGCATCGCCGGCAAAAAGGAGCCATTTTTCCTTGCCGTCGGATTCGTCAAACCTCATCTGCCATTCGTGGCTCCGAAAAAATATTGGGACCTTTACGATCCGAAGGACATCGCTTTGGCTCCCAACCCCTTTCGCGCTAAGGGATCACCCGAATATGCCGTCCTTGAGGGGGATGAACTTCGCATGTATCATGGGATACCTTCAGGCCATCTTCCCGATGATCTGGCAAGGGATTTGAGGCATGGATATTTCGCCGGTGTCAGTTACTCCGATGCCCAGATCGGCAAAGTGCTCGCCGAGTTGAAAAAACTGGGCCTCGATAAGGACACCATCGTTCTTCTTTGGGGAGACAATGGTTGGAAATTGGGGGAGCACGATGCTTGGGCTAAGCATTCTAACGTCGAAAACGACGCGAATATTCCCCTGATTGCTTCAGTCCCTGGAATGAAGACAGCGGGAAGTCATACCGATGCCCTGGTTGAACTGGTCGATATCTACCCGACACTCTCCGAACTGGCAGGGCTTCCCCTTCCTTCACATTTGGAAGGCACAAGTTTCAAACCCTTGCTTGAAAATCCAAAACTTCCCTGGAAGACAGCTGCTTTCAGCCAGTATCCACGCAGTCATGAGGCCACACATGGCCCGGATCTCATGGGGTACTCGATGCGGACCGACCGTTATCGTTTTACTGTCTGGGTCCACGAGGATGATCACACCAAGATTGATGCCATTGAACTCTTCGACCACAAGATCGATCCGCAGGAAAATACCAATGTCGCCAAGGATCCTGCAAACGCGGAAGTCGTGAAGAACCTGATGGCCCAGTGGCAGAAAGGATGGCAGGGAAACAAGCCCCCCACGACTTCAACATCGACACCGGCATCCTGATTCATCCCCTCCCACTCTCATCCCATCAGTCTTACACCCATACTTTCATGCATAAACGTCACAACGCCCTCTTGGCAGCATCCCTGCTGATCACATCGCTCACCCCCTTCTGCCAGAACGCTTCGGCACAAAGCCAACCGAACTCACAGAAGAAGCCGAATGTGCTTTTCATTGCGGTGGATGATCTGCGTCCCGAACTCGGTTGCTACGGCAAGGACTACATCAAGAGTCCAAACATCGATGCCTTGGCCAGCAACGGTATCGTCTTCACTCGTGCTTATTGCCAGCAAGCGGTCTGCTCTCCCTCACGTTCTAGCCTTTTGACCGGGATGCGCCCAGACACCACGAAGGTCTGGGATCTCGTCACCCATTTTAGAAAGGCCCTTCCGGATGTGCAGACGCTTCCCCAGATTTTCAAGAACAACGGCTACTTCACGCAAGGCATGGGGAAGATTTTCCATGGCAATCTCAATGACGAGCCTTCCTGGTCGGTCCCTTGGGTTGTTCCCTCGGCACCAAAGTATGCCCTTAATCAGTCAGAGGCGAAGGGAACGGCCAATGTGGAGGGAGAACCCGATAACCCACCAACAGCCAAAGAGGGGAAAAAGGGTAAGAAAAAAGGTAAAAAAGCCGCAAGCGGTGACAATGAAGAGGGCGGAGGCGCCCAACGTGGGATGGTTTATGAGTGCGCCGACGTGCCGGACAACACTTATCAGGACGGAAAGGTGGCCGACCTTGCCATCCAGACCCTTAAGGAGCTTGCGAAGAAGGATCAACCCTTCTTCCTTGCTGTCGGCTTCATCAAGCCTCACCTACCCTGGGTTGCTCCAAAAAAATACTGGGACATGTATGACGAGCAATCCATTAAGCTGGCTCCAAACCCCTTCTATCCCAAGGATGCCCCTGATTATGCGATCCGGAAGTATGATGGTGAAATCTATCAGTATCTGGGGATGTCCCCCAAGGGGACGCCAGTTCCCGATGATCTTGCACATAAGCTCAAGCACGCCTATTTCGCCAGTGTCAGCTACACAGACGCACAAGTCGGCCGTGTGATGGCAGAACTCAAGGAACTTGGTCTCGACAAGAGCACCATTGTGATCCTTTGGGGCGACCATGGCTGGAAGCTTGGCGAACACGCCGCATGGGGCAAGCACAGCAACGTTGAGAACGATGCCAACGCTCCTCTGATCATCTCTGTTCCCGGCATGAAAAACGCAGGTTCTAAAACAGACTCCCTGGTGGAGTTTGTCGATGTCTACCCGACTCTCGCTGAACTTGCGGGAATTCCACTCCCCTCAAATCTTGAGGGCACGAGCTTCAAGCCTCTTCTCAACGACCTCTCGCTTCCTTGGAAAACGGCCGCCTTCAATCAATACCCGAGAAATGAACTCATGGGTTATTCGATGAGGACAGACCGCTACCGCTTTACAGTTTGGTGCAATAAGGACGATCACACCAAAATTGATGCACTCGAACTCTACGATCACAAGACCGACCCTCAAGAGAACACCAATATCGCCAAGGATCCGGCTAATGCTGAACTCGTGAAAACCCTGATGGATCAATACAACAAAGGATGGCAGGGGAATAAACCTCCGACTTCATCCACATCACCCAAATCCTGATTGCTTAAATCACTGCACTTTCAACCCCTGACAAAAACACCATGAACATAAAAAATGCATCCTTGGTAGCAACAACCCTGTTGTTGGCACTGACTGCCTCCGTGAAAGCGGACACGAACTCTGCAACCGCAACCGGGGCTCCCAAGAAGCCAAACGTCCTTTTCATCGCGTGTGACGATCTACGTCCCGAACTCGGTTGCTACGGCAAGGACTACATCCACAGCCCGAATATTGATGGTCTGGCAAAAAAGGGGATGGTTTTTGATCGTGCCTATGTCCAACAGGCTGTTTGTTCACCATCACGCACCTCACTCCTCACAGGAACTCGTCCTGATACGACCAAAGTATGGGATCTGGTGACTCACTTCCGCACCACGCTTCCGAATGTCACGACGCTGATGCAGAACTTCAAAAACAACGGTTATTTCGTCCAAGGCATGGGGAAGATTTTCCATGGCAATCTCAACGACGAGGCCTCATGGTCGGTTCCCTGGCAAGTTCCCAAGGCTGACATCTATGCCCTCCCTGAAGACGCAGCCCGTGTCGGTAAAAATGAAAATATTCAGGGTGAACCCGATGGTTCCAAGGGTGATAACGCAGGAGCCGAACCAAGCTCTTATTCAGTTCCGGGACTTGATTCCAAAGCCGATGCATCGACCAATGCGCTTTCAACCGGCAAAAAGGGTAAAAAGAAAAAGGGTAAAGGGAAGGATGCCAATGCCGGAGGCGCTGAAGAGGGTGGCAAAGCCAACATCCGCGGCCCCATCTACGAATGCGCGGATGTTCCCGATAATACCTTCACGGATGGCAAGGTTGCCGATCTCGCTGTCCAGACCCTTCAGGAATTAGCCAAGAAAGATCAACCCTTCTTCCTCGCGGTCGGCTTCATTAAGCCCCATCTCCCTTGGGTCTCCCCGAAAAAATACTGGGATATGTATGATCCTGACAAGATTGACTTGGCTCCCAATCAGTTCCTACCCGTTGATGCTCCGGAGTACGCTCTCAATCCGCTGGATGGCGAGTTCAGAGCCTACAAGGGAGTTCCAGCAACGGGACGTGTTCCTGACGAAGTTCAGCATAAGCTCAAGCAGGCCTATTTCGCGGGCATCAGCTACACGGATGCCCAGATCGGCAAGGTGCTTGATGAACTTCAAAAACTCGGCCTCGACAAGAATACCATCGTGATCCTCTGGGGTGATCATGGATGGAAGCTTGGCGAACATGCCACCTGGGGCAAGCACACCAATGTCGAGAACGACGTGAATGCACCACTCATCATCTCCGTGCCTGACATGAAGAATGCCGGACAGCACAGCAAGGCCCTGGTGGAGCATGTCGATATCTATCCAACCCTGTCCGAGTTGGCAGGACTTCCTCTCCCAAGTCATCTTGAAGGGACGAGCTTTGCTCCTTTGCTTGATCATCCTGACCAATCCTGGAAGACGGCTGTCTTCAGTCAATATCCTCGCCCCAAAGGAAGAGGTGCACCATTCCCTCTCATGGGATACTCCATGAGGACCGATCGCTATCGCTTCACCGTCTGGGTCGCCCGTGACGATCACTCGAAGGTGGATGCCATCGAACTCTACGATCACCAGAGCGACCCACAGGAGAATTACAACATTGCCAAGAAGCCCGAGAATGCCGACTTGGTCAAAAAACTCATGGATCAGTGGAAGAAGGGATGGCAGGGGGCAAAGCCTCCTGCTAAAGTTTCTTCTTCCGCTTCATGAAAAAAACCTCCTCCCTTCTCTCACCACGGCTCCTAATTTTAGGAGCCGTTTTGGCACTTACAGGTATCTCTCAGGCCCAGACCAGGCAGGTGCTGGATCAGGGATGGGAGTATTATCAGGGCTCCTTGGGGAGCATCTGGGAGATCTGGCGCGGCGACAAGGCTACCGACAATGTGCAGTGGAAACAGGTGACCCTACCCCACTGCTTCAATGCTCGTGATGCCGTTGATCCTGATGTCCGGTATTATCAGGGTCCCGGATGGTACCGCACCCATCTCAAGGTTTCGAACCCCTACGCGGGTGGACGCACCATACTCCACTTCAACGGAGCCGGTCAGAAATCCGAAGTCTTCGTCGGCCTTGATAAAGTCGGCTCTCATGTCGGGGGCTACGACGAGTGGACCGTCGATATCACCGACGCAGTGGCCAAGGCCCTCGCCAATCCCGCCTACAAGGGTGAAGTCCCCGTCGCTGTGAAATGCGACAACTCACGCGATGCGGAGATGGTCCCCTCGGATCTGAGCGATTTCAACCGTTACGGTGGCATCTACCGCCATGTCTATCTTGATTATGTGCCGGCAGTCTCCGTCGAGAGGGTCCATGTCGAACCTATTCTGGAAACTTCAGCTCAGGCCAAGGTCAAAGTCCGTGCCCGACTTTACAATCCGACAGATTCCAAAGAGAAACTAAACCTTGCCCTGAAAGTAACCGACCCATCGGGGAAGGTCGTTGAAACAGCCGATTTGCAGAGTGAACCCTGGCAGGGGGAGAAGGAGATTGCCGCCTTTACAGTGAAATCACCACAACTCTGGTCACCAAAATCTCCCGCCCTTTACAACTTCTCGGTAATCCTGAAGTCTCCCAAAGGAGATGAGGAGGTCGCAGGGCGATTTGGCATCCGCTCATTCGAGTGGGTCGAGCATGGCCCCTTCAAGCTGAATGGCGAGCGCCTCCTCCTCCGTGGCACCCATTACCACGAAGATCATGCGGGCGTGGCGGCAGCAGTACCCGATGAGGTCGTCCGAAAGACACTCCAATCAATGAAAGAGATGGGCGTGAACTTCGTGCGCCTCAGTCACTACCAGCAGGCTCCCCTGGTCCTTGATCTCTGCGATGAGTTGGGCATCCTGGCTTGGGAAGAGGAGCCTTGGTGCCGAGGCGGTCTCGGCGGCGAAGGCTACAAGCAGCAGTGCCGCGACATGCTCGGCAACATGATCGACCAACACTACAACCATCCTTCCATCATCCTTTGGGGACTTGGTAACGAAAACGACTGGGAGGGAGACTTCCCCGTCTATGACAAGGCCGGAGTCCGCGCCTTCATGTCATCACAGAACGAGCTTGCCCATAAGCTCGATCCCTCCCGGAAAACCACGATCAGGCGCTGTGATTTCTGCAAGGACATCGTCGATGTCTACTCCCCGAGCATCTGGGCCGGATGGTACAGCGGACGCTACACCGAGTACGCCAAGGCCGTCGATAAGTGGATCAAACAGGTGCCTCACTTTTTCCATGCGGAATATGGAGGCGACAGTCATGCGCGACGTCACTCCGAGGAACCCGAGAAGTTCCTTGGCGATGTCTCTACCGGACAGGGAACGGCTGAAGTCGGTAGCGCCTACAAGGGCAACGGGGGTCCCGCCCGCCCCTCGAAGGATGGAGATTGGTCCGAGAGCTACATGATCAACCTGTTTGACTGGCACCTCAAGGAGCAGGAGCAGATGACCAACCTCACCGGATCCGCTGCCTGGATCTTCAAGGACTTCGCGACCCCACTCCGTCCCGAAAATCCGGTTCCACGAGTGAATCAAAAGGGTGTCGAAGAACGTGATGGCACACCGAAGGAGAGCTACTACGTCTTCCAGAGCTACTGGAGCGACAAGCCAATGATCCACATCTACGGCCACACATGGCCCGTGCGCTGGGGCAAGCCGGGTGAGGAGAAGCAGGTGAAGGTCTTCTCCAACTGCGACAAGGTGGAGCTCTTCGTCAACGGAGTCTCGGCGGGAGTCAAGGAACGTAAGCTCGGTGAGTTTCCGGCATCCGGCTTGAGCTGGTCCGTGAAATTGAATGACGGAGAGAATACCCTCAAGGCTGTCGGCCAAAAGGATGGAAAGTCCTTCACCGACGAGATTCACCAGAGGTACCAGAGCACCCCTTGGGATAAACCCTCTCAACTCACACTCAAGGAAGTATCGCGCGAGGAGGGAGTGGTGACCATTGAGGCTCAGGTTCTCGATAAGAATGGGGTCCAGTGCCTTGATGCGGCAATACCTGTACGCTTCGGCCTCACGGGCGACGGAACCCTGATCGACAATCTGGGAACCTCGACCGGCTCCAAATCGGTCCAGATGTACAACGGGCGTGCCCTCATCAGCATCCAGACCAACGGAGCGGACTCTGTGGCAAGTGTCTCGAGCCCTGGCCTTCCGACTGTTTTCCTTCCCATCCACAGCCAGAAGTAACACAGAAGCACCAAGAACATGATCAAGCACACCTCCCTTGCACTGCTGACGCTTCTCCTCCTCGGAACGGATCGGACAACAGCGGCAGATCCCTCCCCGACACCTGCTTCCCCTACCCCAGCCTCCCCAGCCACGACGAACACGCCCTCCGCCTCGTTCCTTGCTTCGATTCCCCACCCGGGTAACAAGGCCCCCGATGTGGCGGCGATCGATCGGAACAGGATCCTCAAGGCTGCGGATGCCGCCCTGCTCCTTGCACCCCTCAGCATCACGCAGACTAAAGCCCCTGCCAGCCCTGCCGGCATCCATGATTATTACTCCAACGGCGACTACTGGTGGCCGGATCCCTCCAAACCAGATGGACTCCCATACATCCAGCGCGACGGCCAGAGCAATCCGGCCAACTTCTCGAATCACCGGGTCGCACTCCGCAAACTGAGGGACGCCGTGGCCGCCCTAGGAGCCGCCTACCTGATCACTGGGGAGAACAAGTATGCCGCCAAGGCTGCCGAGATGCTCCGCGTCTTCTTCCTGGATCCCGAGACCAAGATGAATCCAAACCTCCAGCACGCCCAGACGGTTGCCGGAGCCTTCCCGAACGGTCGGGGCATCGGCATCATCGATACCCTTCACCTGATTGAAGTTCCTGTCGCCATCGCAGCCATGCAAAAGTCCCCTGCCTTCCCAGCAGAGACCGTTGCGGGGCTGAAATCATGGTTCCACGACTACCTCGACTGGATGATCACCAGTAAAAACGGCCAAGACGAAGCGGCGGCCAAGAACAATCACTCCGTCGCTTTCTGGCTGCAGGCCGCTGTCTTTGCAGCCTTCACGGGGGATCAGGAGCGCCTGGCCGAGTGCCGCAGGCAGTTCAAGGAGGTCTTCATTCCGAAGCAGATGGCGCCAAACGGAAGCTTCCCTCTCGAGCTCAAGCGGACAAAGCCCTACGCCTACTCCATCTTCCAGCTCGATAACATGACCACACTCTGCAGGGTTCTCTCCACGCCTGAAGAGAATCTCTGGGCATTCGAGCTCCCAGACGGCCGTAGCATCAAGAAAGGGATCGCCTACATGGAGCCCTACCTGGCGGACAAATCGAGCTGGCCCCTCAAACCCGATGTGCAGGCCTGGGCCGGATGGCCCACCCGTCAGCCAGCTCTCCTCTTGGGCGGGATCGCTTACGGCGACCCCACCTATATCGAACTCTGGACAAAGCTCCACCCCGACCCCTCGGACGAGGAGATCCAACGCAACATCGCCATCACCCAACCCATCCTCTGGGTGCAGTAGAGGGGCAACGCATCAGAGCCAAGAGAAACGGAAAAGGTCTTTTTCCCGTTCCGGTTGCTGAACCCCTAGAGTGCCTATGGGATCTTCAGCTACTCCTTTGACTTCTCGCCGCATGAACCGACGCCTCCTGCTCGGCGGGTTTATTCCCGCTATCATGGCTGTGACATTCTTGGGGATGATATCGGCACTCCTTCATGCCGAAGTCACCTTTGACTCCCTTCCCACACCTCCGGACGTTCCCTTCTCCATTTTCATCTGTCCCTATGGGCTCTCGGGAAGTCAGGTCGTGGGGAGCTATGATCATGGCGGGAGGACTCGGGGATTTCTCTATGACGGCACCAAGTGGACTCCGTTGCAGGTACCGATCGGCAAGAAGGGAACCTACGCCAGAGGCGTCTCCAGCACCAATGTGGTCGGCATCTACTACGACCGGCAGTTGAAGACACACGGATTTCTCTACAATGGCTCGACATTCACTCACATCGATCATCCGAAGGGGACCGATGGCACCATGATCACCGGCATTTCAGGGAAGACCATCGTGGGGAACTACTACGATGGCACCCCTCAAACCCACGGCTTCCTCTACGACGGAGCCACCTACACAACGATTGATTCACCGACGTCCGGCACCACCAGTTACCTCTTGGCCGTTGATGGGAAGAACGTCGTGGGTGTCTGCAAATCGGGAACCAATCAGTGGAGCAGTTTTCTCTACGACGGCGCCAACTTCAAAAGCATCGTCAACCCGAAGGCCGCCTACGGCACACTGGCCAACGGGATCTCCGGAACCAATATCGTCGGCAACTACTATGACGATCTCGGGATCTCCCACGGATTCCTCTACAATGGTCGGGAGTTCACCACGATCGACCATCCGCTCGCCACCATCGGGACCTCCATCAATGCCATTTCTGGAAATCGGATTGCCGGATGGTATCGTGACCCCACCAACAGCCACGGATTCACAGGGATCATCACGCCTTAGTGATCAGAGCCGTCTGAAAGAGAGGAAAACCTCAAGGCTTCGCTCTCAACTGATCTTGGGAGCCGTTGGTGCAGGATACACTTTGTTGCCCAGTAACTTTTTCCTCCAGAGATCCAGTCTGATCAACTCCTCCACATAGCGCGAGACCGTTAGCTTGGCCGCAAGCGCGGCTTTCTGGGCAGCTTCCTTGATCTTGGGATCAATTCTGAAGCTGAAGAAGATTTTAAGGATCGGTTGCTTCATACGAGCAATTTACCGCCATCTCCCCTTCGTCTCAACCTGTGGAAATGCTTAGATACGCTCTTTTAGCCAAGAGATGATAAAATCTCATCTTAGCAGCATGGAGGATAAGTTTTAATGAGCTGAATAGGATTTGCGATCTTATGGTATTAGACTAATCTCTTGCATTCAGCGTGCAAAACTCCTCTCAAATTCCAAAAATGGTTTTTCAGAACCAATTGTTTGAGACTCTATCTGATGAAGATAAGCTTGAACTTGAGAAAACGCTCTCCAGAGAGTGCCAGCAAGTTACTTTTCGCACTGGTGAAGATATTATTGTTCCCGGAGCTCCCCTAACTTCCATTTACATCTCATTAGAGGGAAAAGCACGGCAACTAGGCAGAGGCGAGGAGATTGTCTCTCTGGAGCTTTTGGAACCTGGAAGCTTTATGGGATTGTTTTCTTTGGTTATAGGGGTTCCGTGTGAATGGGTAAGGGCTTCCGGAACTCTCAAGGCACTGAGGATTCCAGCGGATAAAGTGATGGAGTTCATCACCGAGCACCCAGAGTGGCACCGATTCATCTTCTCAAAGACCTCCCACTCCGAAATCTTCCCCCTTATCTGTGACCTCCTTAAAAAACGAGCTCTTCCCCTTACGGGAGCTAAGAGGATTACACTGGAATTAATCCCACAAGCCGTAGTGCTTGATGCCTCCTCCCCGGAAGAGGCCAAACTAATCAACACTACTATCATTCCGCCAATCACGACGGAACAGTCGAAAGAAGGAGTTCGGAACTCAACTGAAGCAACCTTAGTGCCGGGAGTCTTGAGCATGGCCATTACTCCTGTTTCACCAGTAATCAAGGATGCCACGGAGCCCCCCCTTACCCGGCTATCATCCTCTAAAGAGAGGGTCATCGGAGTGCCTAGTGACCTTTTGGAAACGCTTCTGCAGGTTATCACTCCGTCAAATGGTGGAATGATTCCCTCCACGATGACTGTTGATGACCCTAATGAAAATGAGGTGCCACATGCAGCTACTGAGTCATCTAGACTATCCATTGGGAAGTCTGCTCCTCCCTATTACAGCGCTCGCAATAAGGGGGAAGCGATCCTTGCGTGTCTTAAGATGCTGGCAGGCCAGCTAGATCTCCCATTTAGAGAGGAAGTAATCCGTGCTGCCTTAAAGTTCCAGCTAGAAGGCACACTGCCCCTCACATTCCACCGCATAGGCACGGTGGCCGATATGATTGGCATCGCCACTCAACCCATGACGCTTCCCGTCAAGGTCCTGAAGGATCAAGATCCCCCGTTTTTAATCATGACTGGAGGGGGACCTACCGTGGTTCAGTCGGTCACTCATCAGGCGGTCCTGATTGCAGATCCGCTGGCGCTTGATGCCGATTCGCAGCAGAAATGGGCCGAGTGGGACACTCTACCCCCAGCTGACGAGGAAGGCTACCCGATCCTTCTCTGCCGGCGATCTCGCGCCCCGAAGGGCGAGGCGTTCGGATTCGCAACCTTCATCCCCTACATCAGGAAGCATACGCGTACCTTCATCGAGGTCATCATTGCCTCGCTCTTTATCCAAGTCTTTGCGTTGGCTAATCCGATGATCATTCAGGTGATCATCGACAAGGTGATCGTTCAAGAAAACCTCAGTACGCTCAATGTCTTGGGAGCCCTATTGATCATCTGCACGATTTTTGGAGCCGCGCTGACCGCAATCAGAACATTCCTCTTCACCGACGCCACCAACCGCATCGACCTGGCACTTGGAATGAAGGTGCTCGAGCACCTCTATAGGCTCCCTCTCTCCTACTTTCACGAACGTCCAGTTGGAGAAGTGGCCTCCAGGCTGAGGGAGCTCGACAAGATTCGCAATTTTCTCACAGGTACGGCACTGACAGCGATTCTCGACTCGATCTTTTCAATCGTTTTTGTCGCGATCATGTTTCTCTACAGTCCGCTGCTAACGGTAATTTCTCTGCTGGGAGTTCCGATGTTGGTTGCACTGATGCTCTTCGTCTCTCCGATTATCCGCCGACAGATTAAGGATCGTGCCGAAAAGGGTGCCGCCATGGAGTCACATCTGGTGGAGTCCTTGACAGGGATTCAGACAATCAAGGGACAGAACATCGAGACACGTAGTCGCTGGCGGTGGTACAAACGCAATGGTGAGATGATCGCCGCATCCTTCCGCAACACGATTACCTCCACTAGCGCTGGAACGATCGGGATGCTCATCAACCGCTTCAACGATGTTGCTGTTCTATGGATCGGCATCTACATGATCATCGATCAAAAACTCTCCCTCGGCCAGTTGATCGCTTTCAGGATGCTTGCGGGAAATGTGACCAGCCCTTTGTTAAGGCTTGCCCAGTCGTGGCAAAGCTTCCAGGAAGCAGCTCTCTCGGTTGACCGATTGGGAGATGTCGCCAATCGCCCACGAGAAGACGAGGGATCCGACGGTCAGATCCCTATGCCTGAGATTCAGGGGCGGGTAGTCTGTCATGAACTCGATTTCGGGTATGCTGTTGGCAAACTTCAGTTAGAGAATGTTTCCCTCGAGGTGCCGGCTGGAAATCTTGTTGCGATGGTGGGATTGAGCGGTTCCGGAAAAAGCACTCTTCTCAAAGTGATCGGACGACTCTACGAACCCGTGAAGGGAAGTGTCGAAATCGACGGCTTCAATATTTCCAAGGTGGAATTGAATTCATTGCGTCGGCAGATTGGTATGGTCTTTCAGGAGACGCTGCTCATGGGCGGATCGATCCTAGATAATATCGCTATGAGCAATCCCGATGCTCACACCAGTGAGGTTATCGAGGCGGCTAAGCTCGCCGAGGCACATGAATTCATTATGAAGCTATCGCATGGATACGCAACGCCGGTCGGAGAGCAGGGACGCAATCTGTCCGGTGGTCAGCGTCAGCGAATCGCGCTTGCGCGTCTCATTATGCAATCACCGAATATCCTACTGCTGGACGAGGCGACCAGTGCGCTGGATGCCCCCACAGAACAGCGGGTGATTACCAATATCCAACGGAGGTATCGCGGGAAGACAATTTTCTTTGCCACGCATAGACTCTCCACGGTCAAACTCGCAGACCAGATCTTCTATATGGAAAATGGAATCCTCAAGGAGACCGGAACCCATCAGGAACTGATGGAGAAAAAGGGGCTTTACTATGCTCTATCCCTCCAGCAGGAAGTTGCCGAATAAAAGAGAGCCAAATCCCATGCAGACAAATAAAAGAGAGCTCGATCGAGAACAAATTAGGGATGAGTTTCAGCGTGCTTCATGGTTCCGATTTGGAGGCTCTACGGTGAAACTGACTGATGCCAATCGAGAAAAAGTTGCTCAATGTAGCTCCACGATGCAGTACTTGACGAAAAATCTCGGTGCTGTCTGGGGAAATGAGGGTGATTCACTACTCGTGGAGGTCGGCGGGATCAAGCTTACGGTCGACAGCATCGAAGACTGCTATGTCATCAATGAGATTTTTGGACACGAATTATACCGTCTAGGGGTAGACAACCGAAGCCGCCTCCTTCATGTCATCGATATTGGAGCGCATTTACTCATGGCTTCCCTTTATTTTGCAGGGATGGATCAGGTTAAGCGAGTGACGGCCCTAGAGCCCATGAAACAGACCTACGACAAGGCAAAAAAACATCTCGAGATGAATCCTGAACTGGCAAAAAAGATCACTTTGCACCATTTCGGTCTCAGCGATGAGGATCGCATTCTTTCCGTGGGGTATTCCCCGTGGAACAAGGCCTCCACACGGGCAATCGCTAATGAACCTGCGGAGGCTTCTCCACTAAGAAATCTTCCCGATTTTCAAATGCAGACTGCCGTACTAAGAAAGGCATCCACGTTTCTCGGAAATCTGATTTCCAGATCAGAGAATGAACAGATTGTCCTCAAAGTTGATTGTGAAGGTTCCGAGACATGTATCATTAAGGATCTTTCAGAATCGGGACTGATCGAAAAAATCTCCATTATTTTGATGGAGTGGCATGGAAACAACCAAGCGGATCTTGAAAAACTCCTCCTCCATTCAGAATTTCAGACCATTGCTTTTAGACTACAGGGGAAAGCAGACTTGGGAATGATCTACGCCTTTAACAAGCGTGCTTCGAAGCCCACTGAAGACAGAAAATAATTCCTATGGTATCTCTTACCCGTCCACGAAGAGGCCTCTTGCGACGGGCATTCGAGCCTGATCCCGAGGCTCCGATGCCTTCCACTATCTTCTGGTCGCGCATCTTTCTCTACATCCTAATTCTCTTGGCGGGAGCTTTTGCAGTCTGGGTTTCCGTCGCTAAGATAGGACAAGTGGTTCCAGCCCAGGGAAAACTGGTCCCCGCCGGAGAGGCACATGAAGTTGCGGCGCCCGTCGAAGGTGTCATCTCGGAAGTGATGGTCCACAATGGAGACGCGGTGAAAAAGGGACAGATTCTGATGCGGATGAACCAAGCGGTTGCTGAAGCAGAAATGGAAGGGCTAGAAAAACAGCGTGCGGCCATCATTCAGGGGCAAAGTTCTCTCGAGCAGAAAAGAGCCCAAAAAAACTCCATGGAAAAACAGATCCCAGGAACCAAGGAGCTGGTACGCATCAAGAAACAGGCTTACGACAATTACAACCTTATCTCGGGCGGGGTGGTCTCAAAGGTAGAAATTCTTGATCGCCAGAGTGAGTGGGTCAATGCCCAGAGACAACTCGATCAGCTGATGAGTGATTATGCCAGAGTCTCTTCGGAGCTTGAGCAGCAGCAGAATGATGCGAAGCGAAGCCTTGCCGAGATCGACAGCCGAAGGGCGGCCTCTCAAGAGAAACTCTCCTACCACGAGATCAGGGCACCCCTTGACGGAGTCATCTTTGATATGACCAAAAAGGCGCCCGGAACCGTCATCGCCGCGAAGGACAAGCTCCTCTCGCTCATTCCAGGTGAGGATCTTATGGCCGAGATTTTCCTGACCAATAAAGATATCGGTTTCATCAAGGAGGGGCTGCCGGCGATCGTTAGAATCGATACGTTTCCCTTCCGCGAATTTGGAGAGATCAAGGGATCGCTTGCTTATCTCGCAGCTGATGCGCTTCCACCGAATGAGGAGTACAAGTACCCAAGATTTCCGGCACGGATACGACTCGAGCGACAGTTCCTAACCCACAATGGAGAAAAACTCCCTCTGAAGTCGGGCATGGCGGCAACTGTGAATATTCAAATAAGAAGCCGCACGCTCCTATCGATTCTCACGGATCAGTTCTCGAAGCCCTTCGATAGTCTGAATGAAATCCGTTAAGAAGTTCTAAGTGATTTTAGGCACTTCGAGCGCGGCTTCTAGGTTTACCTCTCAAGAGATGAGTAGATACATCACATTCACAAATCTGACCTTCAGGGGAAGATTAGGAAATCAACTCTTCAGGATCGCTTGGATGTTCGGCGAAGCAGAGCGGCGTGGTTTTCAGCCCGTCATACCGGCAGACTGGCCCTATAGATCGATCTTCTCGATTCCTGATGAATTCTTTGGCTGGGGATTTTTTCTAAGCGGTCAATCTGAAATCCTCGATGGAGGACGGAGGTATTATCAGAATCTGGAGTTTTTCAACAATGTTGAACAGAAGATGCGCGAGTATTTTGCTCCTAATCCAAGAGTGAAGGAGTGGATTCTAAAAATGAGCGGCGAGATGCACTCAGGTGGCTTTGCGTCAGTTCATGTCAGGAGAGGTGATTACTTAAAAGTGCCTCACTGGCATCCAACGCTGAGTTCGCGTTATTATCGAGAAGCCATTTCAGATATCAGGAAAAGAAAACCGGGAATTCGGTTTGTGGTCTTTTCCGATTATATCAAGTGGTGCTTTGAGAACCCCAATTTCTTTGGATGGAAGTCACCTAAGGAAGTGGTTTTTTTCAAACCTTTTCAATGGCCAAGGCAACATCCTCTTGCCTCCCGACTCCCGATGGACCATCTAGATCTGCTCCGGATGGCCCTCTTGTGTGATGAACATATCATAGCCAATAGCACCTATTCTTGGTGGGGTGCTTTTCTTTCAAAAAACCCCTCTCCCATCTACCCGTCAACATGGTACACGGATCAATTAAAAGAAGCCTCGGGGGAGGAGCCTCCTAATTTTCCCAAATTCTGGAGAGAGTTTCGCGATGAAGCAGCGAGCAACTCGACGATCACTTCCTAAAGTAGGTCTACACCACACTAGAGTGGGGAGCCATGGCCCAATCAGGCTAGTTGGTTAGAAAGATCAGCCGTTAGATTCCGTAGAATATTCGTAACGTCATGCCGCTCACGCCATACAGAGCTTAACTCCAGAGCGCAGCGCTCAAGTTCCTCAATACGAGAGAGTGCTTCATCGACAGCAACTGCAATGGATGAGGCAGTGTACTCTTGGAAAGTAATACCAGCCGCTAATCCTGCACGGATCATTCTACCCATGGGGGTTTGTACATGGGCGACGACGGGCCTCCCGAGAGAACATACTTCCGTAAAGATTCCAGAACCTCTCAACGCATAGATGGAAGGAAGGTAGGGAAGCAGAATCAATCGGCAAGAATCGAGGAGCGAGATGTGGGATGTGCGATCGGGAGTAGCATGAGCGATCGTTGTCTTTTGAGTGTTTCCTTCCTGGGTTACGGCGGCACGGAATAGTTTTTCCTGATTTTTTCCTGAGACTTGGAAGAGCATCTTGCATTCAGGTCTGATACGCCGCAATGCGGAATGGATTTGGGGCCAGAGTCCGAAACCTTGCTCGGCTCTCCCACTTCCTGGAATAGCCACATCCCAGAGTGGAGCATTGCATCGTTGATATCCGTGGTGAGGCAATTGGGAAGCCCATGGCAACGTTCCAACTGGGCTACCAAGAATTCGCGAAAGTTCTTGGGAGAGGATCGGTATTGCTCCGTAGTAACGGACATTTGGGGAAATCTTCTTCAACAATCCTGTCGCATATTGAAAACGGGTAAAGTCACCCTGTATCGTCATGGTGGATGAATCCGTTTCCCACTCGTGGGCCGGATGATGAAACATGAATGCAACAGCAGGTCGATTACCCATGGCCACCCCCCCTAACCATTTGGCAACACTCATCATCTCCACCTCAGTGGCATAAGGAACAAAAAGTAAATCCGAGGCAGAGGGTGTACCCGGAAATTTCTGTTGCAGAATCGAGCAAAGGATATCAGGAAACTCGAGAAAAGCGGCAAGACAGGAGAGTTGTGAGAGGTCTGTCTTTTTCTGCCCGGGGAGAATAGGAACCGACGGATCGACCCCGATCTCTGCTGCGATTCGTGGATCCAAACGAGTACTGCTGAACCCATGCCAAGCCATCCCCGCTCCAAGCACGGCCTCTCTCCAGAGCCGTGTTTCGGGAAGAAAATGCCCGCTCCGTTCCTGCAAGCCATTCTGAAAAAGAATTAGTCGCTTGAATCCGTTCATCAGCTTCTCGGGAGTTCAGAAAATCAGGTCACTGATTCGTCTATGCAAACTTCAACTGTTCCCCAAGATAACGAGGGTGGAGATGTTCTACTTCGAAAAACGAGGCACAGGAGGGGGCCGGTTTGTATTGTCGGAATGTTTTAATCACTCCCAGATTGCAGGCGCTCTCGATCGAACCGGCAAAGCTGCAATCTCTGTCACCAAAGTAAGGGCGGGATGCCCAGTAATCCATCTGCTTCGCAGAAAGGCAAAAGCCTCCCCAGTTGGGATTTGGCCATCGCTCAAACTTCAGTCGCATGCCCATCACGTCTGCTTCGAGATGGCGGCGGTCATCGACATCCTGCCACGGCTTTGTGAAATCTGGCCTCACCGAACCGTCAACGTACATCTTGTGAGCGGGTTCCGTCGATGATCTCTCGAATCGGTGCGGAGCCAGCACAGCATCTTGCCCGTACATCGTAATGAACCATTCCATTTTTTGAAAAAAAAGCGGGTCACTGATGAAGATATCATCTTCAAGGTAGCAATACCAATCATAGCGTCCTAGTTGCGATCTTAGCACCTCATGGCAAGCAAATCCGAGTAGCATCGGCTCTGCCTGGGTGGGATGGTGTCGGTAGAGATGCCCAGGAAGGCGCAGTTCATCCAGCAGGTGCTTGCCCTGAGTTGTGCAAACAATGATATCGATCTGAGACTGAAAATCATCATTGGACTTGATGACATGTCCATTCCCCTTTTCAGGAACATGCTGTTGCAACCAGAGTAGAAAAGCCTGTCTCGATCCCAAACCTTGGTGAATGCCCGCGATGGTTCGTTCTAATGCCTCTACGCGACGTGCGGAGACATTCCCAGTAGAACCATAGAAGCCGTTACCCGCACTGTAAAAATGTGGGATGACAAAGAGAGCTTTCCTCATGAAAGAAGTGCTGGTGGCGTCTTGGTCAAAGGTATGTTTGCAGAATTTGGTGCAACCTCCTCCTGCAATTTGATAGGTTTCGGTGGTCGACCCGTCATGGCCGAAATCTGCTGCTCAATCCACTGATTGAGCAACTCTTCCAGAAGTCTTTGTCGGGTGCGCCCCTCAAGTGCTGAGTTCTGAATTTCTATGATTCGAACCACAACATGAAATTGCCCCACTTTTTTCGGTCCAAGGATAGCCCCGGCTTGGGAGCCTGTAACTAACGAAGCAAGTCCGGCACCCAGTCGACCAATGCCGATAGGGCCCACCCTTTTCATGGGTGGTTCCCCCCCGTCACGGTGGGCGAGTTCATGGGCTGCTACTTCTAGGATCTGCTCTCCGCCGCGGCATCTGAAGAGGGCTTCCTCGGCGACAGCATGGTGATGGAACTGTACAACTTCCAAGGTGACACGATCTAGATCTCCCTTTCTCGCACGAAAATATTCGGGAAGGTGCTTTGAGAAAGTCTTTTCCTTGAAGATCTCTACTCTCCTCTCCCGTGATGCGGCGAGTCTCATCTCCGGCACCGAGAGCCCCTCGTATTTTGGCTGAGAGGGATCGACTTCATTTTTTAAACACCACTCCTCCCAGAGAAGATCGATTTCCGAATCTTCGCAGGAAATACCCGAGATCGCTTTATCAAGAAGAGCCTCTCTTATCAGCGCAGGCCAAAGCGGGTAAGACTTTACGGACGTGAGAACAGTATCAAAATTGGAGAAAACTGGAAGGATGTCACCCAGTTTAACGACGCGCGGAGAGGAATCTTGGCTCACATCGGGAACATATCCTATTTCTGCCAAATTCATACAGGGAATGTTGTACAAACATCAATGTTGCAATATCTTCATACCCTGATTTTGATTCTATGCGCATTCTGCTAGCTCATCCCAATTTTCCTTCACAACTACGCTCAATTGCAGCCGTCCTTGGATCGAATCCAAATCATGAGGTCTGCTTTCTTACCACGGCTGTGGGCGGTGAGATGCCTGGTATCCGCAAGATAATCTACAAGCGTAAGAGAGACCCATCTCCGCAGACCCATCACTACATTAGACCTTTTGAAGATACCATCTTACACGGACAGGGTGCATATGAGGTCATGTTGGCTGAAAAACAGAAGGGGTTTATTCCTGACCTAATCTTTGGTCATGCCGGTTGGGGGACCACCCTCTTCATGAAAGACCTTTTTCCAAGGACTCCACTAGCTCTCAATTTCGAGTGGTACTACCATTCACATGGTACTGACTGTGATTTTGATCCCTCAGACCCGGTGAATCTGGATGACGAAGCAAGAATCCGCATTAAAAACGCATGCCTCCTCTCAGAGCTTGCTAGCGCGGATGGGGGACTCTGCCCCACGCGATTCCAGTACGACCAGTACCCTCCCCATCTTCGGCAGCGCCTTATCATTTCCCACGAGGGAATCGACACGAATTTTTTTAAGCCAGAGCCTGGCCTGAAACTTGTTCTCCCCGAAAAGAACCTCGACCTTTCGGAATGCAAAGAGATCGTGACCTACGCAACACGCGGCATGGAGCCGTATCGAGGCTTCCCTCAGTTTATTGAGGCAGCTCACCTCCTGCTAAAGCAGCGTCCCAACGTTCATATCGTGATTGCCGGAGATGATCGTGTAGCCTACGGCAAGGCGGCCCCGGAGGGCTCCTCCTTCAAGAAAATGGCTCTTGAAAAGTTTCCCTTGGATGAAAAAAGGGTCCACTTTGTCGGATCTCTTCCTTATGGCGACTACGTCAAGTTGCTGAAGTGCACTAATGCCCATGTCTACTTAACCCGCCCATTTGTTCTCTCTTGGTCGATGCTAGAGGCCATGGCGTGCGGGGCTCTGGTGGTCGGTTCCGATACCGCGCCCGTTCAGGAGGTCATCAGTAACAATATCAATGGACTTCTGGTCGACTTCTTCCGTCCCGATCAACTGGCACAGACAATCAGCAACGTCTTGGACAAACCGGATGACTACCGGCAGATCCGCCAGAAAGCCCGTGAAACCGTAGTGGCTAAATACGATATGGGGTCGTGCCTCAGGCAACGCCTGGCTTGGCTTTCGAACATCGTAAATAATGCTCGCTAGTTAGATTTTTCCTAGGGCTATTCGTATACCAGACAGGTTTGTATTGGTGGACTCTATGCAGCATTGCATCCAACGAAAACGGAGAAAATTTCACTTCTACGGGACATCAAAGTCCCCTTCCAGTCGATCGGAATACTCCTGCCTCAACACCATTCTATTAGCGCTTCGTATTACTGGATATAGCCAAAAGACTTCTGATACCAAGAAAAGTTCTTATTGATTTGGTCGCAGACGTCCATACCTAGAACTTCGACGGCATCAAACTTTAATGGCGACACCTTGTTGCGGATCGTATGCAAGTCTGCAGTGAGGCCATAGACAGAGTCATCCTCCTTGACTGATTGTTCTACATTATCAAAGTTGTGCTTGTAGTAGGGAAGATTCAGATAGGCATAGGCTTTCCTCATGACCACATCGGGATTTGTTGTAAGATCCTCTGCACGCAGGATCAGTATATCCCGATTAATTCCCTCACGAATACATTGTTGGAGACGCTCAAGAGCCATTCCAACGGGTGGGGAATTCAACCACATAGCGACACGCTTTGGGGTGCTTGTACCTTTCATCTCTCCATGGTTCACCATATCGGAGCTATTTTCAGTACTCTTTCGATGTATCTTCTCCATGGAGGCCACGACACTCCGCAGATCCCTAACCATGCAGATCATCTTGGGTTTGTAGGCCATGAAAGACTCAAACCACCGGTAGTGGATCGTGGCCCCTCGGGTCTTAATGCAAATATTAGGTCGATCTGTATAGGACTCGGCGTACCCATTGAGCCCACCCCGGCAGAATCCCCTCCAGGTCTTGAGCGCTAGCTCCTTATCCATGGCTTTGACCTCGGGTGTTTTTGTGTAATTATTCCTAGCAGCGAAGAGATACTCCAACACTGGATCTGTCGGAGTCGCACAGATCGAGGGATTCTGATTGAGGATGCATTGAAGAAGCGTCGACATGCTTCTAGGCATTGAGGAATTAAAAAATATGCTCTTCACCCTTTAATATTATTAAAAGAAGAGATTGAATCAATGATCGAATACTTCCTAATTAAAAATGAAAAGCAAACTTAAAAGATTATTGGGTTCAAGGGAGAAGACTTCTTCACCTTCAGATTCTCCAGTCCATCTAACTCAGTCCAAGAAGATAGAATCCCTAGCTCCCAAATCGGAGATACCACCAAAGAACTCTTACGCCCTACGATTCGTTCATGGTGAAGTCAATGAAAGCACAGCAAAGGAAATTATCAATCTCTGGAGCCTGAATCAGGCGCTTCTCAACGAAGAAGAAGCAAAAAGAAGGATTTCCGAAGTGGCGTGTATCGCACGGAATGCGAGCGGCGAAGTCGTTGCTGTGAACTCCATTTACCTGCGCGAAGTACCTAATGCTGGAGGGCAATTTTATTTCTACCGTCAATTTACCCGTCCTCAGGATCGATGCATCGCACTCTCTCTCTCAATGCTTCGTCAGACCCTTGCATTTCTTAAGAGCAGGGAACTCGAGCAACCACCCTCCCCTCAATCTGTCCAAGGAGTTATTCTGATTGCTGAAAACGCAAAGCTTTCCCGAAAAGGCATGCATCGCCTCTTGCAAAGAAGTGGCCTGACACTTGTGGCTCGAGAGAGCCGAGGTCTTAATGTCTGGGGATTACGCTTTAGAGATTAGGAAAACCAGTGTGTAGAAAAGCCAGCTTTCTAATGAGCATTGGATTTCTGGATTCATAAGTTCCTCGTCTACCTCCCATTCGAGGAACTCCATGTGTATTAATTTTTAAGAACGTAATTCTATTTAGTAATTAGATGGCTCTCCATGGCAGAAAAATTAAGGTCGGTGTTTCCATCCATACCAAGGAGAATGCCACCATCTGGAATAACGGAATCAACCAGAACATTGCCTTCCTGATCATGCTCCTTAGGAAGTGCCCGCTCGTGGAGAGCGTCTTCCTGATCAATGGAGGGAAAGAAAAGATCCTCCCAGGCGCCTTGCGCTTCGACCTGATCGATACGCCGATTGTTCAGCCATGGGAAATCACCCATGACATCGACTTCGTCATCGAAATGGGTGCCTTACTTGAGACCAAATGGCTCCGTCGAATTCACGCCATCGGAGTCAAGATCGTCACCTTCCAAGTAGGACACACCTTCGCCATTAATGGAGAAACTATTATCTTTAACAAAGAGGGCGGCCTTACCTTCGAGGAACCCCACCTCAGACACGAGCTTTGGACACTCTCCCAATACTCCCGAAGCTGTGCACCCATGTTGAGGACGCTCACGCGACGCCCTGTCATCGAGATGCCCCACCTCTGGTCTCCCTGCTTCCTGGATGCCCAGATCGCCCAACTCGCAGAAGCAGGGCACCAGTTTGGATTCGATCCCGCTCGGGATACAAAGAAATCCGGCGGATGGAGGGTTGGCATCTTTGAACCGAATATATCGGTGGTGAAGAACTGCTTCCTCCCGATGCTCGCGTGTGAAACCGCATACCGCATCAACCCGGAGAGCATCAA
The DNA here is from genome assembly GCA_903847935.1 of uncultured Spartobacteria bacterium. GTDB lineage: Bacteria > Verrucomicrobiota > Verrucomicrobiia > Chthoniobacterales > UBA6821 > UBA6821. Next base: position 3,470 of record CAINEX010000140.1, on the reverse strand, counting down.
TGCCATGATGATCATGAACTCCTTCCACATGAAGGAGCATGCAACCTTCAAAAACTTTGCGATACATCTCGACCTAACGCGCGATCACAAAGCCAGCTACGAAAGCCGGCAAATCTTCGCTGACTGCATGACCCTCAACAAACTGGATGCCATCGTCTCCCACCAGTGGGAGAACGAGCAGAACTACCTCTACTACGACGCCTTGCATGGAGGATATCCGCTCGTTCATAACTCGCCCCTGATGGAGAAAGCCGGTATGGGATTCTACTATCCGGCATTCGAGGCAGCGCGGGGCGGCGAGAGACTCGTTGAGGGATGGGGGAAGGAGTCTGGTTTTTGGGAAGATTATCGTAGGCGTGCGCAGGATTTTCTAGCGACTCTCTCGCCAGACCATCCTGAAAATATCCGAGCTTTCACCGAGCGGATTACTCATGTCATGCAGGCACCCCAATGAGCATGCCGGAGCACAAACTTCGGGTTGGCGTTACCATCGGCATCCGGGCGGGGAGTCAGTCCATTTGGGAAAATGGCATTGGACAAAACTGCGTTTTCCTAGCGCGCCTTCTGGCCAACTCACCCGCAGTGGGCAGATCAGTCCTCATCAACGCAAACTCCGAGGTCACACCGAGTGCCACCTTGATGCTTGGAGAGACCGGAATCGACATCATCCCGCTCGCTGAGGCCGCCGAGCATCTTGATGTCATCATCGAGATGGGTGCCCAACTACCTGACGACTGGGTGGCGCGTTTCAAAAAGGGAGGAGGACGCTATGCGGCGATGCGGGTCGGCAACGACTACGTCATCGACATCGAGCGCGCCATGTTCGATCGACCGAATGGCTCCCTCTCCACGGCCAAGACCTTCGACGCCGTCTGGACCATTCCCGGGCATCAATCCATCTGCACCGACTACTTCGGGATCACCACACGCTCACCGGTACGCATCGTCCCGCACATCTGGTCACCGCTCCTCTTTCAAAAAGGGATCGATACGCTCCCGGCAGATCTGAGTTACGGCTACAAGCCGGGGCGCAAGCGCTGGAGAGTCTGCTCGTTCGAGCCCAACATCAATATGGTGAAGACCAGCCTCATCCCCATGCTTGCGTGCGAGGAGGCCTACCGGATGCAGCCCTCCTTCATCGAGTCCTTCTTCGTCTGCAACACCTTTCACCTCAAGGAACAGGATGTCTTCAGGAAGCTCGCACTCAGCCTCGACATCGTGAATCACGGCGTCGCCACCTTTGAGGGGAGATTCCCCGTCTACGACTTCATGGCTCGCCAGGGTGACTGCGTCATCTCACACCAGTGGGAGTGCCCCCAGAACTACCTCTACTACGAGATCCTCTACGGAGGGTATCCCCTGGTGCACAACTCCCCCCTCCTGCACGACCACGGCTACTACTACCCCGACTTTGAAACGGAGGAAGGAGGGAAGGTGCTCCTCCATGCCTTTGCCCAACACGATCTCCATCTCGACGCCTACAGGGAACGCTGCCGGGAGTTAATCCGGAGCCTCGGATTCGATCATCCGGAGAATATCGCCACCTACACGGAGGAACTCATGCGCCTCTATGCGAAGCCCTAGAACCCCAGATTCAGATCTTCCAAGGCATCCCAGTCATGAAACGCACCGGTCTCATCTGCGTCACGAGGAATAAGTTCCCTCTGCTGGAGAACACCCTGGAGAGCCTCCTGCGCCACACTCCTGCGGCTGAGTGCCACCTCTACCTCATCGACAACGCCTCCGATGACAGAACCCTCGAGCTCTATTCCAGGGATCTTCCGGATCACGTCACACTCGTCCGTAATCTTGAGAACCTAAAATGGGTCAAAGGGGTCAACCAGGGGCTCGACCTCGCGAAGCATCACGATTACGTCTGCTTGCTCAACAATGACATCGAAGTCGGCAAGGATTGGCTCGGGAGCCTCGTCTCCATCCTTGATACCAATCCCAAGGTCGGTGCCGTCGGTCCCCTCACCTCCAACTCCCGCGACTGGCAGGGCTACGACAGTGTCCGGGAGAAGCTCCCCCAAGCAGGGCTTGCTGAACTCCAAGGCATCTCCCGTGATGATGTCTCAGCCATGCAGTCAGCCGTGGCGGGGAACCCATCCGGCATCGTCGTCGGAGGGATGCTTGCCTTCTTCTGCACCTTGTTTCGGCGTTCACTCTTCGACGAGATCGGCTACCTCGATGAGGAGTTCAACGACCTGCTCCTTGGAGATGACGACGACTTCTGCTGGAGACTGCAGAAGGCCGGACACCTCCTGGCCCTCGCCACCAACACCTACGTGGCCCACCGCTCCGGCACCTCTTCACTGGCACTTCCTGAATTCGCGGAACGCCAAAGAAAAGCCACGGAGCTTCTCCTGCGGAAGAGGGCGGGAAGTTAGCCAGAGTAGGAGATTCTGAAGAAGTCAGAGGTCGGAAATCAGAGGTCAGAAGTCAGCCCCCTGACTTCCTCTCATTTTTCTCTCTGCACCACTGCGATTGATTTCGCGGCGTCGACCTTTCGGTCTCGGGTCTCGGGTCTCGGGTCTCGGGTCTCAGGTCTCAGGTCTCAGGTCTCGGGTCTCGGGTCTCGGGTCTCAGGTCTCAGGTCTCAGGTCTCAGGTCTCCCAGCGCCCTAGAGCAGGTTGACGTGGCTCATACTTGATGAGCTAGCCAGGCCGTAGCTCTGGTCATCGATGTAGGCCACGACATTCGATCCTGCTAGGAGCTCTGTATTATAGGCACCACCCGCTCCGAAGGATCCCGACTGGAAGGTGTAGTCATTCTCGTTGTGGAGACTAAGCATGTCGCTCGCGGTGAAGTGATTGATCGTGGCGATATCCGATCCCGTGTTGCCGAAGGCATTGCCGGAGCCGTTACCCAGGATGAAGTTGTCCGCACCGCTTCCACCCGTGAGGGTGAAGCCGGCATTCTGCACAGAGGCATTCCAAGCCGAGAGATCTAGGCTGTCGTTGCCATTGCCCGCAATGGCCGAGGTGATGCCTGCGGCTTGAGCGGCCGATCCAAGGCTGATCGAGCTGCTTCCACCACTATCTCCGAGTGACACGATTCCACCGCTGAAGCTGTCGTACTGGAAGGCCGTGTCATTGATCGTGTCGGCGTTCAGGATGACGAGTGTGTCATTGGATCCACCCGTGATGGTGTCGGTTGCGAGCAGCGATGCGTAGGTGATCGATAGGAGATTGTTGTTGCCGAGAGTAATGAGATCGTACTGACCGGTTCCCTGACCCGTGAAGCTCAGGGTGGAATTTGCCCCGGTAGTGATGCTATCAGAGCGGTAGCCGGAATGGTTACCCGTGAAGCTCAGGCTCGAATTCGCTCCGGCAGTGATGCTGTCCCCATAACTACCGGAATATCTACCCGTGAAGCTCAGGCTCGAACTCGCTCCGGCAGTGATCGTGTCGAACCTCCCGGAATAGTCACCCGTGAAGCTCAGGCTCGAATTCGATCCGGCCGTGATG
>CAINEX010000139.1 GCA_903847935.1 uncultured Spartobacteria bacterium | reverse complement strand
CTACAAATAGGCTCGTTCAGCTGTCCATATATGGATGCCGCGATACCCTGTGGTTGATTGATGCTCATAATGCCCCGTTGGATCTTACAGGATCTTTCTTTTGAAATTGCTCCCAATTGGGAGCAACATGTTCGAACCCTGCATCGCGCACCATTTTTGGAGGAGCAATCTACATCACCCTATTCTCCTTGAAAGCAGGAGGGGCAACTCACCTCGTACTTATACCGAGGATCCTTTAGTTCCTCCACGGTCAAGGGCATCTGGCAGGCAAAGCAGAGCTGGCTTCCGGTCTCCTTGAGATCGGGAGCAAGACCGACCCGCTTGTCGAAGACAAAGCACTCCCCCTCGTAATGCGCTCCGCCACACTCCTCGAAGTACTTCAGGATGCCCCCCTCCAGTTGGAGGACATTCTGGAAGCCTTCCCGCTCGAGTAGCGGGGCGGCCTTCTCGCACCTGATCCCTCCGGTGCAGAAGGTCACGACGGTCGATTCCTGAAGTGACCTCTTCACTGGATCGGGAAGTGATCTGATCGCCTCGGGGAACTCCCTGAAGTGATCGATCCCAAGCTTGGTTGCTCCCGTGAAGGTGCCGAGCTTCACCTCGTAGTCGTTCCGTGTGTCGAGGAGGATCACCGGGTCTCCCCGATCGAGCAGAGCCTTCAAGTCGTGCGGAGAAATTCTGGGTGAAGTATGGCGAAGGGGTTCGATTCCCTCGATTCCGAAAGCGATGATCTCCTGCTTGATCTTCACCAGCATCCGGTTGAAGGGCTGCTCCGCGCTCTCGCTCCGCTTTGCGTCCAGATCCTCCAAGCCAGGAATACGTCGCAAGTAGGTAAGTAGCGCTTCCACCTTCTCGGGAAATCCAGCGATGAAGAGATTGATCCCTTCCCTGCTCAGGAGGATCGAGCCCTTCAACTCAAGATCCTTACAGAGTTGTTTCAGATCCTTTCTGAGCTCCTCACGAGAATTGAACTGCTCGGGGTTACCAAGTTGAGTGAATTTGTAGGCGGCAATGTTTAGGAAAGGGAGCATCTTGAGCGAAAGAGTGTACCCGTTCACTATCCCTTGAAGGTATAAAAAAACCCTCCCACATCACATGGGAGGGTTTTTTTAAAGATTAATAGTCTTAGTCGTTCCGGCGGCGGCGGATGATTGTCACAGCCAGTGCTGAGATACCGAGGCCAACCATGGCACATGTCCCTGGTTCTGGAACGGCTGCGACAGTGAGAGCCCCCGTTGTCGTATTCAGGTTAAATCTATTTCCGGCTGTATCAGTTGCAGTCCAAATACCTAAACTATTCGTCATATTCCAAGAATTCGCAGCCTCATAGAGAGTGGCTGAGGTGAAGTTTCCGCTTGAGGATGAGAACGTGAAGAGATTGTCAGTCACTGAAGTAATACCTGATGCTGGTAAGTTCAGGTTAAGAACTCCATTATAGGTTAAAATACCTCCCGTTCCGATTGTACCGAAATTGTTTCCACCCACAGTTCCTGTCGTATTGTTGATATTGATCGTTGTAAACGATCCTAGAGTGAATGCATTAGTAACTGTGAGTTTTCCGAAGATGTTAAGATCTACTGTGTACCCGGCAACAACAGCGCCATTTGTACCCAAATTTGCGGCTGATCCGACAACCTCCGTCGCGAACCTGTTGACCTGGTTAGTTTGATACCCGTTCGTTGTACCGGTGAGGGACACAGTACCAGCACCAGCGATGATAAGAGTGCTATTAGGTACAGCATTTGTATCCCGAATCTGACTTGCGATCGTTAGCAAGGCACCGGATGCAGCACCAACAATAGCGTTTGATCCATTCGCACTTGACCCACCAATGAAGAGTTGGAGTCCAGTGGCTCCAAAGGTTGCTGGTGTACTTGCACTGCTGTTGTATAAGTTAGTCATCGCGGTATTGGAATTTCCAATGTTTGCATTGAGATAACCTGTAGCCTGCTGTCCATTGAGATCGATTTCACCATCTAAAACTTTGTAGTTTCCTTGAGCATTAAAGCTGAAACCTGTCTCAAATTGCATGATTCCGTTATTGGAGGCAAATAGTGACTTGTTATTAGCCATGACGATAGGCCCGCCCAGCATAAGCATTCCTGTTTGACCCAACCCATTCGTTACTGAGAAACGGTTCGCGCTGTTAACTGTTCCAGAAATGTAAACGTTGTTGTTTCCTGGATTAACCTCAAAATAAGTAGAATTCATCGTTCCAGTAAGAGTGCCCGTTCCAGAGGAGCTATTAATTAGATAGTTTGTTCCAGCATTGTTCGTAATCGTATTTGCAACTGACTGCCCATTCAGATCCACGATTCCGCCATTGTTATTGGTAATTGTTGCAGTTCCGAAGGATCCATTACCTGCTTTAAGGGTGCCATTGTTGACTATGAATCCACCGAACGTTGTGTTGGCTCCGCTAAGAGTCAATGTTGAACTTGCTGCCACGGTTACAACCGCGCCATTTGTTCCGTCAAGGTTTGCAGAGATTACATTCGCTCCAGTCGTATTCGTGACCGTCTGACCAGTCCCAAGCGTAAGGGTTCCGTTGGAGATTGTTCCACTACCCGAAAGAGCGATGCCACCAGCACTTGGAGAATCTGTAAATCCACCGAGATTGAGCGTTCCGTTAGTAAGAGTGACTGTTGCAGTGGTACCAGTTAGGTCCCCAGCTGCACCGATTGTTGCGGTGCCTTGGCCAGTGATCCTTATGCCGCCTGTGACTGAGTCTCCGGTGGCATTGATATTTAGAGTTGATGCGTTTGTAACAATTACGCCACCAGTGATCGTCGATATTCCAGACAATGTGGTGGTGCCGCCCCCATTCACGGTTAGGCTGCCCGCAATAGTCAGCGGTGACCCTACCGTTACACCTCCGGAACCAGAGTTGGTCATTCCACCTGCAACTGTGAGTGTATTAGCCCCAGTGAAAGCTACCGTGCCGCTTTGTCCCGAATTTGTTGTCACTAGCGTTCCTGCCGTCACTCCCCCAGAACCGATTGCTACACTTGCCGCAGATCCAAATGTTTCATTGTCGTTGGCAACTGTAACAATGTTTGATCCTGTACCCACTCCAGCGCTGTTAGTCTGCCAATTTGTACTTGTGTAATTCCAGACACTGTCTTGGGCCCCACTCCAAAGGAGGTTCCAAGCTCCACCGGATACATTAATTTGGAGCGCCGTAGCGGTATTAGTTACCGCATAAACAGTACGTCCAACAGTGTTGGAAGAACCCCAGGCAATCGTCGAACCACCAACCGCTGCTCCAGTCACGCTAATTGTGCTCGCATTTGCTCCGTTGATCGTGCTCCCTGTAATAATGTTTGTTGTTTGACTAATTGCACCACCACTGAGGTTAATTAAATTGTTCACTCCCGCAAAAGTCACCGCTCCGCTCGCGGTGATTGGCGAAGAGATATAGTAGGCAAGCACTGCGTTATTGGTCAGTGAAAGTGTTCCGAGGCTTAGAGGAGTGCTGATGACAGAGTTCGTCAAATATGCAGTGCTCCCACCAGAATTAGTACTCCCTATTGTCACGTTTGCTCCAAGTGTACCTGTGAGATTGGTCATAGTAATGCTACCAGCATCATTTACGATTAGGTTACCACCTGCGGAGGCTACCATTGAAACGGCATTTGTAGCTGAGGAAACAAGTAATGTTGCACCGCTATTGACGGCTACAGTACCTGAGAGATTTAAGGAATTATTTGCCTTGGTGGTAAAGCCAGTTAAGCCAGCATTATTGTTCACGGTAGTTGTTCCACTGCCTATGGTGAGATTAGCAAAGCTGTTTGATCCGCCCAACAGAATGCTTCCCATGGTCGTCAGGTTAAAGGCTCCTGAAACGTCCATATAGTTGTTCAGACTGACTCCTGCCGCTGTATTCATGTTGGCCCATGTCTGGCTGCCTGCCAGCACAATGTTACCGCCACCTGAGGTTAGCGGTGATGCGGCACTATTGGTGAAAGTTGTCGTCTGGGCAGTAATGGTCATGTAAATACCGTAGGTTGTTGCGCCGTCTGCTACTCCGTTAATCGTAATGGCATTTGCTTGTGCAATCGTTCCTGAGGCTTTACCGGTAAAAGTATAGCCGTTAGCTCCATTATTTGCATTTGCAATGATGATTGCTCCCGCTACGGGAGGTTTTGTGGTGGTGGCAGCAGTACTTCCAACTGTGATTAGTCCAGCAGTGCCGCTGGATGATCCGCCGAACTGGACAACTTGTGTAATCGTATTTGAGTAGTTGCCAGCGGCTGTGGTGCCTGGGGTAGAGCCTGCAAAGAAGTCATGATATGATGCAGACCCAGATAGCGTCGACATCCAAACACCTGATCCTTCAGAATAAGTGGTTGTGTTGGGGGTGCCCGTAAAGACAAATGTTGGCGTGAGAGCCGCACGGGATGTGGTGGAGATCCCGAGAAGGGCGAAGACAATCGTTAGAAAGCCCAGTAACGAACGAAGTAGAGATGAAGTGCCGGGGCGTGTGCTTAGTATGCGGGGGGTGCTCATAGTTTTGTGTGCGAGAGAAATTTAGGGTTTTTTTGAATGAAACCTTTCGAAAATTCTCAGTCTTTTTCCTACGCGTCAACAAAAAATTTTTTGCTGCCGCTATATTTTTTAAATACTTCAACTCAATAAATCTGCAGTGAGGAGTCTGTCTTTGAACTTATCTACCTTGATCCAAGGCTTCAGGTTGCGAGCAGAGCTGCAATAGTAAGGCCTTGCCTTCGATCCTGCGGGCTACTTTGTCTTCCTCGAATCTCACCTCAACGATACCATGGACTCATCGGAAGGGGCGCCCTCGTCCTTTCGTCTTTATGGTGCTCGTAATGGCCGACCCGCCTCATAAAGGGAGATTTCTTTCTTGAGGTCTCTTGAGAGTTCCTTGTTGCCGGAAACCTCTGCAATTTCCAAGGCATGACGGGCTGCCTCCAAGGCATTCGCGAAATCCCCCGTCTCCGCATAGGCGGCAGCGAGTGTATCGAGGAGAGAGGCGTCCTGCCCCCCACTTTCTTTGTTGGCCTGCAGGGCCAAAGAAAGAGCCTTCTTGCCATTTCGTAAATTTTCCTCGGGAGTCGTAGCCAGTATCCAAGCAAGGTCATTCTGAAGATTCACTGCATCCGAACTTGCGTGAAGAGTGCTCTCGAGTAGCGCTATTGCTTCTGCTACCCTGCCCGAGTTAATGAACACTCTGACAAGTTTAGATACGACTTTGAGATTCGTAGGATCGATCCTGAGAGCTTCGTTGTATTCTAGGATCGCCTCTTCCGTTTGCCCTAGAAGTACAAGCGTATCAGCAAGTTGATCATGTGCAGCAGCGTCCCCAGGTCTTGCCTTTAGTCCGGATCGATATTCCGCAGCGGACTCTTCCAGCCTACCGAGCCTCTGGAGTGCGCTACCTGATGAAAAGTATGCATTGGCGTAGCTTGGATTAATCCTCTCTGCCTTCTGAAAACTTTCCAGGGCTTCTCGATTTTTCCCCTCATCAAGACGAGCCCAGCCAAATTCAAGTTCGGCCAAGGGGTTCTCCTTGGTGCATTCTAGGGCATGAGCCCAAAGTCGGGAATTGTCAGCCCAGCATGCAGCCTGCCATGCCGAAAGAATCATTAATCCAAGGAGTATCACACCACAGGCACCATAAGCACTCCCCCTCCAGAACATAGAAATGCCCTGTTTCGAAAACCAGTCACCCAGACTCCAAACCACAACCAACGAGGTGCCGATCATGGGGAGATAGGAATACCGATCAGCAGGTGAGAAGCAATCAATCGCGGCAAGATCAACAACCGGTAAAAGCATGACAAGAAACCAGAGCCAGCCGGTGATCAAATAGGGCCGGCTTCCTCGCCAGCCATCATTGAGATAAAAAACACACCAAGTGAGGAATACAAGGAGCGAAAGGCAGGCAACGTCGATCAAAGCCGGAAAAGGCTTATTAAAGAGAGGATAATAGAGCGAGAGCCCCCATGGGCACACCTCCTTGATGATATAGAAGCAATAGGCAACCGGCACCTCGATCAGTCTCGTGAGTAGTGGAAGCGGCGCCCAGGCCACCTCGCCACGAGACGCCTGAAACAGATCTGTTAGGATCACGGAGAGTCCGGAGAGGAACAGCAGTGGGAATTTTTCAACAAGGAGGCGACTCAATGACCACCCACTACCCAGACGCATCCTTTGTAACGGCCAGTAGTCGATCAGGAGCAGCACCAAAGGAAGGGTAACGATCATCGGTTTGCTGAGCAGGCCAAGAAAAAAAACCAGCGTCACCAAGAGGTATCGTCCGAACCTCGGCCCCCGCGCGTAGCGCGCGTACGCCAGGATCGCGAGTAGAAAAAAGAGCCCGCAGAGCAGTTCGCTACGAGCACTAATCCAGACAACAGGCTCTACCTTTAGCGGATGGATCGCAAAGATCGCCGCCACGAAGGCACTGCGCCAGAGCCTTCCGGTCATGGAGCGAAAGGCTAAAAAAAGCAGGACCGCCGAAGCAGCGTGAATCAGCAGGTTTGTCAGGTGATACCCCCCAGCCCACGATCCGAAGATTTGCCAGTCAAACTGCCGGGAAATCACCGCCAAGGGAGCCCACCTCTCCTGACTATGGGTAAAAGCCCAATTCAATCCAGAAAGGGATAATCCCCTGCTGACATGCACATCCAACACCTGCTGTGGATCATCCAGATTGATCAATCCATACCACACCGTCTGCCCAAAGACTCCGAAGACCATGAGAATAAGGCATGCACAGACCATCAGTGGCGCGGCTTGGGTGCGCAGAAATCCTCTTTTCTTGGTGTTTTTTTTGGTCATGGAGGGGGCATCCAGCATTCCAGTTAAGAATCCAATTCATCTTAAACAATCCCCCACCGGATAAAAGCCCTGATCACTGCACATAAGCGACGAGAACCACCGACCAACGATTCAATGCATCAAACCTTTCTCCCACCTAGCAGCAGGATCTTATTCAGCCTCACCTTGAACTTAAAAGACGACGTGGGCATATTGATGATGTTTTCCCCATTCATACGCGATGCCAAAAAAGCCTACTTCCCCTTTGAATGGGCGATTGAATGAGATCCTTTGCGTTGGTTTAGTGATGATTGTTGCAGCTGTGTTTGGAAGAACACTTGGGTTTGGGTTTTTGAACTACGACGACAATACCTACATCACGGACAATCCCGTCGTTCAGCGGGGATTGACCCTGGATGGTCTCAAGTGGGCTCTCACCTACGGCGAGATCGGCCACTGGCACCCTCTTACATGGGTGAGTCATATGTTGGACTGCGAGGTCTACGGACTTCAGGCATGGGGCCATCACCTTGGGAATCTTCTCCTGCACGGCGCGGCCACAGTTGTCTTTTTCCTTGTCCTTCAGTCGATGACCGGGTCGACGTGGAGGAGCGTTACGGTTGCAGCACTCTGGGCGATTCACCCTCTCCGAGTAGAATCAATAGCTTGGATCTCCGAACGCAAGGATGTGCTAGGCGCTCTCTTTTTCATGATGTCACTGGGCGCCTATCTGCACTACGTGCGGCAACCCTCTTTCAGTCGCTACATTCTGGTTGCGGTTTTCTTCACCTTGGGGCTTCTCTCCAAGAACATGCTGGTGACCCTTCCCTTCGTCCTGCTCCTGCTCGACTTCTGGCCACTAAATAGACTCAACTGGAAGGAGGCCTCGAGTTTTGCTCCCCGAATAATCGAAAAAATTCCATTACTCCTCCTCTCCATGCTCTCCTGCATGGCAACCGTCTCTTTAAGTACTGAAAAAATCCCGGCGCACTACCAACTGCCACTCTGGTACAGACTTGAAAACGCAGTGGTTTCCATCGGTTTTTATCTTCAGAAAACTGTCTGGCCCAATGCCCTATATACTCATTACCCCTATGCTCATATTGCAGATGGTTATCCGATATGGGAAGTCCTCGGAATGATAGTTGGGCTCCTCTTCGTTTCGGCCTTTGCTTTGTTATTTCACAGAAAGGCTCCATGGATTTTAACAGGTTGGTTTTGGTTTCTCGGCATGCTCCTGCCAACTATCGGCTTGATGCAGATCTCCACCTATGCAAGGGCTGACCGTTATTCCTATTTGCCACAGGCGGGTCTCTGGATCACCTTGGTTTGGAGTGCTTTTGCTCTGGAAAAACTACTTCCATTTCGTCAGCGAATCGGAGTTTTCCTTGCTGGAATTGGAATCGGCGCTTTTGCTCTAGTAGCCGGTTACCAGACTTCCTTCTGGCGCGATAATTTAACTCTTTGGACTCGATCTATCACTTGCAACCCGGATTCCGTAGTTGCGCAGATTAATCTAGGCAACGATTTGATGGCTTCGTCTCGATCGGAGGAAGCGGTTGCTGCCTATAAAAAAGCAATTGCTATCAACGGCTTCAAGATCAACAGCCATGACGATTTTAATAGATCCCTCTCCGTATTGGCAGAGGTCACTTTCGCTAATTATCTTCTGACAAATAATCAAACGGACGAAGCGCTTTTGGCCTTCAGAAAAGCCATGAAGATGGCACCCAATAGTGTCTCAGCTCATAATGGGTTTGGCACCTGTCTTCTCCAACTCGGTCAAACTAACGGAGCTCTCTCGGCTTTCAAAAACGCCATCGCGCTGGGTTCAGACGATGATGAATCAAACTCCCAAAATTCCGACCCTCAAATGGGTGCAGCCCACAACAACATTGGCACGATTCTCTTGAATCAAGGAGATCTCTTAGGTGCTACTGATGAGTTCCGTCAGGCTGTGGCTTATTTATTCGATGGCTCCACCCCTCACTTTCACCTTACCGAGGCCTTGGTTCGACAAGGAAAATTTCAAGAAGTCATTGCTGAGCAGAATCGTTTTCTAAAGATCATGCCTGATGATCCTGAATCACTCAATAACCTTGCTGGTGCCCTCATGGTTACCGGTAAGATTTCTGAAGCGACCCCAATCTTTGAACGCGTTCTGGTCATTCAACCCTCGAACGTCAAGGCACAGAATAACTATGGGTTGCTCCTTCAGGGGAAGGGACTTTGGAAAGAGGCTATTGCTCACTTCTCCAAAACAGTCGAACTGAAACCGCATGATCTATCCTATGCGAATAATCTAGCGTGGGTGCTTGCAACCTGTCCGGACCCTTCACAGCGTAATCCGTCGATAGCCATCCTGCTTGCCGGTCAAGCCACCAGCGAATCTGGCAGGAACAATCCCTCCTTTCTCAGGACACTAGCCGCAGCCTATGCCGCCAAGGGAAATTTTTTGCATGCTGAAAAAATAGCCTCCGAGGCCCTCACTTTATCCGAAGTACAAAACAACCCTGCGTTGTCAAAAGATATAACCGAAGATCTTCGGCATTATCAGAAAGGAGAAGTTCTCCAAATCAAAAAGTAAAACCGCCGGGGTTCTTGTGGGCGGAGATAAGAGAAAGATTCCGACCTTTTACTGCGGATTCCTAACGGGTTTTCCCACCTCGTAGAGGCTGATTTCTTCGCGGAGACTCTTCACGAGCTCCTTGTTTTCTGAAGATTCGGCCAACTTCAGCGCGTGTCGGGAAGTGCGTAGAGCCTGCTTGAAGTTCCGGTTCTCGGCATAGGCCGCCGCAAGCGTGTCCAAAAAGAACGGATCTTTTCCTCCCGACTCTCTATCCACAGCCAAAGCCAACTCTAGGGAGCGGGGCCCGTTGCGAAGACTCTCTTCTGGCACGGTTGCGAGCATCCAAGATAAATCGTTAACTACCCCTAACTTTTCAGGATGAAGCAGGTAGGCATGCTCAAGCTTGGAGATTCCATCCTGCCGTTTTCCATCCTGATAAAGAAGTCGCCCCCACTTCTGTTCAATGACAGCCGCATTGGCAGGGTCCAGGGTGATGGCCTTGCGAAAAGATTCCGTGGCGTGGGATTGATCGCCCAATTTGAAAAGAGCATCACCTAGGTTGATAATGGCCTTCATGTGGTAAGGGTTGAGGCGGATTGCCTCGCGGAACTCGGAGGTGGCCTCCTCTGATTTTCCCTGCATCATTAAAGCTTCGCCTAGGGCATTAAGAGTTATGGTGTTAACATGATCCACAGCAAGGCCCTTATGAAACTCGTCGATTGCTTGATCAATATGCCCTTGCATAAGGAACACCTCCCCTAAGTTAGAATGGGCATCCGAATCGTTGGGATTAATCTCTAAGGCCCTGAGAATGTGGGGGGTGCCTTCTTCGGTCTTCCCACTAGCGATAAGAGCTTCACCAAGATTATTGTGAATAAGGCTACTTTCCACTCCACAAGCTAGGGAATGGCTCCATAGAAATATACTATTGCGCCAAACCTTTGTTTGTCTTGCCGCTAGCAATGTAAAGATCATCACGACCGCTACGCTTGCATAAGCCAAAAACAGCCGGCGCTGCGGGGACTTCTCAGACCATTCCTCTAACGTCCATACAATCATGATAAAGACCCCGATCAGGGGGAGATATGTATAACGGTCTGCATGGGCTTGTCCACCGGACTGGACGATGCCGATCACCGGCACCAGCATTCCAAGATACCAAAGCCAACCGACACACAGATAACGCCTCTTACGCTGCCAGAACACCATCATTGATATAAATAGAATCGTGGCAAGGGAGACCCAAATACTCCAAATGGGAAGTGCATTTGCTGGATGGGGGTATAAGGCTCCCAACGCAAAGGGCCAAAGCATTTGTTTCAGATAGGTGGCATAAGCAACAACAGCCATACCGAGGCGCCACGGCAGAGTGATTAACTCCATTAATTGTGAGTTAACCCCCCCCGCGGCGTGGGTGGTAACCCACGCTACCCCAAGGGACATAATTAAGAGCGGCACCTTCTCAATGATAAGTCTCAACCAAGATGCTTTTTCCGTTCTCTCAAGAGGCCAGTAATCAAGGAGTAACAATAAACAGGGCATGGTCACCACCATCGGCTTACTCATCATAGCAAGGGCTGAGCAAAAGAGCACAAGGAGGTAACTGGCCATGGGAAATGGTCTGGATGGCCTCCGGGCGTATCGCGTGTAGGCCCCAAGGGTGAGGATGAAGAAGAGTCCGCTCAGAACGTCCTTGCGCTCGGCAATCCATGCCACTGACTCGACATGGAGAGGGTGAATTGCAAAGAGCGCCGCCACCATGGCGCTCCTCCAAACTGCTCCAGTCATAGAACTCAAAACCAAAAAGAGCAGCACCGAACTCACCGCATGAAACAGAACACTGACAGCATGATGCCACCCCGCATAAATCCCAAAACACTGAATGTCAGCAAGATGTGAGATGAGGCTCAGTGGTCTCCAATAGTCGATATCTGCCTTGTATGAACCCGTCCCGGCCACTAAAGCCCAATACATATTTTCAAAATTCAACCCGCATCTGACATGTGGGTTTTCAAAAACTATCTTGTTGTCATCATAGTTGGTAAACTCGAATCCAAGTGTTTGTCCAAAAACCGCAAAGACCAATGCGGCTAGCCCTAGGCAGATGAGGGGTGTTTGTAGGGGTGATCGCCCTAGAGGTCTACTAGGTTGGGAACTCTGGATGATCATCAGGGATCCTTTATTGGTTCGGAGGCCTCATAGTGATTTATTTCCTCACGAAGGTTTTTTACGAGTTCCTTAATACCCGCAGACTGTGCCAAATCAAGTGCATGCTGGGCGACCTGGAGCGCCTCAATAAAATTCCCGTTCTCGGCATAGGCAGCCGCAAGAGTATCCAAGAAGAATGGATTTTTTCCTCCCGTGGCCTTATTTACATCCAATGCGAACTCCAAAGATCGGGGGCCATTGCGCAGACTCTCCTCGGGGGCGGTTGCAAGCATCCACGCAAGATCGTTCCTGATCCCCTCATTAGAGGGCTCGATGAAGATGCTCTTCTGCAACTCCATCATCCCGTCAGCCCTGTTTCCGTGAACATAAAGGTTTTTTCCGAGTTGGTATCGAGCCTTTACATGGGAGGGGTTGAGTTTAATGGTTTCACGAAATTCAGCGAATGCCTGCTCATACTTTCCCTGAATCAGAAAGAGGTTCCCCATATTAAAATGGATGGAAGAATCCATCGGGTGAATCTTCAAAGCATTACTATATTCCGCTTCTGCCTCTTCAGCCTTTCCTTTTTGAGCCAAAGCATTACCAAGATTGTTGTAAGCCGTGAAACTAGTTGGATTCAGCCTAATCGCCTCACGATCCTCAGTGATCGCCTCATCCAATTCCCCATGCAGAAAAAGGGCGTATCCGAGACTCGCATGGGCATAACTTGATCCAGGATTGATCACCAAGGCGCGATGAAATTCCCTGATCGCCCCTGCTATGTTTCCCTGATCAAGGAGACCGTTACCACAACTGTTATGTGCCTGATCGTTTTCAGGAAAACAGTCCAACTCTCGAGTCCAGAGTGAAACCGTATCCTGCCAATAAGCAGTCTGCTGAAAGGTTGCCATCATCAGGGTGATAAGGAGCAAAGCTACACCACCTCCCACTACAAATCGGGGGATCCGATGCGATTGAATCCAATCGGACGCACCCCAGACGATCATGATCGCTATTCCGATCATCGGAATGTAAGTATAGCGGTCGGCATGAGCGATTCCACCTGCTTGAATGATGCCGACCATGGGCAGAAGCATTACGAGGTACCATATCCATCCGATGAGCAAAAGGGGTTGTCGGTGGCGCAAGAAGAACACGGACCATGAAATAGCCAGAAGAACGAGCGTGGAAGTAACCGCCTGCCAAATGGGAATCCCAGATTCCGGAAATGGGTAATAGATGCAGAGTCCCGATGGCCATATTTCCTTCCAGAGATAAAAGAGGTAGGAGCAGGACACATTCTCCAGACGAAGCAGCCGAGGTATGGCTGAGGCATCGGTAAAAGCCTCGGCGTTAGCAATGGAGGCTTCCACAACAGAGAACAACGACATGGCGAGGAGTGGGAGCTTTTCGAGGACTATGGAAACGGGAAGCCCGCACAAAACAACCTGCTTCCCACGACACCTATGTCTCTCAAGCGGCCAGTAGTCGAGGGCCAGTAGCAGCAATGGAAGCGGCATCAGGGTTGGCTTCGCCATGAGCCCAAACGCGAAAAGAAGAACAACAGCCAGATATCGTGTCAGGGAGGGATTCCGTCCGTAGCGAAGATAGGCCCCGATGGTCAGAAGGAAAAAAATACCGCTAAGCATATCTTTCCTCTCGGCAATCCAAGCCACAGACTCCACTCGCAGCGGGTGAATAGCAAAGAGAGCAGCCACAAGCGCGCTCCGCCACATTGCCCCAGTCATCGAACGAAGGAGGAGAAAAAGTAAACCAGCCATTACCGCATGAAGCAGGACGTTGGTGAGATGGTGTCCACCGGCCCATGGTCCGTAGAACTGGCAATCCATCATATGGCTAAGGAAGGTGATGGGATGAAAGTAATCTGGGCGCGGATGATGCAGTGAAAAGTAGGTGGAGATCCCTTTCCAAGTCAGACCCTGCAAAACTAAAGGATTATTATAAACTCTGGTGTCGTCGTCATAATTGACGAATCCATGATGGACAGTCCGACCAAAGACCATAAAGACCATCAGGAAAAGAGCGACGCAGATCAATGTCACTCGCCAAAGCGAGTAGGAATCCTTGATGAAAGTTCGTTCCGGATGACTCATTGCGGATCACGGATAGGTTTCCCAGATTCGTAGAGACCGATTTCTTTATCTAAGGTCTCGGTCAACTCCCTCATGCCGGCTTGCTTCGCCAATTCCCTCGCTCGATTCGCCGTTCTCAGCGCCTCGGGATAGGCGCCTGTCTCGGCATAGCAAGCAGCCAGCGTGTCGAGTTGGGAGGGATCCTTGCCTTCGGTCGCCTTGTTTGCTTGTAAGGCCAACTCAAGAGCCCTCTTACCGTTAAGCAGATAATTCTCCGGCGCGGTAGCAAGGATCCAGGCAAGATCGTTCTGAACCGATACTGCATTCGGATTCATACGAAGCGTGTTCTCGAGCACCTCAAGCGCCTCCGGTCTCTTGCCTGAACTGATCAGTAATCTGACAAGTTTAGATGCGACTTTGATGCTCGTGGGATCAATCTTTAGAGCTTGTTTATATTCCAAGACCGCCTCCTGCGGTTGCCCCTGAAGCACGAGCGTGTCAGCAAGTTGATCACGAGCGATTAAATCCCATGGAGTTTTCTTAAGACCAGATCGGTACTCTGAAATGGCCTCATCAAGTCTCCCCAGTCGCCGCAGTGCCAAGCCCGATAAAAAGTGAGCATTGTTATAGTAGGGATAGGTATCTGCTGCCCGACGATAACTATTAAGAGCTTCCAGACTGTTACCCCGCTCCCACTGCAGATTGCCCATCTTGAATTCTCCCAAGGCGTTTTCCGTCGTGCATTCAAGATCATGGGTCCAAAGACTGATATTACTTGACCAGATTTCAGTCTGCCTGACTGAAAGGATCATCAATCCTAAAAAAATCAGGCCACAGGCAACACAAACGCTCCATCTGCAGATACCGGGCATCCCTTTTTTTGAAAACCAATCACTCAAACTCCAAACAACAACAACCGAGAGGCCTATCATGGGGAGATAAGCATAACGATCTGCAGGGGTGAAACAATAGATCCCCGCAAGATCAAGGACAGGCAAGAGCATAACCAAGAACCAAAGCCAACAGGTGATCATATATGGCCTGCTAGATCTGATGCCCCAGTAAAAAGCTCCCCACGTGAAAGTGAGAAGGATGAAAAGGCACCCTAGATCAAGCGCTGCAGGCGGTTGCTTGTTGAAGAATGAATAGTAAATGGCAAGGCCATATGGAAATACCTCCTTGACGAGGTAAAAGCAATACACGACCGGAATCTCAACGAATCGAACAAAAAGGGGAGGGCATTCCCATATAGGTGTGCCCGAAGTGTCTTGAAAATAAACCGTGAGAAAAGCAAATACAACAGAGAGCAAGAGAAGCGGAAGCTTTTCGATGATCAATGGGTGCCAGTCACGAATCGTCCCGGCGCGTTGCATTCTCTGAAGCGGCCAGTAGTCAAGCAAGAGAAGAACCAATGGCAATGTGATGATCATCGGTTTGCTTACAAGGCCAAGAGTAAAAAAGAGAGCTACCAAGAGGTAGCGTCGGATCTTGGGTCGTCGTACATAGTGGGCATAGGCCCAAATCGCGAGGAGGAAGAAGAGGCCGCAGAGCAACTCATTCCGCGCACTGATCCAGACCACAGGCTCAACTTTCAGGGGATGGATGGCAAAGAGACCCGCTACGCAAGCACTCCTCCAGAGAGCTCCTGTCAGAGAACGCAGGGCAAACAAGAGAACGACAGAAGCGAAGGCATGCAATAGAAGACTCACTAAATGATGTCCCGCCGCCCAGAGGCCGAAAAGCTGGCAATCAATCTGATGGGAAATGATGGAAGCCGGTATCCATCGATCGACTTCACAATGGGAGAATGCCCATGCAGCATTCTTCAGTGAGAGGCCACTTGTTACATGAATCTCTCCGACGATATTCTGATCATCATCATCAAGCTTGGAAAAGCCGTAATGGATGCTCTGCCCAAAGACCAGAAAGACCATCAGGAAAAGAGCGACGCAGATCAATGTCACTCGCCAAAGCGAGTAGGAATCCTTGCCGAAAGTTCGTTCCGGATAACTCATTGCGGATCACGGATAGGTTTCCCAGATTCGTAGAGATTTTCCAATAATTCGTCATAGAAATTGAGGTCAGTCGACAGGCTTGCTTGGGTGACTGAGCAGCAATGATGAATGTTGGAGAGCAAGGAGATAGAAATGTTAAATAAATTTTAGTTTTTTTGCAGCTGCCAGAACCATGCGCGAGAGCAGGATCCCGTGGTGCCATCGGCGGATATTCGTTGCGCCGTACGTTCGCTCCCGGTAGCGGATGGGGATTTCGGTGATGCGGAGGCCTAGCTTCCCGGCGCCAAAGAGCAGGTCGAAGTCGCCGAAGGGGTCAAACTCGCCGAAGTAGCTCCTCCCGGCGGCGAGTCGGAGGTAGTCGCTCCTGAGCAGAACCTTGGTGCCGCAGAGGGTGTCCTTCACCGGTTGGCCCAGCATCCAGGAGAAGATGAGTCCGAACGCCTTGTTGGCGCAGAGGTTCAGGAAGCGCATCGACTCCCTCTCCATCGGATAGACAAGCCTTACCCCGTTGGCGAACTCGGATTGTCCCGAGGCGATGGCGTCGTAGAACTTCGGTAACTCCTCGGGCTGAACGGTGAGGTCGGCGTCGAGGATCATGAGGATGTCACCCGTGGCCGCGGCAAATCCCTCGCGGACGGCGTCCCCCTTCCCCTCACCACGCTGGCGCAGGCAGGTGATCCTCTTCTCAGGGTAGGCAGCGGCCACGCGCTGGATCTCTGCCCAGGTCCCGTCGGAGGAATGGCCCTCGACAAAGATCAACTCGGTGCCCGAGCCCATCATGGGGGTCCTGAGGACGGCGGCCTCGATATTCCCCTCCTCGTTGCGGGCCGGGATGAGAACTGATACGGAGAGCGGTTCCGACAACAAATCAGCAAGTGATGGCTTGGGGCGTGCCGTGCAGAAGATGGTGATGCAGAGCGGCGGGAAGAGCGGGGCAAGGCATCGGTTCAGTAAGAAATCGACTCCGCGCAACTGGAAGGGAAAGAGGATCCGATGGTTCGTCGTGACGGTCTCCCATCCGGAGATGCGAAGAATTTCTTTCAGGTCGGAAGTGGAGAGCCAGTTGGCAGGAAGGTGACGCCCCCTGGCTCGGAGTAGGGTGGCGAGCGCGGAGAGTGGCTGGAAGAGGTTGTTGAAAAAATTGATCAGGAGCCGAGTCTTCGGGTGACTCACTGCGAGGATTCTTTGGAGGAGCAGCTGCACATCAGCTGCCTCGTTGATCGTCTCCGAGAGGATGATGACGTCGAACTTCTCTTCCAGATCGAGCAATTCACCGCTCCCGACATGGAACTCGCAGTCCAGAACCGTCTGGCGCGCCTGCTCGATGCGGCGCTCGGAGAGATCGAGCCCGACCCGTCTCTCCGCTCGGATGTGTGCAAGCAGGCCCCCGTCCCCGCAACCGATCTCCAAGACCGACGATCCGGGCGGGATCATCAGGTTGTAATAATGGGCCAGCATGCCTCGGTAGCCCGAACTTCCCCAGCCCTGCTTGGCCTCACTGCCATTGTAAAAGTCGGCAAGCCCCCCCAACTTCTGGATCGCGAGTGGGGTGAGTTCCCGGATAGTCGTGGTCATAGGGGGTATCTTTTAAAAATGATCCCTCGGGCCGACTGAGTCAAAAGAGTTCCTCGGAGAAAAAGTCAGGGCTTGGCTTGCCCTGATCCTTGGACGGCCTTGTCGAGGTTGTAGCGGGCCTGCCGATAGCCAGGGTCAAGTCGTAGGGCCTCCCTGTACATCGCGATCGCGCCATCCTTATCACCCTGTGCGAGAAGCGTGCCACCAAGGTCGTTGCAAGCGACGGGGTCGCTGGGATGATGCCTGAGGATCTCCCTGAACTCCTGTGCGGCTTCTGTAAATCTGCCCAACTTGTAGAGGGTCGCGCCAAGATTGCTACGGGCCTCTTTTTTCTCACCATGGCGGAGGGCTTCACGGTACTCAACAACCGCTTCCTCAAGACGTCCTTGGTTCAGGTAGACCGTTCCCAAGCAATAGTGGGCCTCGACATTGCGGGGGCCGATCCGAAGGACCTGCTTCAGGAGGGGGATGGCATCATCGAGCCTCCCCTCATCCACGATGGCGAGCGCGAGTTCGTAGCCCGCAAGTTCATTAGGTCCGGTCGTAGCGATGGAATGTGCCCAGAGGCTCTCGTTTCCACACCAATAAGAGACTTGCCTGAAGGATGTGAGTGCCATGAGAGCCATCGCAAGTACCGCCCCTACCGCACTGAGTGATCGCCACCGGTAGGGACCAAGAGTCCCTCTCCAGCAGAGACTCCACTCTCCCACTCCCCAAACCAAGGCAATGAGAATGCCGATCATCGGGAGGTAGGTATAGCGGTCCGCATAGGCTTGGTTCCCCACCTTGAGCAGGCCGATCACGGGGACGAGCATCCCCAGGTACCAGAGCCATCCGACCATCAGATAGGGCCTCTTCACACGCTCCCGGATCACCCAGAGGGTGATTGCAACCAGTAGCAGAAGCGACAAGGAGACCTCCCACCAGGGAAATCCTCCCTGCGGGATCGGGTAGAAGATTGCTAGGCCAAGGGGCCAAAACATCTCGCGGAGGTAGACTCCGTAAGCGACCAAAGCACCAGCCAATCGATCTCCGATGGAGGTCTGAGCCATGATCGCAATAGCCCCCTCCTGCGCCCTAATGGTGGAGACCACTGAGATCAGGGAGAGTCCGAGGAGGGGGAGCTTCTCCAGAAGCAGCCGAGGGAGTGGAACGCCAGGATGACTCCGAAGAGGCCAGTAATCGATGAGTAGCAGCAGGAATGGGAGCGTCACGAGCATCGGTTTGCTCATGAGTCCAAAGGAAAACAGAACAACTACGAAGAGATAGCGCGGCAGCGTCCTTCCTCGCGCGTAATCGGTGTAGGCGATCAGGGTCATGAAGAAGAAGACTCCGCTGAGGACATCCTTCAGCTCCGCGATCCAAGCCACCGATTCCACACGGAGCGGATGGATGGCCCAGAGAGCAGCCACCAGCGCGCCCTTCCAGAGGCACCCCGTCATCCTGCGTAGCAGGAGAAATAAAAGCACTGATCCCAAGGCGTGCAGCAGGAAGCAGGTCAGGTGGTGTCCGCCGGCCCAAGTGCCGTATAATTGGCAGTCGGCCATGTGAGTCAGGATGGTCAAGGGATGCCAGTTCTCATCGCAGATGGCGGTGGCGGCGTACTTCAACCCCTCCAAGGTGATCCCCTTCTGGATGACGGGGTTTTCCGTCACAAAGAGCGGATCATCAAAGTTCTGAAACCCATGCCGGAGGGTCTGCCCGTAGATCGCGAAGACCAGCACAATCAATCCAAGGCAGATCAGGGGAGCGCGCCAGATGCCCGAGGAGGAAGAAGGGGTCATGGGGCGGAAGTCATGGGGCGACGTGGAGAATTTCATGGGCTGCCTTACCGGAGCGCTTCCTGCCTCTTTAGAGCCTGATCAAGATTCGTCTTTGCGCTGGGGTAGGCGGAGTCGATCGTGAGCGCCTGTCGGAACTCAGCGATGGCCTCTTGGAGACGACCTTGGCTCATGAGAAGACTGCCCAGATTATTGTGCGCCATCGGTGAGACGGGATTGGACTTGAGGAGATTCCGAAACTCGGCTTCTGACTCGTCCAGGAGCCCCTCCCGCATCAAGCAGGTGGCAAGATTGCAGCTGGCCTGCGGATTTCCATCGATCGCGACGGCTTGGCGGAACTCGGAGGTGGCCTCTTCGTACTTTCCCTGCCCCATCAGAATGGATCCCAGATTGTTGTGTGGACCGCTATCCGCGGGATCCAGGTGGATCAACTCACGGAAGATCTGCATGGCCTCCTCATTCCTCCCCTGAAGGGAGAGCGTTGCGGCGAGATTGGAAAGAGATCCACGACTTGAAGGATCAATGAGCAGGGCCCTTCGGAAAAACCCCTCCGCTTCCTTGATTTTGCCCTGCTGCATGAGGACCTCGCCGAGGTTCATCAGGGCCTTGTCATTCTCACCGATGGAGTCGAGCGTCTCCTGCCAGAGTGTAGCGCTGTTGGCCCAGCGACGGGTCTGCTTCCAGGAGAGGAGAGTCAGGCCCGCGATCAAGAGCGAGAGAATGATGGTGATCCTGCGCGCTCGGAAGGTTGTCGTATGTAGCCACCTAACAATCCAACCTCCATCCTGCCTCCCTATTCCGTCAACTCCCCAAACAATGGCGATCAGGATTCCGATCGACGGAAGATAGGTGTAGCGATCCGCGTAGGCTTGACTGCCAACTTTCAGCAGTCCGATCACGGGGACGAGCATCCCCAGGTACCAGAACCAACCCACCAGCAGACAGGGTCGCTTCACGCGCGCTCGGAGTACCCAAAGAGTGATGGCTGCGAGCGCCAGGAAGACCAAGGCTACCTCCCACACGTTCGGCCCCTTAGGATCAATCGGGTGGTAAAGGGCCAAACCAAAGGGCCAGAGCATCTCCCTGAGGTAGTCGCCGTAGGCGAGGATGGCATTCTCGATCCTCAGAGCGAGCGGCATGTTGCTCATGGCTCCGATGGCTCCTTTCTGCCCCCAGAGTGTGGCCAACGACGAGATCAGAGAGAGGGCGAGGAGTGGTAGCTTTTCCGCAAGCAGGAGGGATAGTCGCACGCGCGGTGTGCTCCGGAGAGGCCAGTAATCGAGCAGAAGCAGGAGGAAGGGAACCGTCACGAGCATCGGCTTGCTCATGAGGCCCAGCGCCAGCAGGACCATCACGAGGAGATAGCGCGCCAGCGTCCTTCCTCGCGTGTAATCGGTATAGGCCATCAAGGTCAGGAAAAAGAAGACACCGCTCAGGACATCCTTCATTTCAGCGATCCAGGCCACCGATTCCACACGAAGTGGGTGGACAGCCCACAAGGCGGCAACCAGAGCCCCCTTCCAGAGGCATCCCGTCATCTTGCGGAGCCAGAGAAATAAGAGCACTGATCCCAAGGCGTGCAGCAGGAAGCAGGTCAGGTGGTGACCACCGGCCCAGGTCCCGTACAATTGACAGTCGAGCATATTAACCAGGACGGTCGTGGGTACCCAATTCACTTCACAAATTGAACCGAACGCATACTTTACCCCCGCAAGAGTCACCCCCTGAAGGACTATCGGATTTTCGATCACATACTCGTTGTCATCGTAGTTGAGAAAGTCGTGTCCGAGGGTCTGGGCATAGATCCCCGCAACAAGTGCAATCAGGCCAAGGCAGATGAGGAGTGAAAATCGCGCCCCATCGTCATTCATGGCAGATGACAATTCCCGATTGCTCATGAGGGGGGAAGGATGACGTCCGTTCTCATTTTGGAGCAAGTGCTTGATTATTTAACCATGCGATCGCCTGATCAAGATTCCTACGTGCCCTGGAATTGGAGGGATCCAGTTCGAGGGCCTGCCTGTATTCGTCAACCGCCCCCTGCGAGTTGTTTTGGCTGACACATATGTCACCTCGGGTCCTGTGGGCATCTGATCCGGTCGTGAGAGCCAGTTTACGGTTGCCGATCAAGCTGTAGGCGTTCGCCAATCCCAACATGGCGACCGGATTACGATACTGGGTAAGTTCGCACCCCCGCATTGCCAGCCCAAGAGCCTCCCCGGATTTTTCAATCGAGGATCCTTCATACGTCATCAAGAATCTCGCCAACTCATTGCAGGCGTCGGGAAGTTCGGGCTCCAGCCGGATTGCCTGCCTGAGATGATCGATCGACTCACGGATGCGAGCGGATTGCTCGAGTAAGTCTGCAAGGAGAACATGGATCTGGGCATCTGAGGGTTTGTATTCCAGTGCAGCAAGATAGTTTTTTTCAGCGCTCTTGGCGTCACCGAGAGCTGAATCCACGAATCCTAAAAACAAAAGCGCCTCCGATGAGGTCGGATGATAGCTGACCGCACGGGCTATTTCCGATCGGGCCTTAGGCCATTCCGAAGCCGCTCCGTAACCGACGCCCTTCATCAGGAGGGACTGTGTGGATGCGGGATCAATCCAGTAGGTAGCCGCATTATTAAGAACCCACAGGCCCAGCAGTGAGACCAACACAATGGCCAAAAGCCCTCCCACATGGGACTTTACCCACTCCCACCCGGCAGCGCCAAAGGCACAAAAAGGAACCAACGCCTGAAGGGCATAGAAGGACTTGGCAGAGGACCATGTGGGCACTACCACAGTCATGTAGAGGAGCAAAAAGGCATACGCACCTGCTAGTCCCAGCATGAGGAACCACTCCAACGAGGGGAGCCTGATGAATCTCAACGATTGAAGGATGAGTCCCATCGAGACGATCAAGAGTGGGAAAAGTGAAATGAAATAACCACTGCCCATCAATTCGTAATCCCAGGGAGGGCGATGCAGCAGGTCGGCCTGACCTCCCGTGAGACTGTCTCCAAAGAGCGTGGCGTAGAGTCCGTTAAAAAACCCCCCACAAGACCCAAGAAAAGGGGTCCTGAGGACCTGACCGAACCCGGAGTACCATGCCGCCGTGCGGTAACCCTCGTCCTGCCACCAGTGATTTCCGGAAATGGGATTCCAGTTTCCGATGAAGGGTAATCCAAAATGGCTGAATACACGCCAGTAATGCCATCCACAGATGAGCAGGATTCCCAGCAAAGGGAGGGCAGTGACGATCAACCAGTCTCTGGGTGAGGAACGGGAAGACTGAAATAGCTTGAGCAAAAGCGTTCCCGCAAAGACGGGTACCGCAACAACCGCCGAACTCTTGCTCAGCAAAGCGAGTCCAAGAACAAGGCCCAACAGGAGATGCATCCCCACTGAAAAAAAAGTCTGCTTGAGGATTTTCAGGCAACAGAGGATTGCGGCACTGATCCAAAGCGATGCCATTAACTCGTTGCTGACGTAATGGGCGAGATAAAGAACCGAGGGAAGCGCCGCCGCGAGTAACAATCCCACAACCTGAGTTCCAATCTTTCGCGGAAAGAGGATCCGCAAACACCCCGCGACAAGGATGACGAGTGCGATCGCCTCCGCGCCTCCCAAGAAGCGAACCAGCACAACCCCCTCATGCTGTGATATCAGATGATGAAAGATGGAGAGCAGAATTGCACAGATCAGGTAATAGAGTGGTGGCTGATACATCTGCCATCCCTCGGATGCCAACGGAAGGATGTGACGCTCCTGAATGAACGCGATGTAATCCTTGTGACCATCCCCATCGAATCCGTAAAAGTCCGGTAGCAGGTCGTTGTTATGGAACAAGAGCAGGAGATAAAAAAAACCCGTGATCCAGGTAACTAGCACGGCTGGATTCCCGAAAACACCTTTTAAGGGAGGACGTTGTAGAAACTTCATACCCATCAACACGACGGCTAGAGAGATCGCATACCACATCAAAAGTACCGGCATCTTTTTGACCATCGATTTTGAGGGGTTCAAAAATTCAACGGGTTCCGCTATCCGATCCGCCATGGGGCTATCCGCCAGGCGCGAAGGGCTCCAGAGCAGTCCCCCGAAGGAGGACTCCCAAGTCGCATCAGATACAAGCCTCAGGGGGCCATTCTTCATTTCCAACCAAAGCGCCGGTGGACCACTATGATTGAAGACCGTCACAGTGATCTCGTTCGTCCCGGGTTTAAGCCACTTGCAAATCGGCAACCTCACCTCTTCTTTCCAGCGAAGTTCCTTATCAACATCCCAAATGGTCGAGCCATTGAGTACCACGTTGCAGTGTTTGAAAGCGCAAAATTTTAAATTGGCATCGGGGTCAACATGATTCAGGTCGAAAGTGCGCCGAAAAGTGGTTTTCTCCTCAATCTGATCACGTACCGCCATGATGCGCGGGTTATCCCTGAGGATCCACTCCGCTGAACCGCGCCGGGTGAGGAAGTTGACATCGTCATCATAGCGGCACATCCACCAGAAGGACCCCATGAGCGTGAGGATCCCGGCAATCATGCATAGGACGGCTTCAGGGGATCGTTGCAGGAACCTCATTGTTCTTGAAGGGGACAACTTTCAGAAGGAGGGAAGCGATCAGGGATTCCGGCAATCCTCAAGATGCCGGGATCCGATCAATCCCATTCTAGCGAGGCGGAATCGGAGTGATGTCGCAACACAACCCAACCCATAGTTGATGCTCCTTGTGAAACCGATCGAGGAGGCCTCGGGGAAGTACTTTACCGGGCAACTCACCTCCCCGATCGAATATCCCGCCCAGATGATCTGCGCCAACATCTGGTTATCGAAGACGAAATCATCGGAGTTCCTTTCGAAGGGGAGTCGGAGAAGCAAGTCACGGGAGAAGGCCCTGTAGCCAGTGTGGTACTCGGAGAGTTTCACACTGAGAAGGGCATTCTCGAGCAGTGTCAAGATTCGGTTAGAAACATACTTCCACCACGGCATCCCGTTTTTCACGGCATTGCCCCCAAGAATCCGTGAAGCGATCACGCACTGGTGGAGGCCATTTCCAATCATGGAGGCCATCGCCGGAATGAGCTTCGGCGTGTACTGATAGTCGGGGTGAATCATGATGACGATGTCGGCCCCTTCCTCGAGAGCCAACCGGTAGCAGGTCTTCTGATTCCCGCCATAGCCTCGATTCGTCGGATGGACGTGAATCTTAACGAGCTCTAGAGTTGAAGCGATCCCGACCGTATCATCGTGGCTAGCGTCGTCTACCAGAACGATCAGATCCACCATTCCCTGCTCAATGATCTCTGCATGGGTTTGAATTAATGTCTTGGCCGCGTTGAAGGCCGGCATCACGACAACAACTTTCTTGTCTTTGAACATAAGGGAGAGCCTTTTGGAATAGGGTTTTTTCTTAGGCAGAAGGCGTCATGATCCCTTAAGCAATGTCATCAGGTTTTCTAGGGCAGGTTGCACATTGAGTCATTATTTGATCTCGATTGAACTCTCTTCTCCGGGAGTGCCCGGACCATGACTAAGGACGGCCGCCCATCCATTGAACTCGCTCTTCCCAATGTGAAGCGGGCGGGCCTCCCAGGCCATCGCGACTTCGTCGGTCCGCCCATCTGCGAAGGTCACCTTGAGCTTCACGACCATGGGGTTGACCGCCTTAACATAGTCCACCTTGGGCAACTTTTCACCCTTCCCAGCCAGGATGATCGTCGTCACGGGGGTTGGTAATTTTGACTGGGTGGAGAAGGTAACCCCCTTGCTGCGAGAATCGGGCGTCAGAGTAACCGTTGCGGTTGTGAGAGATTGAAAGCGGAACGACTTTCCTTCGTCAGAGGAAGAAGAGAGGTATCCGGCGCCTTCGGAATCGATGCTTGGTTGCGAAAATGCGGGGCCGAAGGGCAAGTTTATCAGGCGTTTCACGATAAACTCCCCCTCGCCGTAGAGATAATCGACGATCACTGCATAATCCGATTCCACGATCAGCACATTCCGCTGGTGAGGAACCGTCTCCGAAACACCCTTCCAAAGGGCTGAGACGAAGTGTGCCCCAATCACATACTTTTCGATCAGGATCTGGGGATCGAGGAACGAAAGTGGCTTCGCTTCAACAACCAGAGCAGGGAAGGCCGAATCTTTCATGTTTTTTGACTGCTCCCCAGTGAAGCCTTGAGGAGACGGAATAAGGGTGCTTTCCGGATGAAGAAGAATGCCATGAACCGAAATTGCCGAAGCATCCGCCCATGCGGGGGCGGGATCAATCGTCATGAGGAGCAATCCGAGAAAGGAGAGTGCGAGCTTCATATCTGTTGAAAGATCATTCCTCTATCCTCGGCATTACACTCCCTCCAAGTTCCTGAGGCAATCTCCCCAAGTAAAAAATTACCGATACTCATACGGATCAGGCGGAGTGTCGGGTGGCCGATCGCCGCGGTCATCCGCCGAACTTGGCGGTTTTTCCCCTCGGTGAGTTCAAGCCCGACCCAGCAATCGGGAACACTCTTGCGGATGCGGATCGGTGGATCGCGTGGCGGAATATCAGGCTGAGGATCTAGAAGCCATGCCCTGCAGGGGCGGGTTTTCGTTTTAAGACTGGTCCTCTGATCCTGAATGGAGATCCCGGCCGCCAATCTCTCAAGGGCCTCCTCCGAGGGGATTCTCTCGACCTGCGCCCAATAACGTCGGGCATGGCCAAACTTGGGATCAAGCAACCGGGTGTTGAGACCAACCTCATCACTGAGAAGGAGCAATCCCTCTGAGTCAGCATCGAGACGGCCGATGGGATAGACGTCTCTTGGAAAACCGAACTCGGCCAATGTCCGGTGCAGGGAACCATCGGGAGAGAACTGAGAGAGAACGCCGTAGGGTTTGTGGAAGGCAAGGATCATGTCCCCGATTCAGGAGTGCGGGTGGTGAGGAGTCGGAGATGCTTCCTGAAGGCAAAAACGAGGATGCCGCAGGTTAACAGGAGCCAGAGGGGGAGGAATCCAAAGGCGTGGCCGAGTTGTTCCTGAGCATCAGCCCCCGGAACCATGCGAAGTGCCAAGGCAAAGAGCAGGCTGATCCCGGCATAGGCAAGGTTGACG
>CAINEX010000138.1 GCA_903847935.1 uncultured Spartobacteria bacterium | reverse complement strand
CTGACCAGAAGTTGTCCTCGGAAGAAATGAATCAGATAATCATTGATCTCATTGAAGAGGGAGACGATCTCCTCCTTAAGAGGGGATGATCTGAGGGGGAGGTATCTGCTCCAGTTGGAGCCAATCTTTGGAGACTCAAGAAGAAAGAAAAAGAGGAAGACCGGGACAAGGATAAGGCTAAGCAGGAAACCGAGGATGCCGAAGACCCCCCCTATGCTCTTTTGCAGGAAAGTTCCGGAGGCGGAGGCGATGGAGGGGAGCTTTTCCTGCAACCAAGCGATGCCATTGTTAGCGAGTTCAATACCGTAGAGTTTGATGCTCTCTGGGGTGAGTTCCTGTAAGGGGGAGCTGTGTGCCGGCGATGATGCCCGGAGGGCAGCCAGTCTCTGGAGTTCCGACGCCGATTGTTTGGCGAGTGTCGAGATGCTTTGGCTGTAGGCGGGAAGTTTGCTTGCGAAGATGCTTCCCTGATGCTCAAGCGCGGGTGCAATCGTGATGCCAATGAGTACCAATCCCGCGATGAACAGTGCAAAGACCAGAATCACGGCCCAAGTGCGACGGAAGTTCCACCGGCAGAGCAGTCCCACGACCGGGGTCAGCAGATAAGCCAGGACCGCAGCGATGGCGATCGGGGTGAGCACGGGCTTGAGATATCCGCAAGCCGAGACCACGCACCATCCCGCAAGGATAATGACGGCCACGATAGCCAATCCTGCGAGAGCCGTCAGTGCTGACCAGCAGAGCTGTTTCTGAAAGCGGGTTGGGAAATTGTTATCGGTATAGGCCATGGATGCTCACAGGGATTACTCTCTTTCTCCTAACTTGTCCAACCTGCTCCCTTCAGGAATATGGGCGTCTCTTCCTGTCAGGATGAGATCCATCCTCATATCGTGTGATTCAGTCGGGACTGATTCCACGATCTGCCAGGGCCAGGCAATCCCGATCTTTAGCGCCCTAAAGCCAGGCTGGCCCAGCAGGCGATCATAAAATCCCTTCCCCCGACCGAGTCGCCCCCCTGACCTATCAAAGGCAACCCCGGGAACAAGGACCATGTCGATCTCATCTTTCGAAGCCTCTTTCCACGATCCGGGATCCGGTTCATTCAGACCGAAGGGGCCGGGAATCCAACCGCTATCCGCTAGTCGTCGGTAAATGGCGATCTCGTCTCCCTCGATTTTTGGGAAGAAAAAGTTCCTGCAGGATTCCTCCTGCTCCTCGGCGAGCACCATCAGGTCGGGCTCATCGGTCAACGGGGAGTACATCAGGATGTTTCGAGATTGATGCCATGCATCGAGAGTCATGATCAGGCGAGTCATTGGCAGGGGATCCCCAGCCGGCGACTCGAGGGCTAGTTTTTTCATTTTCTCACGCAATCTTTGCTTTTCGCCCCGAATCATTCACCCTGTATAAACACTTTAGGTTGAACCATGGTCAAAAAACTTCTTCTCAAAGGCACCCAAGAGATCAGGAAACGGGTGACCGGGGGAACCAAAGTGAAAAGCAAGACCAAACCCGAGCACCATGTCTCAATGAAGTTGGGGGAGGGATGGCACAGACGGAACTTCCTCACCGAGGTCATCATCCCCTCGCTCTTCTCACCGCGCGAAGTCGCGGCGGCCTCGGCACCGCTCCCCGAGTTATTGCCGGGTCAGATAGGGATTACCTGGATCGGCCATGCTTCCTTCCTGATCCAGACGCCGGAGCATTCCATCCTCATCGATCCGAACTGGGCCAAGTGGCTTAAGGTCGTGAAGCGTCTCAAGGAGCCAGGATTAAAGATCCATGAACTGCCCGCGATTGATCTCGTCTTGGTCAGTCATGCCCACTTCGATCACCTTGATAAGAAGACCCTTCGCACCGTCGCCTCCGATCAGCCCATTATCGTTCCAGAGTATGTCGGGGGTCTTGTTCAGGGGCTGGGGTTCAATCGAGTGCAGGAATTAAAGCGATGGGAGACCACCGAGTTGGGATCGCTCCGGATCACCCTCACACCTGCCCAGCACTGGGGTGCCAGAGTGATCCATGACCGGCATCGTGGCTTCGGTGGATTTTTGATCGAGTATGGGGGACGTACTATTTACCACTGCGGAGATAGTGCCTGGTTTGAGGGGTTTGCGGAGATCGGGGATCGCTCCAAGATCGATATTGCCTTGCTTCCCATCGGCGCCTACGACGCCCCTACGGGACGGGACGTCCACATGAATCCCGAGGAGGCCCTGCGTGCCTTTACTGCGCTCAAGGCTCGTCTTATGATTCCAATGCATTACGGTACCTTCCGGCTTGGCTTCGAGCCGATGGCAGAACCACCCGATCGCCTCCTGGGTCATGCCCGCTCACTTGGGCTTGATGAAAAGATTCGAATTCTCCAAGAGGGAAAGCCCGCAGTGTTTTAGGACTCAGGCTTTAAGAGTAGCGTTGGGAGGCCAATCTAAAGCCCCTTCATCAGCTCTTCCCAAGTCACATTGAAAGCAATCCTGAGTTTAGCCGCCACCTCGATGGTCGGGGTATAACTGCTGGCCTCGATCAGTTGAACATATCGACGGCTGATATCCGCCTTTTCCGCCAACTGCTCCTGAGTAAGAAGTGCCTGATTTCGGAGTCTGTAGACATTTTGTCCGAAAATTTTCGTCTGAGGCTTTGGCACCCTTTAAGCATTGCGAAGCTTCTCTCTTTGTAAGCGAAGCATGCTGCGCTTTTTTTGTTGCACCATGAGAAGTCATGGAGTAAGAAAAAAACGTTCTCATGGATTTCTCGCCACGCATAACGGAATGCATAAATCGGCTATTCCTTCTGATCATTGCTCTCTGCATGAACGCAATGCCCTCGCTTATCGCAACCCCCCTAAAACAGTCATCTGGTTTTAAGGTTCCAGCAGCCACGGAAACCAATCTGGATTCCGCTTCCCTTGATCTGATGGATGAGGCCCTCGATTCGGTAGAAGCGACTGAAGGCGGCCCCAAAAATGCCAATGCTCCTCTTTTGACAAACGCCTTGACTACTTTGTCGCATCAGGCAAATGCATCGAAGCTCGCTCCTGCCATCACCGCAAAGCCAGCAACCAATCCAAAGCCTACTCCGAAACCAACCCCAACTCCCAAGGCTAAGCCCACACCCAAACCTGCAACCACGCCCAAGCCTAAGGCAACTCCGAAGTCCAGTTCTACGGCTGGCAATTCGAATAACTCCACCTCAACAGATGGTAGCACAACAAGTGGAGCGGGTATGAGTTCCGGCAGTATAATCTTCGCAGGAAGCAATAATTACACTGGAGTCACTGTTGTGAATGGTGGATCACTCGTAGTGAACAATGGCGAAAACGTGGACTTAACATCGACCGTTACATATGCAACCGGATCCACTCTTACATTTGCAAACGGAACAAACCTGACGACCTTGAGCATGTCAACCGATCCTTTCATTTACACGAGCACCAATTCCATTACTGCTCCGGGAACCTCTTTACCTCCCGATTATACACCGCCTCAGACGAACTTCGGTTCGGGTAGTGTGGGTCTTTGATCTGACTAGGGAATTTCATCCCCATTTTAAGGCGGCTTATTTGAATTTCATCGCTTGTTTTTGTGGTGATCTAAGCTTTTCTTAAACCATGAAAAGGTCTTTCAAGATCGCTGCCTTACTCTGCTTTGCGGTTCTTGTGGTCTTCATGATTTTAGGAGTGCCCAAGACGGGAAAAACGCCCACCACTCTAGCCAAGGCACCTCTGAATAAAGGTGAAGAAGTTTCGGCAACTCCAGATCTCCTCTCTAATGGATCTCCCCCCGGATCCTCATCGCTACCCACAGTGACAAGTCGAGGAAACCAAGGGGTATCCGCTGCCGTGCCAACCGCTCCCCCGATCGCCGCCCGAAATGCTTCCGTTTTAGTGAGCTCATCAAGCACACAACAAAGGGCCCAGAAGGAGACTCTCTTTGGAGGCAATGGATCAGTCACTTTAGCAGACATTCCTTCTGGCCGCTTTAAGTCCGAGTTACAAGCATTGAAGCCCGAATTTCAGCAGCGTGTCCTCCTGCAACTAGCTGCGATGCAGGTTCCCAGGGCGGATATCTCGTCACTCCACGCTGATCCCGAGGGCTCTCTCTTCTACACATGCATTCCCCCACTTCCCGAAAGTGCCTATGTAAAGCCATCTATTAGGGCTTCCCGCCCGATACCCCTCGACTCGAAGAGTTCTGTGACCCGTTCCACGGTTTCAACGACTTCAACCACTCCGGTAGCAGCCTCCCATGCCTTCACTCAAAGCAATTTGCCAAGCATCAGTGATTCAAGTGTTATCCGCTCTCCTGCGGCGGTACCATTTCCCGCTACGGTGCCGATCACATCACCCCCGATCCGCCATAGTAAGCCCGGCGCTCCGAATGTCATCTACCTCAATTTCTCGGGGCAGGTCGTCACCGGCACCGCATGGAATCTTCATCATGCTGCCCGCTATGCGTGCCAACCCTTTGACTTGGATGGCAATCCCGCCACTTTCAACGCCACCGAACAGCAAATGATCGTGGATATCTGGGAGCGTGTCTCGGAGCATTACCGCCCCTTTAATGTTGATGTCACTACAGAGAAGCCGGCTTCCTTAGCGAACAACCGTGTGGCGACTGCTCTGATCACGCGAAGTATCGAGACCAACGGGTCCAGCCTTCCCTTTCAGGAATCAGGGGGAGTCGCCTATATCGGGGTCTATGGCACGAACAACTATGCCAAGAAATATTCCCCGGCGTTTGTCTTCTTCGACAATCTCTCCACCAATCCCTCATACATCGGGGAAGCCGCCTCCCATGAAGTGGGGCACAACATGGGACTGACACACGACGCGACATTGGACACCAATCTCTCGATCCAAGGTCATTATTATGCCGGCCATGGAAGCGGTGCTAGCTCTTGGGGCCCGATCATGGGTGACTCCTACGGCAAGAGCGTTTCCCAATGGTCGAGCGGGCAATACTATGATGCCAACAACCCTCAGGATCAGGTGGGAATCATCGCGGGAAAACTCAACTTCCGCTCCGACTACTCAAGTAACACGATCGTAACGGCCATCCCCCTTGCAACAAACGGGATCATGCTGACGGGATCCGGAGTGATCGTCAGGAACACCGATGTCGATTACTACTCCTTTTCGAACTCCTACCCGCAGATACAACTCTCAGTCTCCCCCGTTCGTCCTGCCGAGATGCCATGGAACGATCCCCTTGATGTGGCCGTTGATGTCCTGAACTCAAACGGTGCATTGATCAGCCATCTTGATCCCTCGGAGAGGACCGATGTTGCGGCGACAATTCCCCTTCCATTGGGCAACTATTACCTGAGGGTTTACAGCTCGGGAACCGGATCCCCCACGAACAATCCACCCACCGGCTACACCACCTATGACTGCCTCGGTTCCTACACGGTCTCCCTGACCCAGCAACCCTACCTGCCGCCCCAAATCTTTCCCTCATTCGGAGAGAGTGCCCAATTAAGCGTCACACCCGGAGGCTTCCAACCCTACACATTCACTTGGTCAAAGGATGGTGTTTCATTGCCCGGGGTTACCGGCGGCACCCTCACCCTGACCAACGTCCAGCAATCAGATGCCGGAGTTTATGCTGTCACCGTCGACGATGGTCTGGGGAACACCTCCCACTGCACCTCCTGGGTGATCCCACGATACGGCGATGCCACACTCATCGCGGCGGGGAGCAATGCTCCATTCATCCCTCCATCGCTTTCCAATGTGGTGAGTATGAGTGCCCGGGGTAGTGTCTCCGCCATCCTGAATGCCGACAGCACAGTCTCGGTTCTGGGAGACAATACTTACGGGCAGACCAATGTGCCGTCGGGACTTACCAACGTGATCGCGGTCTCGGCAGGGGAGTCTCACGTTCTTGCACTCAAGAGCGACGGAATGGTCATCGGATGGGGTGATAACAGCAGGGGGGAGATCGATATTCCGGTTGGACTTTCCAATGTGGTCGCGATTGCAGCCGGAGGAGTTATCCCAAGCAGTACCTATTATGCAACTACGGCATTTTCCATGGCACTCAAGAGTGATGGCACCGTCACGGCATGGGGTGATGACGAGTACGGACAAGTTGATGTCCCCAGGGGCCTCAGCAATGTCGTCGCCATCGCGGCCGGAACCTACCATTCGCTTGCTTTGATTGAGGATGGCACCGTCACGGCATGGGGTGGAAATAATCTCCTATCCGGGGTCGCCAACGTTCCCCAAGGCCTCTCGAATGTTGTTTCGGTCGCCGCCGATCAGGAGATGAGCATCGCCCTTTGCGGGGATGGGTCCGTGGTGACGTGGGGGGATCATACAAATGTCCCCGCGGGACTTACCAATGCGGTGGGGGTTACCCAAGCGGGCAACACCGCGACAGCACTTCTCAATGACGGCACGGTCATCAATTGGGACACCTGGCAGTCGAACTCCCCCGCTTCTTTCTTCAGCATGGTGAATGTCCAATCAGGATCGGGATTCAACATTGGCTTGCAGAATCCTGCATTCAACTCAGTTCCCTCGATCCTCATCCAACCCGTCGGTTCGACCATCGATAACGGCACCACGGCAACCCTTCAGGTCGTGGCAGGTGGAAGCGCCCCCATCTTTTATCAGTGGCGTTCCAATGGCATTTCGATCGCAGGAGCGACTTCATCCCTCTACGTGACTCCGCCGTTGCCTCATGATGCCTCCGGAACCTATTACGATGTCCTTGTCTCGAATCCCATTTCCTCGTTGACCAGTTCCGGAGCCGTCATCACGGTGAACCCGGCCTTCGTGTCGGTCGATCAGGGGATGTTCGTAGATTTCTCTCCGGGGATGAATGTCACCCTCAGCGGCAGTACCTGGGGTCTGCAGGGGCCGTTTACCTTTCAGTGGAGTTTCAATAACGGTCCCATTGCCGGGGCCACCAATTCCTCACTCGTCCTGAATAGTCCCCAATATGAGCAGGGCGGATACTATTCGCTGAGCGTCACCGATAGCTCTGGATCAAATGTCCAGTCGGGAGGGACATTCCTCGTGCCGATATACTCCAGCACCCAAATCGTCGGTTGGGGATCCGCTAGCTTAGGCATTACTTCTCCCCCTTCAGGGATCACCAACGCTTGGGCCGTGATCGCTGGTTACAATAATGCGGGCGCCCTGAGGTCTGATGGATCGGTCATCATTTGGGGGCAAAACAGCTATGGCCAGACGAATCAGCCTCCGAGCCTCTCCAACGTGGTGGCCATGTCGTTGGGAGGTGACGAACTTGTTCTGAAAAGTGACGGATCGGTGATCAACCTCCTGGACCCGACATCACAATCACTCCCCTCCGGTCTCACGAACATTGTCGCCATCGCGTCAGGAGCAACGCATGACCTCGCCCTCCACAACGATGGAACAGTGACGGCCTGGGGACAGAATTATTATGGCCAGATTAACGTCCCTCCCGGTCTGTCCAATGTGATCGCTATATCGGCCGGCGACTATAGTTCGATGGCTTTGAAGAGCGATGGAAGCGTTGCCGAATGGGGCGGCCTTTGGTTCTCTCCGACACCCCCAGGCGATCTCACCAATGCCGTGGCGGTCTCCGCAGGGGCCAATCATTTCATGGCTCTTACCGAGTACGGAACCGTGAAGGCTTGGGGGAATGACACGTATAGCGAAACCAATGTGCCGGGCTCGCTTTCCAATGTGATAGCGATAGCCGCAGGAGGAGATTATTCCTTGGCACTAAAGAAAGACGGGACCTTGGCATTCTGGGGCGACGCTATAAACGGTTTTTCTACGATCGTCACTTCGGGCAACGGCACGATGACCCCTCCCTCCGGTCTCACCAATGTCGTGGCAATCACAGCGAAGAGTTACTTCAACTTTGCCTTGGTCAATACCTCCCTTGGAATTCCGTCGCCCACTCCTTCTCCGAATTCAACACCCGTTCCAAATTTTTCACCCTCCCCCACTCCGACTCCTACGAATTCGCAGAGTATCACTCTCCCATCTCTTGCCCCGGTGGCCTATAGTCCCTCCGCCTTCTGGGTCAATGCAACCTCTTCCTCGGGTCTGCCCGTCGAACTTTCCGTGATTTCCGGCCCGGCAACGATTACAGGCAACAAAGTAACCCTGACGGGAGTCGGCACTGTGGTCATTGCCGCCAACCAATCCGGAAATTGGAACTACTTTCCGGCCCCGCAGGTGACCACAAGCTTTGCCGTCACCCAGGCTTCCCAAAGCATCAATTTTTCCCCAGTGGCCATACTCACGACCACAAATGCTCCCTTCACTCTCTATGCCACGGCTTCATCAGGTTTGCCGGTCTCCTTCTCGAGCAGCGCTCCCAACGTTCTGAGCATCTCGGGTAACACCGCCACCATCATTGGTTGGGGAACTGCTATCGTGACCGCTACCCAAGGAGGCAACTCCGAATATACAGCGGCGACTCCGGTCACGCAGACCGTCACGATCGGCGCTCCCCAAAGCATCACCCCCTTTGTCCCGATTCCCACGATGACCTATGCCAAGAACAAAAAGGTCCCAATCACTCTACCGACAGCTTCCTCGGGTCAAACTGTGACTGTCTCAGTGAAGTCTGGACCCGCAACGATCTGGGGTAATACCCTCACCCTGACGGGACGGGGCACGGTTGTCCTGGCCGCTAATCAGAGTGGAAACTCCCAATTCTTGCCGGCACCTCAGGAGACGTCCAGCTTCACGGTGAAATAAAAAAGGCGTTGGCTATTTCTGCCAACGCCTCTCTTTGAATTCCTGAGACTCTGAAAGACTCTTTTTCTCTTACTTCGCGAGCACCTTGTTCCAGGCTGCGATCTGAGCGGATTGAGCGGCAAAGAGTGCTTCGGGTGAGTCGATGATCTCGATGCTGGTGATCTTGTCACCCTGCTTGATTGCATTCACGACCTCCTGATCCTTGGGGCCATCGACGGCACCGAAGATTGCGTGTTTCCCATCGAGCCAGGGAGTCGGCACATGGGTGATGAAGAATTGACTGCCATTCGTGCCGGGGCCTGCATTTGCCATGGAGAAGAGTCCTGGCCGATCATGTTTAAGACCTGGGGCGAACTCGTCGGCAAACTTGTATCCGGGACCGCCCATGCCGGTGCCGGTCGGATCGCCACCCTGAATCATGAAATCAGGAATGACGCGGTGGAAGGTGATGCCGTCATAGAAGCCACGGCGAGCAAGGTTGAGGTAGTTGGCGACTGTGATCGGTGCCTTGCTGGCGTACATGGTGGCATGGATGTCACCCTTAGAAGTGTGAAGGGTAATACGGATGTCCTTGACCGGATCGGAGGGGGAGGAGGCACCCGCGATACCGGGGGCCATGCAGAAAGTGGTGGTCAAGGTGGTGGACAAGGTGGTGGTTAGGGCGAAAAGTGTCTTTTTCATTGAACCACTATTGGGTAGCAGAGAGGGGTGCCAAAGAAAGCCAAAACACCCAAGCCTTTGAAATCTTCCAAAACGTCCAAAAAGGATAACGCAAAATCCCCTGCTAAAAAAGTGAAGAAGGGGAAGAAAGTCTCCGGATCATCGCTCCGCGTGGGACTCATTCAGATGCGCTGCGTCGCGTCCCCCTCGGAGAATCTCATCACGGCGGATCGCCTGATCCGGGAGGCTGCTGAGAAAGGGGCGACGGTTGTCTGTCTGCCGGAGCTCTTTCTCAGCGAGTACTTCTGCCAGAGCGAAGATCATGAGTATTTCAAGCTAGCGGAACCGATCCCGGGTCCCTCGACAAAATTCCTCGGTCAGCTTTCCAAGGAGCTGGGAGTGGTCCTTATCGCCTCCCTCTTCGAGCGTCGGGCACCCGGCCTCTATCACAACACCACGGCCATCATCGAGGCCGATGGGAAGTATCTCGGCAAGTACCGAAAGATGCATATCCCCGATGATCCTCTCTTCTACGAGAAATTCTACTTCACTCCGGGGGATCTTGGATTCCGGAATTGGAAGACCAGCACGGGTGATCTCGGTGTGCTGATCTGCTGGGACCAATGGTATCCGGAGGCAGCCAGACTGACCGCCCTTCAGGGATCGGAGGTTCTTTTCTATCCGACGGCCATCGGCTGGCATCCCTCCGAGAAGAAGCAGTATGGTGAGAACCAGAAAGCCGCCTGGCAGCTTGCCCAGCGCGCCCACGCCCTCGCGAATGGCTGCTATGTCTGCGGAGTCAATCGTATCGGCCACGAGAATCCTGCGGGTGGTGATGGCTTGGAGTTCTGGGGGGGGACCTTTGTAGCCGCACCGAACGGGCAGATCATAGCGGAGGCTCCCGCTGACAAGGAGATGGTCCTTGTCGTGGAGATCGACCGTGGGTTCATGGATACCCAGCGTACGCACTGGCCCTTCCTGCGGGACCGCCGCATCGATGCCTATGGCGGGATCGAAAGGCGTTTCATCGACTGATGGCGGGCATCCCTGCCGTGTCGTTTCCTGACCAGGTCAGGGACTACCGTCTCCTGATGGAGCGGTGGCTGGATCTGGTGAAAGCGAATTCCTCACTCCAGCTTTCCATCTACTGCGAAGCTGGAGGTTATCCTCTCATGGTTGTCGAATCAAAAGATTGGGACCCTCTGCAGCCATCAATCTACCTTTCAGCCGGTATCCATGGCGACGAACCGGCACCGGTCGAGGGACTGATCCGTTGGGCGGAGGCCTCGCTGGGCAACTTCCCTCGAAGGAGTATCGCTCAGGGCTGGAAGGAATGGAATTGGCAGATCTTTCCCTGCCTGAATCCTTGGGGACTGGAGCGAAATATCCGCCTCGATTCCGAGGGACTCGACTTAAACCGCTTCTACAACTCCAGGAGGGTTCCTCAGATCAACTCTCAGCTCTCCCTGATGAAGGGGCGGGAGTATGACATGGCGATCACCCTGCACGAGGACTACGACGCCCGAGGATTCTATCTTTACGAGGTGTCGTCTGCGCGACCGCACTGGGGTGAGTCCTTATGCAGGGAGATCTCTCCCGTACTCCCTCCTGATCCGCGCAGGAAGATCGACGGGCATGCCGCTAAAAATGGGTTGATCCGCCGCAAGGTGAATCAAACGATGATGAAGGGGCACCCCGAGGCCTTCCTTCTCCATTTTTTGCATGCCGATCGGACTTTCACCCTCGAGACTCCCTCCGAGGAGGCCCTACCAAGGCGAGTGCGTCTTCAGCGGAAGTTCCTTGAGGTTGCCCTAAAAAAGGTAAAACTCTCTATGGCTTCCCCCAAATAAACCGATTAACCCTAGATTCCAAGCCAACGCAGAAGATCACACGAAATGAGCACGCCACAAGATTCCAAACGATCCGCGACGATCGATCGCAAGACCAGTGAGACAGTCATTGCCCTGAAACTGAGCTTGGACGGGGAGGGAATCTCTGAGATCAAGACAGGCGTTCCTTTCTTCGATCACATGCTCACACTCTTTGCCCGTCATGGCCTCATGGATCTGAAGGTTGAGGCCGTGGGGGATATCGACGTGGATTATCACCATACTGTCGAGGATGTCGGTTTGGCCCTCGGAGCAGCCCTCTCCCAAGCTCTCGGTGACAAGGTCGGAATCCGTCGCTATGGCTCGGCCTACGTGCCCATGGATGAGGCTCTTGTTCGGGTAGTCGTGGATTGCAGTGGACGGCCGTTTCTTGCCTACGAGGCCCCGCGAGGGGTGGAGGCGATCGGTCTCTTCCCGTTCCAACTGGTCGAGGAGTTCCTCCGTGCACTGAGTTCCCAGGCTGGCCTGACTCTTCATGTCTCGATCCTTGCAGGACGTGATGCCCACCACATGGCTGAAGGGGTCTTCAAGGCTCTTGGAAGGGCTCTTGATATGGCCATCTCCCATGACCTCCGCGTGAAGGGAATCCCAAGCACCAAGGGGATTCTGTGAGTTTGGGGAATTCTCCGGTCCTGGGACTTGTTGATTACGGCAGTGGTAATCTTCGCAGTGTCCGTCAGGCAATCGAGCAAGCCGGTGGCCACTGCGCCATGGTTAGTTCTCCGGGTGACGCCGCGAACTGCTCGGCCCTGGTAGTGCCAGGTGTGGGATCTTTTGGTGACTGCGCTCGTCAACTTCATGACGCGGGCCTCTGGGAAATTATCAGGGAATGGATCGTGGCCGATCGTCCCTACCTTGGTATCTGCCTCGGATACCAACTCCTTTTTGAATCGAGCGAGGAATCTCCCGGTGTCGCGGGGTTCGGTGCACTGGCAGGAAAGGTCGTCCATTTTCCGCGAGGTGAGGTGGGTGGCGAGGCACTCAAGATTCCACACATGGGCTGGAATCAGCTTCACATCCGCACGCCCTCCGATCCCCTCATGAAGGGATTCGAAATCAATCCGGACTTCTACTTTGTGCATTCTTACTATCCCGTTCCGGAAGATTCCTCGGTGGTTACCTCGACCTGCGACTATGGCGTTGAGTTTGCCGCAAGCGTGACCAAAGGCAGGATGAGTGGTGTCCAGTTCCATCCTGAAAAGAGCCAGGCTCTCGGTCTCTCCATGCTTCGGAATTTCATCTCCTCCCTCACTTCC
Organism: uncultured Spartobacteria bacterium; assembly: GCA_903847935.1. GTDB lineage: Bacteria > Verrucomicrobiota > Verrucomicrobiia > Chthoniobacterales > UBA6821 > UBA6821. Next base: position 4,598 of record CAINEX010000138.1, on the reverse strand, counting down.
AACCCCTAAAGCTTAGCCTCATCGTATGCTCCTCTATCCAGCAATTGATATCATGGACGGTCAGGTCGTCCGTCTCGAACGTGGAGAGGCCGCCAAAAAAACCATCTATGGCTCTGATCCCGTGGCCATGGCTCTGAAATGGGAGGCTGCTGGTGCCGACTGGATCCATCTTGTTGATCTTGATGCGGCTTTTGAGGGAGTAAGTCGTAACCTTGATGTGATCCGCGAGATTGCTTCAGCCGTCTCCGTGCCGTGCGAGCTTGGTGGAGGGATGCGCGATGCTTCCTCGATCGAAGCGGGCCTTGCGACGGGTGTCCGCCGGGTCATTATCGGGACCAAGGCCGCAGAGCCTGGATTCCTAGCTGAGGTGTCGGGAAAGTTCGGACCTTCTCGCCTCGCTGTAGGGATCGATGCCAAGGATGGGAAAGTTGCGGTCAAGGGATGGGTCGAGACGATGGAGTTAACGGCTCTGGATCTCGCTCGTGAGGCTCTCAACACGGGTATCCGGACGATTATTTATACAGACATCGCCACTGATGGAATGCTCCAAGGCCCCAATATCGCTGCGATGCGTGAGATGGCCTCGGAGGTGCCTTGCGATCTGATCGCCAGCGGTGGTGTCTCGGGTCCGGAGGATGTGCGTCAGCTTTCAGGCGTTCCGGGACTTCATGGTGTGATCATCGGGAGGGCCCTTTACGAGGGACGGATGCCGGAAGATCTGAGAACGATCCTAGGCTGAATCTCACAAGGGATTGGCATGAAACGCCGAAGTCAGGGAGAAGGATCTGTTTTAGCTTTTTAGTTTTCCGTTTTCAGCTTTTGCTTGAAACATGGCACGACCCTTTTCCGAACTTAACGAGCAGGAGATCCTCGCACTTGCCATCAATGCCGAGGAGGATGACTCCCGTATCTACGGTCAGTTTGCGGAGCGTCTGAAAGCGGATTATCCTGAAACTGCAAAGACGCTGCTTGTGATGAGGGATGAGGAATTGGGGCATGCTCATCGCCTGATGGAAACATTCAGGGCTTCCCATGGAGAGAGTCTTCCCTTTATCCGCCGGCAGGATGTGAAGGGTTTTCTCACGCGAAAGCCCCTCTGGCTATCCCGTCTCCTGACAGTCGATCAAGTACGCAAAGAGGTGGAGACCATGGAGTACGAGGCGAGGAACTTTTATGAAGCAGCTTCGAAGCGAACCTCTAATCTCTCCGTGCGGAAACTCCTGAACGAACTCGCCCTGGTCGAAGCCTCCCATGTGGAGATGGCCGCGGGCTTCCGCGAATCGATGGAGAAGAGAGGGGTGCTGGATGTCGAGCGAGAGACGGAGCGCAGGATGTTCATCTTGCAGTATATCCAGCCCGGATTGGCAGGACTCATGGACGGATCTGTTTCAACCCTTGCTCCTGTCTTTGCAGCCGCCTTCGCGACTCGGGACAGTCACGATGCATTCCTAGTCGGCATGGCGGCCTCGATTGGAGCCGGAATCAGCATGGGTTTTGCCGAGGCTCTCTCCGACGATGGCGTTATCAGTGGCCGGGGCCATCCTTACATCAGGGGAACCATCTGCGGACTGATGACAACGCTGGGGGGGATCGGACACACGCTCCCTTTCCTGATCTCCGGGTTTGCTGTCGCGATGGCAGTCGCTGTTGCCGTCGTCGCAGTGGAGTTGGCCGTGATTGCTTGGATCCGGCACCGCTACATGGACACGCCTCTATTGGCCGCAACCTTTCAGGTGGTCGTGGGAGGGGTACTGGTCTTCATCACCGGTATCCTGATCGGATCGGCCTGAAAGGCAGGAAGCTCAGAAAGCTACCGTGGAAGAAGATTTAATCCTGCTTAAACTTCTCGTGGCCCTCTCTCTTGATCGAATTCACCGAGGCAAGGAGTGACTTCGCCTCAGCGTATTGACCTGCCTTGACCGCCTCTTCAATCTTGGTGAAGGCATCGGAAAGTTTGTCCATCTGGGCGCGGTAATCGGCCAAAAACTTAGCCTTATCAGCGGCAGGAACAGTTTCAGCCATCCTTGGGTCAATGGATTTGGAGTCTTGAGCCGCTTTCTTCAGGTCCTCAATCAGTCCGACAGACGACTGCTGCTGAGCGGGATCATTGATCTGCTGGGAGAGTTGTCTGGTGCCCTTGGCCAAAATCTTCATCTGGTGCTCCAAGGAGGAATTTCCCTCCTCGGCTCTCAAAAATTGTGAGGAGGTGACGAGCGTGATGGCCAGGATTAGTGAGGCTGTTTTCATGGGAGGCTTGTAAGGGATTAATCTTAATCTGCGACCACGATATTCACAAGGCGGCTTGGAACGACAATCACTTTTTTCACCTCTTTTCCTTCAAGGAGTGCCTGTACTGAGGTGTCGGCCAAGGCTGACTTTTCAATGTTCATCCTATCAGCTGAAGTGGCCACGGTAAGGTGTCCCCTGACCTTACCATTGATTTGAACGGCGTAGGTGATCTCATCCACAACCAGATATTCCTCATTCCAATTGGGCCAGGAGGACTGCGAAGCAAGCCCCATAAAGCCGGAGTTCGGAAACCTTCCAGCAAGTCTCGACCAGATTTCCTCGCAAAGGTGAGGGGCAAACGGACTGAGCAACGGCAGAAGGATTCTGAGTGCCCCGATCGGCCTTGGATTTGCCCCCGTGAATTCGTTCGTGCAGATCATCATCTGCGAAATCGCCGTGTTGAAGGCGAGTGACTCGATGTCCTGAGTCACCTTCTTGATGGTCGCATGGAGAACACGTCGTTGGGTGCCGGTCAACTCTTGCTCTGCGAGATCATCGGAGACGACCCAATTCCCTTCCTGATCCTCGGTCATGGCGAGGCGCCAGACACGTGCCAGAAATCGGTAAACGCCCTCCACGCCTGTCATGCTCCAAGGTTTTCCATGCTCCAGCGGTCCCATGAACATCTCGTAGAGACGGAGTGCATCGGCGCCGTATTCGCTGACCACCTCGTCGGGGTTCACGACATTGCCACGACTCTTGGACATCTTCTGGCCGTCGTCCCCGAGAATCATTCCTTGGTTAACGAGTTTCTGAAAAGGTTCCGGCGTGGTCAAATGGCCGAGATCAAAGAGGACCTTGTGCCAGAATCTTGCGTAGAGGAGATGAAGGACCGCATGTTCCGTTCCACCCACATAAAGATCGACGCCTCCCGGTTTGCCTCCGCTCCCCATCCAGTAGGACTCAGCTTCTTTGCTGATGAATCGATCCTTGTTTGAGGGGTCGCAGTAACGCAGGTAGTACCAGCATGACCCGGCCCACTGTGGCATGGTGTTCAGCTCACGCCTGGCGGTCTCGGAATAGCGAACCCATTCGGTGGCCTTCGAAAGGGGGGGCTCCGAGGTCCCCGTGGGCTTGAAGTCCTGCATCTCGGGAGGTTCGACAGGCAGTTCTTCGTGTGAAAGGGGGCGGTGTGTTCCATCCTCCCAGACGATTGGAAAGGGTTCGCCCCAGTAGCGTTGTCGCGAGAAGAGCCAATCGCGTAGCTTGTAGGTGATGGTGCCTCGTCCGAATCCCCTCTCTTCAAGCCATAGAATTATCTTTTTCTTTGCTTCAGATGTAGGGAGCCCCTCAAGGAGGGGGGAGTTCACGGCAATTCCTTCGCCGCTGAAGCAGGTCTGCACGTTGGCTTGATTTTGTGTCCGGGAGGGGTCAGCGGAGCGAACAACCTCGATGATCGGAAGGTTGAAAGTCACTGCAAAATCATGATCCCTTTCGTCATGCGCCGGCACGGCCATGATCGCCCCAGTGCCGTATCCGGTGAGCACATAGTCGGCGATCCAGACGGGGATCTTTTCCCCGTTAACCGGATTGATCGCCGAGGATCCGAGATAAACGCCCGTTTTTTCTTTGGCAAGAACCGTCCGCTCAAGGTCGCTTTTGGAGGAGCAGGACTTCTTGTAGGCGTTCACGGCTTCGCGCTGTTCCGGTGAGGTAAGGTCACCGACCAAGGCATGCTCGGGTGCCAGGACGATGTAGGTTGCCCCGAAGAGGGTATCCGGTCTTGTGGTGAAGACGGTGACCTCCGCATCGGATCCCTCGATTTGAAAACGAACCTCGGCTCCCTCGCTCCGTCCGATCCAGTTGCGCTGGAGTTGCTTGATTGAATCCGGCCAGTCAAGTCCGTCAAGATCCGAGATCAGTCGCTCCGAATAAGCGGTGATCCGCAGCATCCACTGACGCATCGGACGCCTCTCGACTGGAAACCCTCCGACCTCGCTCCTTCCATCCACGACCTCCTCGTTGGCGAGGACGGTCCCGAGTTCGGGGCACCAGTTCACCGGTCTGTCCGAGACAAAAGCCAGGCGCACGCTATCAGGATCGTTTCCCGCATAGGTGGAGATCGGTTCTGCGCGGTTGGTGAGGGGGTTCAACCAGGAGTTGTAGAGTTGCAGGAATATCCACTGTGTCCATCGGAAGTATTCCGGATCGGTCGTGCTGACCTCACGGGACCAGTCGTAGCTGAATCCGAGTGACTGGAGTTGGGTGCGGAAGCGATCGATGTTTTTTTCGGTGGTCACCCGGGGATGCTGGCCGGTCTTGATTGCATACTGCTCGGCAGGAAGCCCAAAGGCATCCCATCCCATGGG
>CAINEX010000137.1 GCA_903847935.1 uncultured Spartobacteria bacterium | reverse complement strand
CTGTAAAAAAACTTCAATTTCAATTAACGAAAAACGCACAATTCAGTTTTTGCTGATTGTCTATTACTGTCTTAATGATCCATCCGGTTTCACTACTGTGCAAAACCGGACCTGCGCTTTCAAAGATCGTTTCCAGTGGCTGCTGAAGGGGTGCGTCGACCCTTGTTGCTTCTGCTGTTGCAAAAGCCATAAGAGGGTCGTCAGCACTTCCTCGTACTTGTTCGTGTACTCGAGGCAGACTGGCGAAGAACATTCCCGATCGAGTGACCATAGTCGCTGTCGGGATTGAAAACCTTATACGAGAGAATCTCAGAGTCAACGAATTCTTTCATTTTTTTCTAAAAATATTTTCCAGGCGGAAAAACCACCAGTGGCCCCAAACACTCCGGAAAATCAAAACGCCAGCCAACCCAGCATTCATGGGCATCGGCTGGCGCATGACACTGTTTATTGATGTAGGACTCGTCTCTGGAGGCGTATTTCAAAAGGCCCCGACTCATGCGATCACTTGCTGGACTTGCGTGAATCGAGAAACTGAACGATGACCTCGTAAGCGACCGGCAACATCGAGATCACGATGATTCCCAGCACCACTGTCTCGAAGTGCTTCTGCACCCAATCGATCTGACCGAACAGAACGCCAGCAATCATCATGAGAAATACCCAGAGCACGCTGCCGGAGATCGTATAGAGTGTGAACTTCCTTCGATCCATGTCTGCCATGCCGGCCACAAAGGGGGAGATCGTTCGGAAGATCGGCAGGAAGCGTGCCAAGATGATTGCTTTGGCCCCGTGTTTCTCGAAAAAGAGATGAGTTCGGTCCAGGTAGTCTTTCTTGAGGATGAGTGCATTCTCGCTGAAGATTTTCCCACCCAGTGCGCCACCTAAGGCGAAGTTCACCATATTGCCAAGGAAAGCCGCCACCATGAGGAGCACCATGGCCATGGGCCAACTGAGGCCAGCACCGGGATGGGAAACGCTGTAGGCACCGACGGCAAAAAGAAGTGCGTCACCCGGCAGGAATGGGGTGATGACCAAGCCCGTCTCGCAGAAGACAATCCCGAACAGAATCACATAGACCCAGAGGCCATAGAGATGGACAATATTTTCCAAACTCTTGTCGAGGTGGATGAAGTTTTCCTGAAACCAGTGAATGTAGTCGATGAGATGCATTCGGCTTATGAATCACGATTGCGGCACCGAGGCAACCACAGAGATGTCAGATTCCGTAGCAGGGCCATGCGTATCTCTGACCGTCGTATTTTCACCGGAGACACTCCCGTGCCTGCTTGGATTTTTCCCAGCGTTCTCCACGCCAATACCAATGGCAGCGACGTGGCATAGAGAAGCCTCCCGGGACGCAGATACTGAAGGTAAGATTCCCCCTCCGAGAGCCACGTCCGAGTAAGGGCGATCATCTCCAAAGCATTCTTCTCCTCGACATAGATCCGACCGAGCGCGAGGTCAGCGGATCGATCCCGCAGGATATTGAGCAACTGCAACCCCTTACCATACGAGAGCGCCTTGGGGATCAGTTCTTCGGCAGGCAACTTCAGGAGATGAGGTGCGTGGATGGCGATGAGGTGCGTCCACGTAACTCCGACACTGCCTGCAACATCCGCGCAGTAACACTCCAACTCCGGATGACTCAATGGCCGCTCTGAAGGAAAACGCCGCAGATCAAAGAGCTGTCCCTTCAGAATATTACTCAAGAGGGTGACTATCTCTGCGCGGTCGGAATGTCTCGCCAGGCGGGCAAGAAGCGCTGGCGTGGCGGAGAGGAGCTCTCCCTCCTTGGTGGAAAAATCCCCGAGAGAAAATTCCGGAAACCATTGCGCGAAGTTCCCCGTGGCCAGCACTCCCTCCAACTCCGTGATCAAAGCAGCGCGTCTCGTCGTGGGCATACTGCCCGAATCGGCAATGGTATCCGAAGCCCTTGCAAGGAGGTAGGCAAGCTCCAATGGATCACGCAGTCTCTTGGGAAGGAGGCGAAGCGTGGGGGAAAATGTCCGCGCATGGTCACGGAGAAGACGACGGGCCATCATCCCTTCGGCCTCGGCACGTATCATTGAGGTCGCGAAGGAGGGGGTTGAAGTGACGGGGCGGGGCGGGCCACAATGGATGGAACGGGATAATGACTCCCACCCCCCGTGCCAATGCGCCTGAGCACGATCATCTTCTCCTCATTGTTGCCGAGACCCAATGAGGCAGCTTCCTCGACATGACCACCATCCTCGGAAGCCTTCGGCATTTTGGAGAGGAGTCGCTGTTCGTCAATCAGTCGGAGCGCCGTGGCATCGATTGCCACCGGATCCTTGGAGGCAAAGAGGGTCGCGTAGGTCGTGCAATTCGCGGGGCTGGGATACGGTCCCCCCGCGTATTGAAGCTCCAGTCCATCCATCAGCGTGAGGACTATTTTTTTCTGAATCCTCTCGTCCGAATAGACCTCGGCCAGTGCGGAGTCCCCGTAACCGTCGCCTTTGCTGAAGCGCCTCCAGTTATCAAGAATACCCACCGTCATCCCGGCCAGTGCACCATGCACTCCGGTAAAGTAGCTGTCACAGAGCGAGGGAATGTTGATCACCTTGTCAATCTGACGGGCAAGGAGCACGGGCAGGTGGCTCTCGTTACTAAGCTGAGCCTTCGGTCCGAGGATGTCGTCGAGCGAGCTTCGTGACTCCTTGAAGGAGAGGTCCCCGTAGACCAATTGGCCGATGGCGGGCGTGGTCACCACAGCCCTGGGGTCGTATCCGGCACCCTTCTCCACCCACCGCACGTTCAAGCCCGGAATTTTATCGTAGCCGCAATGCTGTAAGTCCTCCCAACTACGATCCCAGACCATGATATCTGAAGCGGGGATGCCGGCCGCGATCAATCCCTCAACCACTGCCTGGGCCACAGCAGGGTGAGTTCCCCCGATCGGCCCGGGCTGCGCAGAGACCTTGATACCGATCTTTTCCCCCGGCTTCACAAGAGAAAGCCAGGCGGCCTTGGGATTGGGTTTGCCCGTTACGGCACATACCAGACCCTCGACCATCCGTAATACCAGGGGCAGACGAGGAGTCATACCTGGGCCCACCGCCTGCTGATCAAGTGCGAAATAAACCGTGGAGGTGACGGGAGTGGATTCAGGCCTGGGTGGCGGCAACTCTGCCATCAGGAAGCATGGTGCAAAAAACACCAATGCCAGCATGAGCACTATCCTATCCACTCCCATCCCAACCGACATCACGGCATCTCCTCCGCGGATGCTGTGTTGTCGAGTTCTTCGCGGCCGTAGTAATCTTTCCCTATCTCAACCTTGGGTCGGCCATGCGCGAGCCGCCATTTGTTCGTATCCCGGAGTGAGTAAATACAGCCGCAATACTGCTGTGCGTAGAACTCCTCTCGCTTGGAGATCTCAATCATCCGGGCAGCGCCGCCTCCCTTGCGCCAGTTATGTGTCCAGTAAGTCATTCCGGGCCACCGAGCAGCGGCACGCTCACCGGCACCATTGATCTGGTTCATATCCTTCCAACGGGAGATCCCTAGACAACTGGTGATCACCTTGAATCCTTTTTCGTGTGCATGCAGAGCCGTCCTCTCAAAACGCATGTCGAAGCAGGCCGTGCAACGCTCCCCGCGCTCGGGGGCCCATTCCAGACCCTTGACACGGGCAAACCAGTTGTCCGTGTCATAGTCGGCATCCGTAAAGGGTATGCCATGCTCCTCGGCAAAGCGGATGTTCTCCACCTTGCGTAGCTCGTACTCCTCACGTGGATGGATGTTCGGGTTGTAGAAAAAAATCTCCAGTTCCAGCCCAGAGGCAACCATTGCCTCAATCACCTCCCCGGAACAGGGAGCGCAGCAGGAGTGCAACATCACCCTCGTCTCTCCGCCCGGAGGAAGTTGGACAGGCCGCTGGTACTGGGAAGACTCCGTCATCCTAAGTCAGCGCTTGAACACAATCATCCGGGCATCAATGCCACTGAAGTTCTGATAGGTCACCCCCGCGTAACCGGGATAGGCGACCGGAACAACCCCTCCTCCATACCATCCCCCACCGCAACCACCCCAACCATACCCCACAGGGATGAATCCAATCGTGGGAGGGACCGAATACCATGAGGGAACGGACCAGTTTTTGTAATCCTTGATGATCACGGCATCGGCCCCGACCCTCTGTGCATTATAGATCATGGCTTTCTGAATGAAGGGGTAACCAAGTTGTGTTTGGAACGCAATCCGGCCGATCTCATAAAACGGGAACTTGGGAGCCGCATTCATGATCGGTATGACTGCATCCTTTGCCTTCGGCGGGTAAATGACGGGTGTCGTGGGTTGGTAGAAGACAGCCGTTGAACTCACGCTGGCACAACCCGAGCAGAGCAGGGCAAGTGCTCCTATCAAAGGAAGAAAGGGCCAGTTCATGGAAGGATTCTTCCACAGCTTTCCCCGAAGGACAATCAGGATGCAAAAGCCGACGATTTGAAATTTGCAAAAAAACTTTGAACGAACTTACTCCATGGCGGTCAAATTTATAACGACCCATTAAGGGCAAGTCATCACAACCTCTCAAAACACTCCCAATATCAATCCATGAAAGTCCAATCCGCCATAAAAACGTCCCTTGCCCTAGTAGGCCTTGCTGCTCTCTCCCTTGGATCTCAAACACTCCGTGCCGAAGATAACAACTCCTCAGGAGGAGGTTGCTCCAGTTGCTGTGGATCCGTTAAAAAGCCGTATGCCAAGGATGCCGGCAAAGGAACACAGTCTCCTTCGGGTGGAAGCGGGGGTGCCACCAATACTCCGGCGCCAAGCCCCGCAAAGTAATTTTCAAAAATTTGTCACAGACGGGTCGGGGGGCCCGTTCTGACAACCACTGCGCGGGAGCTCCGATTTATCGGCACTTCCGCGCAGTTTTCTTTTTTAGACCGCCATGGACTCCTCAATCAGGAAAGCCAACCTGAGGGCCGCCTCTTGAACGATGGGTTGACCGTGAGCAAAAAGAAGGACCCGGGGATTTAACTCCTTGAGAGCCGGAAGAGATAGGAGGGCCTGCTTTTTATCCTCACGGTATTTTGCGGGAAGCAGACGCAGTCCTTCGGGGTGGAGGTTGATCAGGGCATCTCCAAAGATCAGGGCCCCCTCATGCAGGAAGGCCGTCTCGCCCGGGCCAAAGCCGGGTAGCGAAATTGACTTCATGCCGGCCACGGGATCGCCTGATCGAAACCGTTGATCAGCAATAATATCTTCGCCTGCATCTTCAGGGGCAAAGACCGGGATACCAAAGCGCCTGGCCAGCGGCAGACTCTCCCGTTGGTGATTACCACTGGTCAGCACCACGGCGGCAGGAGCTGAAAACGACTCCGCCACCAGATCTTGAAGGGCTTCTTCAACCAGAGGAAGAGGATCGATGAAAATGAGTCCCGCTGAGGTTACAAGAGCTGTGGAGGAGCAGTCGCACTTCACCGCCGGCTCATACCCCTGCCAGTGGAAGACCCCCTGGCGGACCGTGGAATATTCGGGGACGGGTTTCATGGGGGAGAGGCTATTAGACTCAAGACTGTCAGGCTTTTAGGAAAACACAGGAGAGAAAATCCATTGCTCGCGCAGAGAGGCAGAGACCGCAGAGATAAGATCTATTTTGTCTCATTTATCACCACTCCTTTGTGATTTCTTGTCTGGCCGTTGCTTCGCATCCATTGCAACTGTGGAAAAATTCATCGGGGCTTTTTCGCCGCGAGGGCTTGCTCGATTTTTCCAAGCGGCAGGCAGTTCACGACATCAGTCCTGGACAACCATCCCTTGCGGGCAATACCGACCCCGTAGATCAGATCGTGAAGCCCGAAGACAGTATGGGCATCGGGGTTAATCGAGCACTTCACCCCCTTCTCCTTGGCAAGCGGCCACCAGCGCCAATCCATGTCGAGACGCCAGGGGCTGGCGTTGATCTCGATGATCGTTCTCGTCTCGGCGGCGGCCTCGATCACGGCTGGAATATTCACCGGGTAGGCATCACGGGATAGGAGGAGGCGCCCCGTGAGATGCCCCATCATCGTGACATAGGGATTCCGGATCGCCCGAATGATCCGATCAGTTGTCGTCTGTTCATCGGCTGTGAAGCCGGAGTGAACCGACGCCACCACGTAATCAAGGGTTGAGAGCACTTCGTCGGAGAAGTCGAGATCCCCATCTTTCAGGATGTCACACTCGGTTCCGGCAAAGAGACGGAAGCCGGCATCTTGGAACTCTTTCGAGGCATTCAGTTCGCGAATCTCGGCCACTTGCTCGGCGAGGCGCGAGGGTTCGAGCCCACGCGCCTGAAAGGAGCTTTTACTGTGATCGGCGATGCCGAGATATTCGAGGCCAAGATCAATCGCGGCCCGAGCCATCTCAATCAGGGAATTCTTTCCGTCGCTTGCCGTCGTATGGCAATGGAAAGTGCCCCGCAGATTACTCCACTCGATCAGGTCGGGCAGGATGCCGGCTTCCGCTGCGGCAATCTCCCCCTTGTCCTCACGCAGTTCGGGAGGAATGAAATCAAGGCCCAGCGATTTGTAGAGTTCCTTCTCGTCAAGGATCACCGGTGGCTTTTCTGCACCCTCCGCCACCGAGAAGCGGTACTCATTCAGGGACCATCCGCGGTCGAGTGCGCGGCTACGGAGGCGGATATTGTGCTCCTTGCTTCCAGTAAAATAGACCAGGGCAAACGGAAACTCCTCCGGTTTCACCACGCGCAAGTCGCACTGCACTCCATCCTTGAGGCGGACACTCGATTTCGTCGGCCCGCTCACGATCACCTCCTCGACCAGTGGATGCTGCACAAAAAAGGCAGTGACCTCCTCAGGGTGCTCGGAAGAGACGAGGATATCGAGATCCCCGATCGTCTCCTTGCGACGCCTGAAACTTCCCCCCTCGCTCAATTGGCCCACTGCCTCGAGGGCGCGCAAATCAGAGATAAGTTGCTCTGCCAGCACCGCCACCACATTGATCCGGAAGCGCCCAGCGTGCTTTCGGTGATCCTCGATGGCCTTCAGCAACTTGGCCTGCGTCTTTTCGCCAAAGCCGGCGAGTTCAGCAGCCCTTCCCTCCTTGCAGACAAGTTCCAGATCCCCGACTGAGGCGACACCAAGTTGGTCATGGAGCACCTTGATCTTCTTGGCCCCGAGCCCCTGCAGTTCGAAAAGCTCGAAGATCCCTTCGGGAAAGGAGCCCTTCAATTCCTCGTAGTACTCCAGGCGCCCAGTGGTCACGAGTTCGGTGACCTTCTCGGTGATGGCCTTGCCAATCCCCTCGATTTCCCCAAGCCTCCCCTCATTAACAAGGGTTTCGATCGGTTCGCTCAGGGATTCGAGTGCCCGGGCGGCATTCGTGTAAGCGCGGATCTTGAAGGGGTTCTCTCCTTTGAGTTCAAGCAACTGGGCGACGTGCTCCAAGATTTCCCCTACATGGGCTGGTGTTTCAGACATGATTCCATGGTTTTACATCGGCAAGTCTCCCCATGCCACCCAGAACCGCCCCCAAGTCAAAAGCGGCTTTACCTGGAGAGCTTCCCTAGAGAAGATCACTGACTATTTTCATGAAAAACATCGGCATAGGATTGGCTGGCTTCGGCACTGTGGGGGCCGGGGTCTACGAGAATCTGGAACGCCATCGCGACCTGATCGCAGAGCGTTCCGGATACGTGTTTGATGTGCGTCGGATCGTGGTTCGAAATCCTCAGAAAACGCGCGATGTCGTGGCACCCGCCGCCCTTTTCTCAAACCGTTGGCAGGATCTCCTTGAGGATTCCGAGATCAAGGTGGTTGTCGAACTGATGGGGGGAACCTCGGAAGCCTATGACCTCACGGTCGCCGCAATCAAATCAGGACGTATCGTGGTCACCGGCAACAAGGCCCTGCTTGCCGAACGAGGGGCCGAGATTTTCGCCATGGCCTGCGAGCACAAAGTGCCCGTGTTCTTTGAAGCGGCAGTGGCGGGAGGCATCCCCATCATCCAGTCGCTCCGCGATGCCTTTGTCGGCAATCGCATCGAGTCAGTCCACGGCATCCTCAACGGTACCAGCAACTACATCCTGACCCGGATGCAGGAGGCCGGGCTTGACTACCCCGAGGCCCTTGCCGAGGCCGTGAAACTAGGATATGCCGAGGCTGATCCGACCCTGGACATCAACGGATGGGATGCCGGTCATAAGGCGATCATCCTGGCGGCCCTGGCCTACGGATTCTGGGTTGACCCCGCCACCATACGGGTTGAGGGAATTGATAGGGTCAGCGCGGCCGACATTCACTTTGCCAAGAGCCTCGGTTACTGCATCAAGCTTCTAGGCTCAATCCGTGAGAATAGCGGCATGGTCGAGGTCGGCGTGGCACCCACACTCATCCCACTTGGCAATGTTCTGGCCTCGGTGAATGGCGTTTTTAATGCCGTTGCTGTCCGGGGCGATCTTGTCGGTGACAGTCTCTTCTACGGACGCGGTGCGGGTCGCGGCCCTACGTCCACCTCGGTCATCGGTGATCTTGTCGAGGCGGCCCATGGCTTGAATGCTGCTCGCCAAACCTACGGATTTGCCTCTCACAGCCTCTATGGCAGCAGCCGTCCAGCTTCTGAAATCGTCGGCTCTTATTACCTCCGCCTCTCGGTCGATGACAAGCCGGGTGTCCTGGCCCGAATCGCCGGCGTCCTGGGTGAGGCAGGCATCGGCATCTCCTCCGTGGTCCAACCGGAGTCGATCGCTGGCGTGGAAACTCCTCTTGTACTGATGATCCACGAGGCCACTTACGGAGCGATGTGCGCCGCCATTGCGAAGATCTCAGCACTTAACTGCGTGAAGGGAGAACCTCTCCTCTTCAACGTGGAAGCCCTTTCCTGATCCTAATTGATGAATAACAACTTCAATGATTGCGGCGTGATCGCGCGCTACCGGGAATTCCTTCCGGTCACCGATGCCACTCCAGTGATCTCCCTGAGCGAGGGTTCCACACCGCTGATCCATTCCTCGAAGCTGAGTGCGATTACCGGCGGTGAAGTCTATGTGAAGTACGAAGGGTTGAACCCCACCGGTTCCTTCAAGGATCGTGGCATGACCATGGCGATCTCCAAAGCCGCGGAGGAGGGAGCCCACACCGTCCTCTGCGCATCGACAGGAAATACCTCAGCTGCCGCCGCCGCCTATGCCGCCCGAGCGGGAATGAAGTGTGCCGTCCTCCTTCCTGCCGGTCGTATTGCCGGCGGCAAGATGGTTCAAGCCTACATCTACGGGGCTACGGTCATCGCGATCCGTGGAAACTTCGACGATGCCCTGCGACTGGTGCGCGAGTTGGGTGAGACCGG
>CAINEX010000136.1 GCA_903847935.1 uncultured Spartobacteria bacterium | reverse complement strand
CGGTGTCGATCTGAGACCCTTTCCCGAGCAGTGGGATATAGCGAAGCGGTTGGGCTCCCTGCAGGATCATCCCAAGCGCTGGAAGGAGAATTCCGTGATCACTCTTGCGGAAAAGGTAACGCCCGGGCAGCAGGCCATCTCCATCGACTGCGGTGTGGATGATTTCTTCATCCCGGTGAACCGCTCCCTGCACCTGCTTCTCCTGGCCCGTCACGTGCCTCATGATTATTCCGAGCGACCGGGGAATCATTCCTGGAACTACTGGGCGAATGCCATCAAGTACCAGATGCTCTTCATCTCGGATCATTTGGCTCGATAAATTTTCATCAGAAGTTTTTTTGGATAGTTAAGGATTTAAAAGATAGATTCAAAAGATTTGGGGTTGAGATAAATGCACCTTGATATTTCACTAATTTCAGTGAGAAATTACATGCATGAAGTGTCTCCCCAGCTTTAGCACCTTTTTTCTAGGTCTCGTCGGAGGAATTCTACTGCTTTCCTTCCCGCTGCGGGCAGATGCCAAAGACCCGGCTCTTCCAAAGGGTCAGATTCCATTGAGCTTCGATGCCACGCACAAGACGGCCTCACTGACTCTACCCAAGAGCGCCTCCAGGGTGACCATTGAGTTCAGAGCCAAAAGTGCTAAGTCAGCGGTGTGGAGGATTTACAAAATTATTTCCGTCAAGGCCACCCCGGCGATGGCTCGCATCGCACTGCCAGCCGATTATTCATCCAAGAGTTGGAGGGCAACTATAGAGAAAGGGGCCGTGGCCTCGGTTCCTCCAATGGTTAAAAAATTCCCTGCTAAGTTCTATTCCGGGAAGAAGTCTTTCCCTGCAGCCATCTCCATGAGTTATGCCGTGCAGGCAAGCCAACCCAGTGGCATCACATCGGCAAAGACCACAAGCGTTGTAGCCAACGTCCCTAACTCCCAGCTTTCCTCAGATTCTGTCAATACCTCGGCTTCAGTCGCTGCTCCTACACCCACAACGGGAACGCCCGTCGAGTCTGACATCTGGGAGACAAACGGGACATCAGTTTACTTCTTCAATCAACTCCGCGGATTGCAAGTGATCGATCTCTCGACACCTTCCAATCCCGTCCTGACTGCCACTTACCGTCTACCTGCCGTGGGACAAGATCTCTATGTGGTGCAGGGCCCCGGAGCAACCAATTATGCGATACTCCTCACCCAACAATACGATCAAACCACCTATCAATCCAGCACGGGCGTGCTCATGATTGCCGTCAGCGGTTCCACGACACAGTTGGTTTCGAGCAACAACTACGCCGGATGGATGGCCGATAGCCGAATGGTCGGCAACCAGTTGTATATCTCCACCCAGCAATGGGACTGGAGCATTAATGGAAATGGAGCGACGACCACGCTGAACCAGATGACCGTTGACCCTGTCGGTGGAGCTATCTTTCCCGGAAGCAGTCAGTCATCGCAGGGTTACGGGCCTATCATTTCAGCCGGTGATAACTGGTTGTCCGTTTCGCAATTTGGAAGCGACTGGCAGAACTCCAGCCTGACTCTTTATGGATTGGATACCAATGGGGCAACCCTGCTCACCACCAACCCGATCACCATTCAAGGATCTGTCTCCGATGAGTATGACGTGCAATATAACGGTGGGTATCTTTCCGTGATTTCCCAGCAATGGGTTCAGAACACTAATTCAAATTCGAACAACTGGTGGTGGTGCTATCAACCGGTCACGACTCTCCAGAGTTACACACCTGATGGCACGCTTCAGGGGTCTGTCCAAATAGATAGTACCAATTACTACTCCACGGCCCGCTTTGCCGGATCAACACTCTACTTAATAACTACCGGGCAAGCCGATCAACTCTATACCGTTGATAACTCCAACCCTTCGAATCCAGTGGTTGCCGGGCAGGTTGCGCTTCCGGGAAGCACTTCCCAGATCGACCCGCTAGGCAATGGCAGCCAACTCTTTGCCCTTGGCTACGACAGTAATTGGAACCTGACGGCCTCCCTCTATGATGTCTCGAATCTGACCAATCCTAATCTTCTCAGCAGTGTGGGTCTCTCTTCCAATGCCAATACTTCATGGGGATATAGTCCCGCCACCTATGATCAAAAGGCCTGCAATGTCATGGCGGATGCGGGTTTGGTCACGCTTCCTTACAGCTGCTATCATTCGGATGGGTCTTCCGCAAACTACATTCAACTCCTGAGTCTCAACACGAACAGTGGCAGCCTGAGCCTTGCGGGCTATGTTCCGACGGGTGCCAACCCGCTTCGATCTGCCATGCTGAATGGAGCACTAACATCAATCACCCAGCGGGAACTGGTGACAGCCGATGTCTCCAATCCAGATGCCCCCAATGTCCTCGCCGATCTGACTCTGGCCTGGACAGTTGATAGGATTGCGCTCTCCGGAAACTATCTTGTCGAGTTCACTGCGAACTCCACATGGGATGGACAGACTCCCACGGCAACAGTCGCGACATCCGATGATCCCGATAACGCGCTCTCGCAGACCTCACTGGGATCGGGCACTATCCTTGATGCCCAAACTAGGGGAAGCAATCTCTATGTGCTCCGTCAGAATCCCTCAAATTCGGGTTGGTCACCTTGGCGTATTTATCCACAGATGGCCGATAGCATTTCGGGTGCCGCGACATCCTCTAGCCCCTCCCTCTTTTTGGATATTTACGATGCTTCGAACCTACCTCAATTGACCCTTACCGGAAGTGTGCCCTCGCAGCTGCCTGTTGGTGACTCCTCATGGGATGTGGGCCGGATGCTTTTCCCCTCGAGCAACTCCGTTGCCGTGGTGGCCCAACCGACAGCCCGCAACTTTTGGTGGTGGCACGGACCGATCGTCTATGGTGGGCCTGTCATGATGCCAGCAACAGCGACTGCCGTCGCCTCAGCAACAGTAAAAGCTACCCCAGCCATGATAGCCGTCGATCCCTCTCCATGGTTTGGGTGGGGGGATGGCACCCAGAGCACCAATCCCGCGAATGCCATGACCTTTCAGGTTTTGGATCCGACTGCTCCGGTGGCTTTTGCTCCCATTCCTCTAACCGATCGGGCCTCCACGCCGGTCAAGTATGCAACAGCCACGAATGGACTGATGGTTTTCGGATATGGAGACAATGAGACGCCTTGCGGTGCCGATAGCACTAACTCGCTGAGCACAAGTCGTCACCATCTCGGCATCCTGGATCTGACTGATATCGCTAATCCGGTTCTAGGCCCTGTACTGGACCTTCCTGGACGTCTGCAGGCTGTGAGCGATCTCTCGACCAATGGTTTCCTTGCATGGACGATGACAGAATCCGGAGGAACTCAGATTCAAGTCAGTGCCTGTGATGGCGTCAGCGTCAGCCAGGTAGCCTCCATCCCTTTGACTCAAGATGGGAGTATTACCGCTCTTGGATATGATCTCTTTGCCGCCCAAGGTAACTCGGTGAATCGCTTCAGTCTGGATAATTCCGGAAATCTCACCGGGACTGGAAGCATCTCCCTCAATTGGTCGCCAACCAGTCTCTCCGCCGTGCCCGATAGTTCAGGATCGGGTGGAGTCTTACTTCTTGGGAACGACTGGAGTCATCTGCTCAGCAGTTCATGGACTTCGGATGGAGCCACCAGTGTCTTGGACACCAGTACCGAGACGTCAACAGATGTGAATCTTGATATCCTTCTACCCGACCAATCCGTACTCGTCCCGGAAAATGATTACGGAGTCGCTCACTACCAACCGTAATCAATCATAGTTGGGGCGTTCTCCGGGTTGCCTTCGCAGATTCCTCTTTGCTGCCCCATCGGCGCAATTTCAAGTCCTCAGGCTTTCAATGCCTTCTCGATTAACTTGGTGGCAAGGATCTGGGTGGATTCATCCAAGGCGGCGATCGTCAGCTTGAGACGTTTTGTCTCTTTTAAGACCAGTGCTGCTCTCACCTCTGCTGCATGTCGCAGAATTTCTGCGACCTCCTGCTCAGGGAGGTCTGAACCGAGTTGAGCCAAGGCATCCTCGACTGCGGGGAGCATCTCTTCCGCTTTCAGACGGGCTTCTGTAAAAATCCTCGCATCCATATCCTCAAAGGCGTGTTCAAGTGATCCTGCAAGCATCGCCTCGACGGCCTCGTCGGAGACCTCCACGGCACTCTTGATCTCAATGATCTGTTCCGAACCCGTCGATGTGTCGCGAGCCAGTACCTGAAGGATCCCGTCGGCATCGATGGAAAACTGGACGCCGACGCGCACTGCCCCCTTGGGCGAGGGGGGGAACGGAATCTCGAGCGAGCCAAGCATCCAGTTGTCGGATGCCAGCTCACGCTCGCCCTGCAGGACGGAGATTCTCATGCCCTGCTGACCGGTAACGGCATTGGTGAACATTTCACCAGCCTTTGCGGGGATGGTCGTATTTCTTGGAATGATGACGTTCATCAACCCGCCGAAGGTTTCAATGCCGAGAGAGAGGGGAGTGACATCCAACAGGGCCACATTCTGGAGATTTCCCTCGAGTATTGCTCCCTGAAGGATGGCACCCAAGGCCACGGACTCATCGGGATGTTGGGAAAGGTTTGGTTCCCGACCGAAAATCTCTTTTACAAAATTCCTGACAAGAGGCATCCGGGTTGATCCTCCAACCAGAATCACCTGATCAAGGTCGGTTGTTTCCAAATCAGCATCCTGCAGTGCCCTCATGCAAAGTGCGCGGGTGCGCCGTATGATCGGGGCGCTGGCTTGCTCGATCTCGGCACGGGTGAGGGAAATCTCCAAGCTCCGGTTGTCTTCCAGGAACGGAAGCCTCACCTCGGTCGCATCGGCTGTGGAGAGGATCTCCTTGGCAGCACGTGCTGCCTCTTTGAGGCGGGAGGTTGCCGCAGGGGAGGATACCGAGATGCCTGCCTTCTTGCTGACCAGTTCAGCTATGGCCTCATCGATGTCATCCCCTCCTAGTTGCGTGTCGCCATGGGTCGAAAGAACCTGGAAGACCCCGTTGTCGAGTTGAAGAACTGATAGATCAAAGGTTCCTCCTCCGAGGTCATAGACCGCCACCTTGGATTGATCCGCCAAGCGATCAAGTCCATAAGCGAGTGCTGCCGCTGTCGGTTCGCTGACAATCCGCTCCACCATGAACCCCGCCAACTCACCGGCCCTCCGTGTGGATGTCCGTTGAGCATCGTTAAAGTAGGCAGGAACAGTGATGACCGCCCGATTAATGGTTGCGCCGAGTCGGTCTTCAGCGATGGATTTTAAT
Source organism: uncultured Spartobacteria bacterium (assembly GCA_903847935.1). Lineage (GTDB taxonomy): Bacteria > Verrucomicrobiota > Verrucomicrobiia > Chthoniobacterales > UBA6821 > UBA6821. The sequence goes on along the minus strand of CAINEX010000136.1, from coordinate 9,675 downwards.
TTTTTGAGAATCTCCGAGGAGATCTCTTCTGGTGTGAGTATGCGATCACCGATCGTAATGGAGGCAGCAGTCCCCTTGTTGCCCAACAGATTCTCTGTACCTTTCTCTCCAATCCTACGACCGATCAAGCGCTTCACGGAGGAGATGGTGCGGTCAGGATGAAGTGATCTCTGCCGCTCTGCTTCACGCCCCACCAACGTTTCCCCATTCTTGGGATAGAAGACAACGGAGGGTGTGATCCTGTTCCCATGCTGATCTGCAAGCAGTGTGGGAAAGCCGCTCTCATAGACCCCGATCAGGGAGTTGGTGGTTCCAAGGTCGATACCGGCTATCATAAAAACAACACTAAGTAAAAATCCGGAAATCAGGAACTCAAGAAGAGTGGGAATTCCAAAAAACCATCTGGAATGCAGGGGGGCTTCATGAAAGCCGACTTAGCGATTCTTGACGTGAGATTACCCCTACCTGTGCCTGGACAGAAAGTCTCACAGGACTTTCAAAGCCAACTTTTTCTCCTTGAGTTGATTCTGCCAACGTCCGGCATAGGAGTACGAATCAGCCAAGCAATTCAGGTCTTCCGCGTCATAATCCGGCCAGAGCGAGTCGATCCTTATAAGTTCGTTCTGAAGGGAAGCCAGCCAATCCTCCAGAACTCCTTCGATGGATTCGAGTTCTGTTGCAAGATGATTCAAAGGAGCGATCAAGAGGGCCTTTGCCAAGTTGTTGGAAGCGGTGCGATGCTTTTCCAACAGGATATCAGCCTGCTGGATCAGAGAGGCAATTTTGGGAAAGAGATGGGCTGCTTCCGGCGGTAGCGCTCCTGAGGAAGAGGTGCCGGTGAGAGAGCGAAGTCTCTTCGAGGGATCACGGACAATGGCAAGTGCTTCTCCCAGTTCATTGAAACGAAGGGCATCCCCGCCAACCAGATCAGGATGAAGTACTCCTGCTAACGTTCGATATGCCCTTCCGATTTCCTCCTCGGTGAGGAGTGGGCGTCGTGGGAGACTAAGGAGTTCAAACGGATCCATGGGAGGAAATACTCACGGCATGGCAGTCCATGGGGTTAAGCAGAAAAACTCTCCCCGCAAGAGCAGTGTGCCACGGCGTTGGGATTGGTCACCTTGAATCCACCTTTTTGAAGGTCATCACTATAATCCAATTCTGATCCGCTCACAAACAGGGCACTCTTGGGATCGATCACGATATTGACCCCCTTGGAGGGGACGAGGATGTCCCTGGGTAAGGGACCATCCACCAGATCCATCTTGTACTGTAGTCCGGAGCAACCGCCACCGATCACTGCAACGCGCAAGGCCCCCTGCGGACGGCCCTGCTTGGTGAGTAAGGAAGTGAGTCGTTTCGAGGCACCATCGGTGACACGGCAGAGTTTTTCGTTCCCGATCTTCCAAGGCATGGTGGAAGATTGCGGTGGAGTTGTCTCGCTCATGGAATGAGCTTATTCCTCCACTGTGATTCCGTAAAGAGTGGGTGAAGAGGGAGTTTGGATCCGCTTATTCGGATTCGATATTCCTGAGTTCGTAGAGATCAAAGTGACCGATCGATTGATTGATGGCTGATGGGAGAATCTTATCCAGTCCGTAGGGAAAAAAGGTATAGACCATGGGTAGATTGGGTTTTGTCTCCTTACTTTTTGCATCGACGGCAATCAGTGCATTGAATCCAGGTGGGCACGGGGTCGGATCACCCGCTTTGCAGGCAATGATGCGGACTGTCGGTCTCTTGTAATAAAGTAGTTTCTGGTGAAGGCTTCCCTCGTAATAGAGGAGGGTTGGTTTCTTATAATGATCATGGAGATAGCTCCACGCACCGATTTCCGTGGCTGCCGGGATGAGCAGACTGAAGCAGGCCAGAAGATTCAGAATCCAGAGTGCCCGCACCATGAACGGCAGATGTTTTTCCAAGGAGGCGAACCGAGTACCCAGATCGTCAAGGGTGATCATGATGAGGACCGGCATGAATCCCAGCATCGGAAGGAGGAAGCGAACCTCCTTATGTCCAATCAGGCAATGAATGAGAACGAACGGGGCAATGATACTGGTGAGAATGTCGCGGGGAAACACGATGGTCTGACGAATGGTCGAGAAGACATAAAGCGGTCCGAAGGGGAGGTAGACCGAGACCATGAAAAGGTAAGCAAACCATGGGGAGACTCCGGATACCCGGTTCATGGTACCCGTGACAATATTCTCGTAGTAATAATTATAGGGACTCAGAACGAATTTTCCGTAGAAGAAGTAATCCGCAAGAAGTGTAAAAACTGAGATCGCAAACAGAATGCTGACGGAGAGCAGAAGCCATCGAAGTAAGGTTTTCGCTTTCCATGACGTCACGAAATACCACGTCATGAGTCCTAGGATCGCAAATCCCGCCTGAAAGCGGCAAGAAAAGGAGAGGCCCAAAATAATTCCTGCAATGATGATTGGAAGATTTCGTCCAACCTTCCCAAGATTTCCATAAAACAATCCCATGGCCAGCAGGAGCAGGTGTCCGCAGATATTCTCTGAATTAAAGTGGGTGTTGGTATAGAGAACCAGCCAGGTGAAGAGGCTCAGGATGATGAAAAAATCCCTGTAACGCTCTTTGACCCGATGCATGAATGCGTTTGAGAAGACAAGGATCGAGGCAATCGAGAGCAAACCGCTTGCGACGTAGATGATGTAATTCACCGTGAAGGGGTTGACCTCATGGGTAAAAAGGGCGAGCAACCTGTAAACGCCGACAACAATCCAGATCTGAATGGAGGGGCGCATCTGGCTGTCGAACTCCCAAAGTCTCAGATCAGCATGATGCACGTATCCAAGTTTCCAGGCGGCAAACTCAAAGATCTGTGAATACTCGTCCCCGCAGAGATGCCCGAAATTCGTCCAACTCGAGACGAAGGTCACCGCGCACGCCAGAAGGGCGTATCGCAGGTAAGTTCGATTTTTTAAAAGGGCAATCAAGTAAAGAAAGATTGTTGACCGCCGCCATTGGGCGTTCAAGAGATAAACGAAGATGCCCCGCCGGGTTATTCAGGAAGCCCGTATAGGGCTCGTATCAATTTTTGCGTGCGTGGACCGGGTAGCGTACCAGGGTGCATTGCACTCGGAATAAAAGCGAAGCCGAGAGCGCGTTCCGGATCGGCAAACCCAACGGATCCTCCTGCCCCGGGATGACCGAATGAGCGTTTCCCCGGGCCATAAACACCAAACTCATTGGTCATCAATCCGGCCGAGAAGGAGGTCTCGTCGATCAGAACCCGGTCCGGGCCTTTTGCCAGAGTAGTCCGCATGGCGGCAAGCGTTTCAGCTTGAAAGAATCCTTCTCCATCACTTGCCAGAAGCGAGTAAAAACGGGCGAGGGCATTAGCTGTCCCGATGGCTCCTAGCGATGGGATAGGGGCCATGCGCATTTCCGGAGTATTCATTATGGAGGGCGTGAGGGCTCCGAGTTTGCAATTGGGTTCACCGAGTGCCCGTCGGGTAAGCGTAGTGAGATTGCCAAAGGCGCTTGTAAAAGGACTGGGCTGAGGAGTTGACCTTGGGGCGATCATGGTGGCCACTTCATTAAGCCTTACAGGAGGCACTCCAAACCAGAGATCAAGCGAGAGCGGTTCCCTGAAGATCTTGTCCCAGTAATCGGCCAGCGATTCACCGGTGAGACGCCGAACAATTTCATCAAGGAGAAATCCGAAGGTCCTGGCTCCGTATCCATGACGCCCGTCGATCTCCCAGTTCGGAGGTTGCTCGGCCAAGGAGGATGCCACGGCATCATGATCGGTGATGGAGAGCCCTTTTGTCTCTAATGCTGCCAGGCCGGCCCGATGAGAGAGGAGTTGGACGAATGTGATCGGACCTTTGCCAGCAGCCGAAAATTCGGGCCAGATGTCGGAGACACGCGATTCCAGGGAGATATTGTTTTTCTGAAGCGCGTGAAGCGCGCAGGCTGCCGCGATTCCTTTGCTGGCTGACCAGATCAGACAGGGGGTCTTGGCTTCCCAAGGTCTTCCGGGAGAGGCGTCGCCTCCATGCAGTGAGATAATGGGTTTATTCTCTCTCCAGAGGGCCAAGGAGGCGCCTCCCTGAGGCGACTCTTCTAGAATTTCCGTGAACGCCTTTTGCAGGCGCTCTGTGGCATCGTCGAGATCAAAGAAAAGCATCAGAAGGCAATGTCTTCACGGATCGACTCTAGATCGGGATCCTGTATTGCGAAATCACGGTATGTTTCATCGAGTGCAAAGCTTTTCCTCAGGCTTTGCATTGCGGAATTACGGTTTCCAAGAACCGCCTCATAGCAGCCGATGTTGTAATGAAACGTGGGGTCGTTGCGAAGGTCGGGAGGTCCCTTGAGCAGCAGATCCCTTGCCTCACGGGTACGACCCAGTTCATGCAGGGCAAACGCCCCGTGAATGTAGGCGGGTACCGCATTCGGTGTCACACGAAGAAGCTCTTCTGCGGTGGCCAGCGCGGCATGCCAGCGCTGCCCCTGCATCAGGATATGGAGTCTTAACTCCACGATTTCGGGATCATGGATCTTCAACTCCTGTAAAAAGGATAGCTCGGCAAGGGCCTCATCGACCATGCCGAGCTCAAGATATCCTTGGGCGGCTAGGAGCGCCCGTTCACTCATTGCCGGAACTAAGCGATTGTCACCTCTGGGCAGAGGTAAACATCCTGGATGGCGTGAAGGAGTTTTGCACCCTCATTCATCGGACGTTGGAAGGCCTTGCGTCCCGATATCATGCCGGAACCACCCGCACGCTTATTGATGACGGCGGTCCTCACGGCATCCTCGAAGTCATGGGCTCCAGAGGCTCCGCCCGAATTAATGAGACCGGATCGCCCCATATAGCAGTTGATGACCTGGTAACGGCAGAGGTCGATCGGATGATCGGTGGTCAGTTCCGTGTAGATGCGCTCGTCGAGCTTTCCATAGCTGGAATTACCCGTATTGAGCGCCTTGTAGCCGCCGTTGTTCTCGGGAAGTTTCTGCTTGATGATATCGGCCTCAATGGTGACGCCGAGGTGGTTGGCCTGGCCCGTGAGATCGGCTGAAAGATGATAATCCTTGTCCTTCTTGAAGGCGTCGTTGCGAAGGTAACACCAGAGGACAGTGGCCATGCCAAGCTCGTGGGCGTGGTAGAAGGCCTCGGCGATCTGGATGATCTCGTGGCTGGCATCCTCGCCGCCGAAGTAGATGGTGGCACCGATGGCCGCCGCACCCATGTCATAGGCCTCCTCGATCGTTCCGAACATGATCTCGCGGGAAACATTCGGATAGGTCAGGAGCTCGTTGTGGTTGACCTTCACAAGGAAGGGAATGTGGTGGGCGTACTTCCTGGCCACGGAACCAAGAACTCCAAAGGTCGAGGCAACAGCATTGCAACCACCCTCGATGGCCAATTTCACGATGTTCTCGGGATCGAAGTAGATCGGATTCTTCGCAAAGCTGGCCCCCGCGGAGTGTTCGATGCCCTGGTCGACCGGAAGGATTGAGAGGTACCCGGTGTTGGCCAGGCGACCAGTGCCATACATGCGCTGAAGATTGGCAAGGACTCGGGGATTGCGGTCACTTCCGAGATGGATTCGGTCCACGAAATCAGGTCCTGGAAGGTGGAGGAGATCCTTCGAGACGGTCTTGCATTGGTGATTGAGGAGGGAGTCAGCGTCGGATCCGAGATAGTTCTTAATGTCGTTGATCATGATTCCATTACTTCGAAGGAAAAAAAAAGGGGCGTCCAGAAGATTCCTTCAGGACGCCCTCTTTTTAATGAATTACTGCCTAGTAGGAGGCTTGGGCACCCTTGATATTCTTCTTCTTGACCCAGGACATGCGTGAGCGAAGTTGCTCGCCCACCTTCTCGATGGGGTGCTTCTCTCCGGCCTTGAGCAGGGCGTTATATTTCTTCTTGCCGGTCTTGGCCTCGGCGATCCAGTCCTTGGCGAACTTGCCGTTCTGAATCTCCTTGAGGGCGGACTTCATCCGCTTCTTGACGGAGGCATCAACAACCTTTGGTCCGACAACGATATCACCGTACTTGGCGGTCTCGGAGATCGAGAAGCGCATTCCGCTGATGCCTGACTCATTGATCATGTCGACGATCAACTTGAGCTCGTGCAGAACCTCGAAATAGGCCATCTCGGGCTGGTATCCGGCCTCAACAAGAGTTTCAAATCCGGCCTGAATCAGGGCTGCTGTGCCCCCGCAGAGGACGGCCTGCTCTCCGAAGAGATCGGTCTCAGTCTCTTCCTTGAAGGTGGTCTCGAACACGCCGGCGCGCGTGCCGCCGATACCCTTGGCCCAAGTGAGGGCTGTTTTTTTGGCATTGCCGCTCTTGTTCTGGAAGATGGCGATGAGTGTGGGGACTCCTTTGCCCTCCTTGTACTGACGGCGAACGGTATGACCCGGTCCCTTCGGAGCGACCATGATGATGTCGACATGCTTGGGCGGAACGATCGTCTTGTAGTGGATTGCAAAGCCGTGGCTGAAGAGGAGGGTTTTGCCGACAGTAAGGTTGGGTGCAATGTCCTTCTCATAGACTTCCGGAATGCTCAGGTCAGGAACGGCGACCATGATGACGTCGGCTTTCTTGACAGCCTCGGCCGTGTCAAAAACCTGAAAACCGAGTTTCTTGGCAACGGCGCGGCTCTTGCTCTTCGGGTAGAGGCCGATGATCACTTTGATGCCGCTCTCCTTGAGGTTGAGGGCATGGGCGTGTCCCTGGGATCCGAAGCCGATCACGGCGCAGGTTTTTCCCTTGAAGAACTTCAGGTCGGCATCTTTCTCGGTGTAGATTTTAGCGGGCATGGTTGGTTGTTGTGTTTGTTTTTTTGATGGGTTTTTTCCGTGAGTGGAGTGCTATTTCCGTGAGCGGGCTAGAGCGATTTTTCCCGTGCGGGTCAGGTCGATGATGCCGAAGGGTTCCATCAGCGCCAGAAACTTTTCGATCTTGCTTTCCGAGCCTGTCACCTCGATGGCAAGGGCTTTCGGCTGCACATCGATGATCTTCGCGCGGAAGATGTCGCAGATCTGCATGATTTCGGCTCGTGCCTTGGCGTCGGCTTTGACGCGGATGAGCACAAGTTCGCGGTCGATGTAGTCGGATTCCCCGAAGTCTTCAACGCTGATCACGTTCACCAGCTTGTCGAGTTGCTTGGTTACTTGATCCAGGACTTTGTCGTCACCGCGGACGACAATTGTCATGCGCGAGGTTTCTGGGTCGAGTGTCGGGCCGACATTCAGCGTGTCGATGTTGAAGCCGCGTCCGCTGAACATTCCCGCGACGCGGGTCAGGACGCCGAATTTATTTTCGACAAGGATGGAGATGGTGTGGAGCATTGTGTGCCGTGCTTTCTGGGATTAACGGCGATTTGGATCAAATGCCGGGTGACAACAATGCTGGGCGGCTTTTTTTTCGTCAAACCGAAAGAGTCCGGCTAATAAGGGTTCATGAAACTTACAGAGATTCCTCAACGCGCCTTTGAGGCCTATATCTTCGACTGTGACGGCACCCTGGCTGACACGATGGGACTTCATTACGAGGCCTGGCAGTTTGTTCTTGAACCGCATGGCGCCTCTCTTCCTGAGGACTTATATTACGGCTGGGGAGGGCGCCCGACCCGCCAGATCGTCGAGGCTCTAAATGAAATGCACGGGCTTGTCATGGATCCGGATGCCGTTATCCCCCTCAAGGAGGGGCACTACCATGACCTTCTTCCCAAGGTGCAGGCAATCGAATCAGTGGTTTCCATCGCCAGGTCGATGCACGGGAAGAAGCCGATGGCCGTGGCCTCGGGGGGAGGTCGTCAATCGGTCCACGCAACCCTTGATCATTTGGGTCTGCGTCACCTCTTCGATACCATCGTGACCTCCGAGGATTACAACCGGGGAAAGCCTTTCCCTGATCCCTACCTTGAAGCGGCGCGGCGGCTTGGGGTGAGTCCTTCGGACTGCCTTGTCTTTGAAGATACGGAAATCGGCAGACAGTCAGCACTGGCAGCGGGGATGGAATGTGTTCTGGTGGACTCCCGTCCACGAACACGAACCAAGTCGGTTTAAAACATGGTCAGGATCACGGCTCCCCCGACAATCAGGCAACCGCCAACCCACTGCGGCCAGGAGACCGACTCGTGCAGGAAGAATGCGGAGAAGGCAATGACGAAGACCACGCTGAGCTTGTCAATGGGAGCTACCTTTGAAGCGAGTCCAAGTTGCAGGGCCCTGAAATAGCAGATCCATGAGAGGCCCGTGGCGATCCCAGAGAGGATCAGGAAGATCCAAGTCTTCCTTGAAATAGAAGAGAGAGAAAGGGGGACTTTGCACGCCGCCACGATCGACCAGGTGAAGAGGAGGACGACTGACGTGCGGATCGCCGTTGCCAGATTCGGGTTGATCTCGCCCACTCCCACCTTGGCCAGGACCGCTGTGGCTCCGGCAAAGAGTGCCGAGAGAAGTGCCCACATCAGCCAGTTGGTAAACAATGCGCTCATGGGGGAGGGGAAGTAGGTTATTGGGAGCCCGCCCCAGAAGACTGAGCAGCAACTTTCTTGAGTATTGGTCCAAACTCGGCGTTCCAGAGCCCGATGAGGGGACGCTTACTCTCAAACCCTGATTCCCCTTCATCGCTGATTGTGTAAACTTTGGGACTGATCCGGTAATTGTTTGTTCCCGGGATCCGGATGATCTTCACTTTCACCCTGATGGTCTGCGGGTCGCCATAGCTACCCCACAGGACATTGGCCAGTTTGTTTGAATTCTTGTCAAAGGAGATGGAGTTGCTCCCATTGCCATAGGCCGGCGTGTAGCCGTAATCGGGGAAGATTGCCCGAGCAGCGGCGATAATTGCTGTGGGATTGGAGTTGGTGACGGTCACCGTACCGAGGCCTCCCGATTGATCCACGGGAGTGACCAGACACCCTGAAAGGAGTAGAGGCAGAACGAGGATCGCAATCAGGGCAATGGAATTGTGGCGGAAGAGCGAAAGCATGTTTTTTTATAAAGCCGAAGGCACTGATGTGCAATTGGAACGATTATTGCTCGTTTTGATGGGAATTCTTTGACACAACATTCCGTCGTTCAGGCCTCAGTCCAAGGTGATTCAGGCACAGTATGCAACCAACACACCATCAATTGATCACATCATGAGTAAAAAATTTCGTGCCGGAGTCCTTTTCGGAGAGGAAGTCAGGGAACTGCTGAACCACGCCAAGGCCACCGAGTTTGCCTTGCCTGCCGTCAATTGCATCGGCACCAGTTCCGTCAACGCGACACTGGCCGCGGCCCGTGAGGTCAATTCCCCCGTGATGGTTCAGTTCTCCAACGGAGGAGCCCACTTTTTCATCGGCAAGGGAATCAGCAAGGAAAACCAAGTCGGTTCCATCCTGGGTGGTATTGCAGGCGCCCATTATGTCGATGCGGCGGCGAAGGCCTACGGCGTGCCTGTGATCCTGAACACCGACCATTGCGCCAAGAAGTTGCTTCCTTGGGTGGACGGGATGCTTGCAGCCAGCGAGGAGCAATTTGCGAAGACCGGTCGTCCCCTCTACAGCTCGCATATGCTTGATCTCTCGGAGGAACCGCTGCATGAGAATCTGGAGATCTGCGCGAAGTATCTCGAGCGGATGAGCAAAATGGGAATGACTCTCGAGATCGAACTCGGCGTCACCGGCGGCGAGG
>CAINEX010000135.1 GCA_903847935.1 uncultured Spartobacteria bacterium | reverse complement strand
TCTCTTGCCATCCAGGCTCGCCCATCATCAAGCTGTTCAGCGATTCGAGCCTCTTTTTGTAATCGAGTCCATGGCTCCAGAGGTGCCCCTCGTACCCGCAGACTACAGGGTGGCCCAGCATCAGGACCGGTTGGTTATATTCAGGGGCGCAGGCGATCACCGCCTCGGGGGGGAGGCCGCGTAAATCCCAAGCAGTATTATCCAGGGTACTGCGCCCGATGAGTGTGTAGCCATGCCTGCCATCGAGCCCAGTGGCAAGGGTGACTGCCCCTGATCCGAAGAGCAGGATGGCTGCACACGCTCTTATCAAGATGGAGCGACGGGCCAGTAATTCATCCCAAAGAAAAGGAGCCACCACGATCCACGACCAGATCATGAGTTTTGTGTTATCCCAAGGCCAGGGTGCAAAGCGAATAAAGAGACACGCGGTGAAGACGAGGCTTGCTGGCCATACAAAGGCCCGTGCTTTGACGCTCTCTCTTCTTCCAAATAAATGAAAACAGAGTAGAAGAGCAATCGGCAGGGTCATGCCGAAGTTCCAAAACCAAAACCAGGGAGTGCCGTCCGACATCCAACCTATCAGCCATCCAACGGCATGCATGGGCGAATGACCGCCCGCGCCGGTGGTGATCATCCATCCGAAGAGAGCCATTGGAGGCCACGCTACGAGGGCCAACCGACCGATCCTTTCGCGGGAAGAGGGGGCAAGAAGAGCGAGTCCCGCCATCGCCGCTCCTAGAAAGAGAGCAGCATGGATACTGAACAGGGGCACCACTCCGAGAAGAAGGGCCTGAATGCCAAGGGTTAGGACTCTTTTTTTCTCTGGACCAAAACTCTCCTCTCGCCATGTGGTGAGGAGCAAAAAGCCTGCGGGCAGGGCGTAAAGAAAGCCGCGCTGCGTCACAAAAACAGTCAGGAAGAGATTTTTCCACTCACTCACTTCATCGGGATTGCCCCCCCATCCCGTCTTCAGTAGAATAAAGCCGGCAATCCCTCCATTGAAGAGAAGGGCTGCCAGTGCAACAGCCCCCCCCCAACGCCAGAGAGCATAGCCCGTGAGTGCACAACCGATCAAACCGCACCAAATCAACCCCATGATGGGGGGAACTCCGGCAACCACAAGCAACGCATTGAAGAGATCGGTGCCGAGTGGGTAGCGAAGTGAATCCCCGGCAAGAATAGGGCTTCCAGGCCACCAGTGGGACGTCGAGGAGAGCCAGTTGATGAATGAAAGGTGCAATGAGAGATCCCCGAGATTATTCGGGGAGAGAATCTTCCATTCATTGCCGACAGGATAGACAAGCCAGAGGAATGCCCTTGCCGAGGCACAGGCAAAAACCGCGATCATAATCCATCCCCAGCGGGATGGCCCGGTACGATTGTCCGGCGCAAGCGTGAACCGCACAATCATTCCGCATATCACTCCCACCGTGAGGGCAATCCATGAGACCGCATCGTGTCCACCCCGTAATCCATGCCAGAACCACGCCAGAGGGAGCACTGAAAGCACCGCAGCGGCAACTCCTGAGAGAATGGCAATAGAGAGCCTCATGAAGCGGTTTTTATTCCGTTTTTATCTTTAAGGGAATCAACTCGGTCGGGTTTACCGTGACCAACTTCATGAAACCAATCGTTGAAGAGGGACTCACGAAACCAGACCGTGCACTCCTCCATCGAGTCACGAAGATGGAAACGTCTCCGAAAATAAGGCCCCTTGATGCGCTCCTCGATCAACTTCTGCTGGGAGGTCAATGCAACGATAAAATCCCCATCCAAAGCGGCAGGGAGATTATTCTTTCCATAATAACCGATACGGTTGAAATCGCCGAAAATCCATGGCAAGGGGTAATAACTTTCCAGGATGATCTCACCGCTCATGGAATGACCTCTGGGATCATGCTTGGCAATCCGGAGCACTGGCTCGGTAAGCACCGAGATCTCGGGTAAAGTCTGCACATAGACATAGGGCTCCGAAGGGTCGGCAAAATGACTAAAATTCAGTGTGACAGCCTTAGCAAGCGTCACAACCAGTATGCCTGCCACAACGATCACGGCACATGGCCTGAGCCGATCGAATCGTCGCCATGTCTCGGCGACTGCACCTCCAAAGAGGAGGCATAAGGGCCAAAGAATGGAAATGATACACCAAGGGGTCTTGTAGGGAACGTAAGAATAAACAAGCAGGACTCCGACCCCGTAGAGGGCAAGAAATCGTTGGAGGGGTGGCGAAGGCAGCGCAAGGCGCACCGCATAAATTAACCCAATTAGTGAGGGCCACTCGTATCGACCCATGAGGGCTAGCCAGTAATAGTTGAAGGGCCCTACCTGATACTCGGCCTTCACATGTCCTCCTGCGCCAGTTCCGGTATGGAACCACTTCAGGTAGGCCCGTCCGAAATCAGGAATCCCCCCCCAGTTAAGAAATGTTCCGGAGTAGAAAAAGAGGAGCGTGAGGAGTGAGGTTCCCAGGCACCAGAAGAGATCCGTCCGCCCCCAGCAAGGTTTGGCAGGCGGCATCACCGGATCCGACAGGATTGTCTTTTGCAAGAGGTGAAGGCAAAAGCCAGCCAACACGAGACATCCTAGATGGATGGCAGCAGTCTCCTTGAGCAGAAGGAGAAGGGTGCCCCCGGTCATCATCACCGCCAGATCTCGTTTATCACCGCTCTGCCATAAACCCATCACGCCCGATATCGTGATCATCAGTGCCAGGACGAACATCGACTCATGGATGGCATAGCGGCCATAAAAAACGGCAGCTGGAGAAACAGCCAATGCAAATGCCCCCAACCGAGCCGCAGTGATCCCAATGAAACGGTCAAACCTCAAAGCCATCCAAACCGAGGCAATGCTGGAGAGCACAGCTGGAAGCCTCAGTGCCCAAAGATTTCTGCCGAGCAGGGAGAGAGATACAAACAGCACATAGAAGTAAAGCGGCCCATGGTAATTCTCGGGGTCGTATCGATAGAAGCCGCTATCCCTCATCTGATCCACAAACCATCCGTTAATGCCCTCATCGAAGTGTGCGGGTTTCAGATCAAGGGCCCAGAGTCGTAGCAGGGTCGCAAGCAAAAGAATCGCCCCTTCAACCAAGAGCGTGGAGGCAATCCAACCTACCATACGATTCCTTGCTGTTGCGTTCATTGAATGCTCCAAGGGAAACAAGAATCGGAGGTTACTTCATACCCGCCGCAGAGAGCACCTCGGTGGCGGTTTTGAAATGCATTTTGGCCACTTTGTTGAGCATGCCAGGCCCGTACATCCTGATAACCTCAATGGCGGCACCCTTAACCTTGGAAGAGACTCCCTTGGGTAGGGTGATCCCCAGTTCCTTCCCATGCCTTTCTAGCCAATCAATGAAACCCTCTCGAGCAAGGATCGAGGCCGCAGCCACGGCATAGTCGCTTTCGGCCTTCGTTCGCTGATCAAGTTGGAGCTTGCGCCCATTTTCAAGCAGGGCCTTCTGAAGGATCCGCGCATCGGCAAACTTGTCGGAAAGTGCGCGGGGGCAGGAGGGAACCCGGATGCAGAGATTCTCGATGATCCGCGCGTGGCCCCAGGCAAGGAGTCGATTAAGATTACCGATCGACCCGTAAAGCTGATTGTACTTTTCCGGTCCGATCACAATCACCTCGGAGGGGGCTCCAGACCTGCGGATCACCTCGGCAAGTTCTCTGATCTTTTTGTCTGTACCGATCCCCTTGCTGTCCCTGATCCCGGCGTCCCGGAGTTTGCGCGCCAGATCCGCGTCAACGAACACACCGGCGATCACCAAGGGTCCCAAAAGGTCCCCCTTTCCACTCTCATCGACACCGAAATGGGGATTAAACTGATCAGGTGAGTTGACTTCCTCGTAGCCAAGACGGGCTTCACCAAGAATCTCCGGCTCCATCACAAAGGTAATGAAATCCTCAAGCCCCCTACCCTGCAGAAGAACCTTCGGACCCTTTTCATAAACGGCGATGCTCAGCTTCTCCTTGCTTCCCGCAAAGAGCGTGTAGGGCTTTTCGACAAAGCTGAAACCACGTTCCAGAAGAAGTCGGCGGAGCTTCTCCGCCTGATCCAGGGTCAAGGGATACGTCTGGGAATGAATCGGTGGCATCTGGTCGAAACGTTGTGGCGACTTGCGGTTTTCATCACGGTGCCCTACGAGGCTACTGTGGACAAGCAGAAGAACCCATCCCACAGTGTCGATTTTTTAAGTATTGGCACCATCATGAAGGCACGTAAGGCTCTCTTGGAATGGCACTCCGTTCACGGGAGAAAAAGTCTGCCCTGGCGCTTGAATCACTCACCCTATGCCGTGCTCGTTTCGGAATTCATGCTTCAACAGACCACGGTGACCACAGTCATTCCCCGCTTCCGTGCTTGGATGGAACATTTCCCCTCCATTCGTGATCTCGCCTTTGCGGAGGAACAGGAGATTTTGTCGGCATGGGAAGGACTCGGCTACTATTCACGCGCCCGCAGACTTCACGGGGCAGCAAAGGTTATCGTTACGGATCACGATGGTGTCATTCCAAAAGATTTAGAAACCCTCATCAAACTTCCCGGCATAGGCCCCTATACAGCAGCGGCGATTATGGCCTTTGCACATGACATGCCAGCTATCGTTCTCGACACGAATATCACCCGCGTGCTGTCACGCTGGAGCAACATGAACGATCCCATCGACACATCCCTTGGCAAAGCGGGCATTAATGCCATCGCAAAAAAGTTCTTCCCTCACTCCGAGTCCCGGACTTTCGCTTCAGCGCTGATGGACTTGGGAGCAACGATCTGCACTGCGGGCTTACCCGAATGCACAACATGCCCGCTCCAAAAAACCTGCAGGGCAATCGATCCTGCAAGACTTCCAAAAAAGTCACCCCGCTCGGTCACAACGAAACTCGTCGAGTACCGCGCATGCTTCCAGCGTGAGGGGCTACTTTATCTTGAACAGTCGCGAGGGCCGCGCTGGGAGGGACTCTGGATTCTTCCCGAACTCGGGAATGTGAAGCCTGTCGGAAGGTCGATTGCCCAGATTACCTACCCCATCACCCGCTACAGTGTCACGATGAAGGTTCACAAGGTGGAGGGGGGAGTGCCAAGCCGACTCCGGGGATTCAGCGCTGCTGAACTCTTATTTCTGCCGATGCCATCACCCATCCGGAAAATCATCGGGAAGATCCCTTCGATGAGCGGTTGCCGCGAAACAGCGAACAAGTCATAGTCCTTGAGGCTGGCTATCACAGCACCTGAAATGACCAATTTAAAAATCAGTTCACCGAACAATCTGGAGAGCAATCTCACAAGTTTTCCCGACCAATATGGACACTTTGGTCCGTATGGGGGCCGTTTTGTGCCAGAAACTCTGATGACGGCGTTGCTCGAACTGGAGCACCAGTATGAAGCTGCGCGAAAGGATCTCTCCTTCCGCAATGAACTTGCCTCCCTTTTACAGGAATTTGTCGGACGACCAACCCCCCTATATTTTGCGGAACGCCTTACCAAGGAGCTTGGAGGCGCTAAGATCTATCTAAAGCGAGAGGATCTCCTCCACACGGGGGCCCATAAGATCAATAACGCGCTCGGCCAAATCCTTCTGGCCCGCCGAATGGGTAAAAAACGTATCATTGCGGAGACAGGGGCAGGCCAACACGGCGTGGCCACGGCAACAGCGGCGGCCCGTTTTGGCTTTCAATGCAGGATCTACATGGGCGCAGTCGACATGCAACGTCAGGCCCTCAACGTGGCACGAATGCGCTTTCTGGGAGCAGAGGTTGTCGGAGTGACCGCCGGGCAGGCAACGCTCAAGGAGGCCATCAACGAGGCAATGAGGGACTGGGTGACCAATGTGCGCGAAACACATTATATTCTTGGCTCCGCACTGGGGGCTCATCCCTATCCGATGATCGTGCGAGATTTCCACCGGATCATTGGTGATGAGGCCAGAAGGCAGATTCTCCAGCGTGAAGAACGCCTGCCAGACCTGCTGGTGGCCTGTGTCGGAGGGGGTAGCAATGCCATCGGTCTCTTCTATGCGTTTCTTAATGACGAGCAGGTGCGCATGACGGGTGTCGAAGCCGGTGGTGATGGGATCATCCGGGGCCGGCATGCCGCAAGGTTTCAAGGCGGGAAACTGGGGGTTCTTCAAGGCACAAAGACTTGGCTTTTGGCCGATGGGGACGGTCAGATCGAACTGACCCACTCTGTCTCAGCCGGACTCGACTATGCAGCTGTGGGACCCGAGCACAGCTTCCTTCGAGACGCCGGCAGAGTTGATTACTCCTACGCTACTGATGACGAAGCCTTGGTAGCTTTTCATAAGCTCTCTTCTTTAGAGGGTATCATTCCAGCACTGGAGACGGCACATGCCATCGCCGAAGTCATCAAGGTTGCTCCGACCATGGAGCGTCATGAATTGATCGTCGTGAATCTCTCGGGTCGAGGAGACAAGGATGTCCAGCAGGTGGCAGAACTAGAGTCCAATCAAAAGTGATCAGCTATCCATCATAAAAAATACAAATTCTTATTTGGGCGTTGGAACTTCACGCCGAAATCATAGAATGTTCTACCAAAAACTTCTGGGTACCGAGACTTTATCACCGGGTTGCAGTGAGGGATCAGGCACCGTGCTCTTGCGAACTTTTTTCACATCCACGAAAACTCTTTTTCCACCTCTTAGAATACTGACTTTTGATTCGTCCGCATAGTCGGTGAAGCCACCGGTTGCGGCGATAGCTCCAAGAAGTGTCAAATCGGGAGTGTAGCGAACAC
The DNA here is from genome assembly GCA_903847935.1 of uncultured Spartobacteria bacterium. Lineage (GTDB taxonomy): Bacteria > Verrucomicrobiota > Verrucomicrobiia > Chthoniobacterales > UBA6821 > UBA6821. The sequence continues at coordinate 31,565 of CAINEX010000135.1, read as the reverse complement.
GTTGAGGCATTTTCACATCACCTTCCACATCCACAAGTCGATCAAACTGAACTGAAACCGTCACAATGGGCGTAGTATAGATACCACTTGATTTATAGGCATTTTCAATGTTGCTCTGGACCTCAGCCTGTTTGAGTTCAGAGGCACGGATTTTCCCAATATAAGGAAGATTGATGTTACCCGAGCCATCAACTGTATAAGTCCCCGAGACTTGGGCCCCGTCCTCAACCGGCACACCAGCGAGGCGGATTGTCAACTGATCACCGGAACGAAGGGGCACATCATCGGCGTGCACAAACTCATTTCCAAAAGTAATTAATATACATACAAAAAAGAGGCGCATAAGGAATTTCATGTTTCTAAAAGTGACTTTCAGTATTCACCACGAGCTCGAGCATCAGTCTCGGCCACATCTGTTTTATTCTCTTTTATTAATTCCTCAATGCCTATTGGGGTTACATTACTAGCTGAAGCCTTCGCCAATGATTTAGGCTGATAATAGCTATAGTAACTGGTATAATACTCGTAATACTCGTCATTACGAGTATCGGTGTTATTCAGGATACATCCAATAATGTTGGCGCCAACATTAACAAGAGCTTGCTTCACTCGAACAAGCATGGCTCGAGGAAAACGTCGATGCTGCACAACCACTAGGGTCAGATCGACGGAGCTAGCAATCACCGATGCATCGCTCACACCCAGAATCGGAGGTGAATCAAAAAACACGATGTCGTAAGCCGCTTTAGTCGCCTCAATGAGGTCAATCATTCGTTGAGAGTTAAGAATGCCTACCGCATCGATTGGAAGCCTACCGCTAGGCATTAAGAAAAGATTCTCGACCTCAGTCGGATGGATTAAAGGTTCAAAGGGAATGTTCTGCGTGAGGAAATCAGTCAACCCCTTATCATTTTGAAACCCAAATAATCGGTGTTGAGAAGGGCGTCGTAAATCCGCATCCACGATAAGCGTTCTGTAACCACCTTTGGCAAAAGTGAAAGCAAGGTTGTTCATGGTGGTTGATTTTCCCTCACCGGGTCCTCCACTAACAAGCGTTAACGTATTGGCATTTGGTGATTTACGATTGAACTCTATATTCGTCCTAAGAATTCGATATCCCTCGGCATCGGGGCAGTCCGAGGGAGCATCTTTGAGCAAGGCAACATCCTTGGGGATAATAGCAAGGACTTGGATGCCGAGCGCCGATTCAATGTCGTGCATGGTTTTAACACTCGTGTCTAAATATTCGATGAGAAAGGCCATGCCAACACCGAGAGCTAAGCCGACAGCCACGGCAATAATCATATTTTGTGCTACCTTCGGTTTTGCAGGAAAATCCGACACTTCAGCCTTCTCCCAAATGGTGGCAGGACTTTGAGGCATCGTCCTTTGCATGGCCTCCGTTGAGTAACGGGTTTCGGCAGACTCTAGGATCTTTTTAGCCTTGAGGTAGCTATTTTTAGCTTCTTGGTAACGGATGGCGTTTGTTTTAGCATCCTGCTGGCCTGTTTTTGCTTCAGTCAATTTTAGCTCCATCGCCTGAAGTGATTTTTGGGAAATCTCCAGATTTGCCTTCACAGACTGCCGCAAGACAGCAATTTGATCCTTCAACTGCTGGGCATAGACACCTTTTTTCGCCTGAAGAGACTTAACCGATGGGTGGTTGGGTCCAAGCCCTGAATTCAGCATGTGAGCCTCCTCCGAGACGCTTGCCTCATACTGGGGAAGAATCTGGGAAATAGTAGGGTCATCCATCTCGAATGTCTTAAGGCTGCGCATGATCTGGTCATCAGTCATCATCCCGATCTGCTGAGCCTTCGATTGCAGTGAGGCGACCTTAAGACGCATGTCATTCACCGTGGTCTCATCAGCAATCAGAATATTTTCCTCGGACATTCGCGTGTCTTCCATGCTTTCTGGATTTAAGTCATTAATTTTTGACTCCAATCGGATGCGTGCCATCTCGTCACGAAGATCCTCGGTCTTTTTACGTTGTTTGTTGACCTCATCCTCCAATTGAACAAGCGACCTGGCAACCCATCCCTGCTGTTCGTCGATACGTTTCTTCTGGTATTCAACGGCTATAGTGTTGGCGAGATCAGCAGCCTCTTGACGATCCTCGTCCATCACGGATATCTGAATCAGGTCGGTATTACGTACTTCGGAAATGGTGAGCATCGATCGCAACTTCAGATAAGCAACATCTCTGGAGCTTAGATCCCACTTCTGCATCAACTTCATCGCATCGATGACAGGATAGAGAATTTCTTTCCGCTGGATGATCTGAAACTGAGTTGTCGAAAATCGAGGATCGTAATGTTGCGACGAATCCATACCGAAGATTTGCATTTTATTGTTATCCTCCTTCACTTGCATTGTGACTGAAGACTGATACTGGCGGGGTGTGAGATAAGTGCCGATTCCAACAGTGATCACCACAAGAAGAAAAACAAGAATGATCAAGGGAAGCCTGACTCGAATCACTCTCCAGTAGTCAAGTAAATGAAGCTTGATTTCGCCCGCTCCACCTTCTGTCGATTGAATAGATGACTGCATGAGTTTTTTATAGAAAAACTGAGAATAATTTACTCTCTTTTAAAGAATCACAACAATGAAAACTAAACTTTATTAAACTTGTTTGCTTTTAGGATGAGAGAGTACTCCCCCTTATAAAAAAGAGCCCAGTTAATAACCGGGCCCTTTCTAAGAGCTTAATGAATTGGAACAATTACAGTCCGACAGTATCGGTAACAGGAGTACCTACACCATTCAGATAACCGAGTTTGTTCACTCCATTATATCCTGCAAGCGGGAAGGATGTGGTATTCCAAGCACTAGGTGCCAAGAGTGATACTCCATTGTTGTAAGCGGCATTGTGAACTCCATTAAAGGCATTCGATATATCCGTGTTGTACGTTGCTGTTGAAATGTTTTTGACGCCGGCCGCATTAAATGCCCCTGCAATTGTCGCTCCATTATTGCTAAGGAATGCATTTAGGCTAATTGGTGTTGTAGATGTGTTGTAGCAAGTGGCCAGATAGTCTGCGTAGAAGCCTTGGGCAACACCTCCAATAAGAGCGGACACATTCGACGTGCTACTAGCACCTACTGCTGTGACCATACCCTTAACCAGGCCATTGAGGATAGAGGTCAATCCTCCGGTAGCTTGTCCACCCCATATTGCATTTGTGCTTCCAGCTGTCTGGGTCAGTATTCCGAAGGCATCAGCCCCAAGGGCACCCAAAGCATAATGAGTTTCACCGGAAATGGCTTTCGTCGATGTTGCCTGGAAAGCAAGGGCCGCCTTGGTGAGCGCCTGTGCGATCGAGGTGGCATTGGATGTCGTGATTCCGTAGAGACCGGAATTTATGAGAGAAGAGTTTGTATTGATGGCTCCCAAGGCATTGATCGACTCTGCTGCAACTGCTGCTGCTGCGTCAGCAAGCCCAGTTTGATTGGGGCTTTGTGCATTTGTTCCCGAGTTAATCGTCGTTGTTCCAAAGTTCGGGAGATAGCTACCGTTCGTAGGAACTCCTGTCTTGGGGTAAGCTGCCCAGTTGACTGTTCCTGTTGCGTAGACCTTCAGAGCTGCGGTCATCGCTGCAGAAGCTGCTTTCCCTGCTGTTGCAAGCTGCGCACTTTCTGTCTTGACGTTGAGCGCATAAGAATTGGTCGCATACTTGGTGACGTTGGCCGAGGATGGCTGCGCTCCCCAAACAGGGAAAACTATTCCGTATGTGTTTGTCGTATACGCAAGACTTGCTGACACGGCATTCGACGCAAATGCTGAACCATAGTTAGGAACCTTTGCCGTGGAAACTTGCTCTACCAAATCCGGCGTTGTCAATGTTGGGCTCAGAGAGGCAGTAACAGTCGTTGTTTTTCCGTTGGCATAAGTGACTGTAAGCTTCGAAATCCCAGAGAGGTTCGTCACAGGGTACTGGAGGGCATTGACTGTTGCCGTGTACAACTGTCCACGGAAGGAATCTGACTGAGGATTGGGACAAGTTGCATTGGCAACAAACTTCCCACCAGAAACACTCGAACTGTAATTAGCCGTTGTTGCCGCTAGGGCCAGATTACCCTGCGTGAGGGCATTTGCTTGCTGCTGACTGGTCAGTTGTGTAACCGGTCCAATGTACCCCAACTGTATGGCCCCAAGTTGAATCGCAACCTGATCAGACTGTGCTGTCGCAGTAGCTTTTGTGGCTCCACCAATTAAAAATAATGATGCGACACCGATTGCAAGGCCCTTCGCGTAGAAATTGATTTTCATGGGAATTGGTTTTCTAAATTGTTGTTTCAAGGTTGTGAATTTGTATAACTACTATCAACCAGCCACTCGCAGTTGACAATCACTTTTTTGAAAAAATAAGGGCTTTGATGTGACAATTTCGTAACCTTCCTAGGAGCCTCTTTAATCGCTTCAGAGACTTTTTTCTACCCTCCTAGAAATTCCCACCGATTTGAAAATAACTGATTCCCCTGTTGTAGGCGTAAGCCTGAATTGAGGGTGAAACGCTGCTCATGTATTGATAGCCGAGCGCCAGTCGGATGAGTCTGTTCAAGTCGTAGGATAGATCGAGGCTCCCCTGATAATTAGTGATATCATAGGTAAGCGTCTGGCGGGCTCCGATCGGAGCGTCTTTATAATTCGTCCAGAGGTAATAGAGGCTGCTGTTCAGTTTCAAACGTGCAAAGATTCCCTGAGAGTAAATCAGGCCCGACCTGAAAGCTGTGGTATAGCTGACTGCTTGGCCAGCTTGGCCGCTCCCCGGCTGGGTACCATAGTTAGAATTCCAACTGATACTCGAGACTTTCCCAAACTTTAGACTGAGGGTGTTATCTAAATAGGGGCTGATGGCAAGACTAGTTGACTGAGATGACTGGCTTTGAGCTCCAAGTCGAAAGTTCCAATAAAACTTGGGATTGAAGATATGGTCAAAGCCGACCGCAAGAGTCTGCCCCCAGCTGTTTAGTGACGTCTGCGTTGGATATCGGTATTCAAAGGTGCTGTAATCTACTACCGCAGTCGTTGTGGGTCTTAAAAGATATCGGAAGGATTGAGTGAATCCAGGCTCCGTATAATTCTGATTACTATATTGGGGGTAGTAGGAGGCTGTATAATTGAAACGCTCGACCGTCGTAAAAAGGTCCGACCATTGGTAGGCGATGGCAAAGCTGCTTGATGTGAAGTAATAGCCGCCAGTGGAGTTGTTGGCCGTGCCGGCCAGGGCAATATTTGGCTGCTGCTGATAGGAGGTGGAGGTATTGAACGTGAGGACGACCTTCGGGGCATAGCGGTATTGAATGGCCGCACCCAAACCAATTGTTCCTTGGGTTTTCGAGCTCTCACTAAGAGCACTATTGGCGTACTCAGTGACACCGCCGGTAAGATCCATGCTGACATTGAGTCGTGGCGAACCAAAGTGGTAATTCACACCGCCGTTCAGGTTAGCAAAGGTGCTACCGATCGCATTCGTCCCATTGGCACTGTTGATATTGCTGTCATACCCTCCCCGAAGCCCGGCTGTAAAACGAAGCTTCCGGGCCCAGTCAAACATTCCCGACAGAACACCTGGACTGGATCCTGATTGATCGTCCAGTTTCAGGCTGGGCATACCCACAGAAGCGGGGGCGAACTGGGGAATGCCAGCTGGTTGTGCGCTCGGGAGATTCAACTCTGCTGCGGAAGGGGGATTAAACTGAGGAGCAGGAGTTGGTTGAGGCGTGGCCTGAGCCTGCCCCTGAGGAGTTGCTGAGGGAGCCGGTAAAGGCGTTGAATCGGGAAGCGGGGGAGTTGGCAACGTGACAGAGGGAGCGGCTACCTGGAACGTTGAGTCGAGGCTTGTTGGTTGCTGGACGGTTTTCGGAATAAGTGTAGGAGGGGGGGCAACAGGAGCCGAGGGAGTCGTTGTTTGATCCGCCGAAGCGGAGCCTTCGGTGGATGATGCCGCATCGCCAGCATCTTGGGCCATCACACTCACGCACATACAGATCATCAGCGTCGGCAAGAGTTGTAAGGGGCCAAAGAGGCGTGAAAAAATTAACATGCGAGATAAAATACGTCTTCGGAGCCTTTGGAGAGTGGCAACTCCACTTCTAAAAATCAATGAATGAGTGTCATGGATGGGTGGATATTTCTCTTTGCCTTGAACAGAGCGAGTTCCGCGGGTAACGTTACTGATTATTTTATGAGCACAAGCATTCTGGATCCGTCGCGGGTAGCTTCCGTGGAGTTGAGCAATGACGAGATTGCGCGTTACTCCCGCCATCTCATCATGCCCGAAGTCACGCTGGAGGGGCAAAAACGGCTCAAGGCTTCCAGCATCCTCTGCATCGGAGCAGGGGGACTCGGTTCCCCGATCGCACTTTATCTGGCTGCAGCAGGCGTAGGACGCATCGGTCTCGTCGATTTCGATACCGTTGACTTCTCAAATCTCCAACGCCAGATCCTTCACGGCACGCGCGACGTGGGCCGGAAGAAAATCAATAGCGCCCGCGATACCATCAAGGAGATCAACCCCAATGTGCAGGTCGATCTTCACGACTGCCTCTTCACCTCTGAAAATGCGGAGAAACTCGTAGCGCCCTATGATGTTGTCATCGACGGGACGGACAATTTTCCGACACGCTATCTCTCGAACGACATCTGCGTATTCCAGAAAAAACCTAATATCTACGGCTCCATTTTCCGGTTCGACGGACAGTGCACGGTTTTCGCCCCCCATCTGGGTGGCCCCTGTTACCGATGCCTCTATCCCGAACCCCCGCCTCCGGGAATGGTTCCAAGTTGCGCGGAGGGAGGAGTTCTCGGTGTCCTGCCAGGCATCATCGGCGTCATGCAGGCGATCGAAGCGATCAAGTTGATCGTCGGCATCGGAGATCCCCTGATCGGCCGCCTTGTTCACTTTGACGCCCTCAAGATGAAGTTCCGTGAATTCAAGATTCGCAAGGATCCCAAGTGCCCCGTCTGCGGTGATCATCCAACCGTTACCAAACTCATCGACTACGACACCTTCTGCGGCATCCCGCAGGCAGCCGCCGCAGAGAAGGCGGAAACTCCGGTGCCAGAGATCACGGTCGAAGAACTGCAGGAAAAACTTAAGAGCGGCGAAAAGATAAACCTCATCGATGTGCGCGAGCAATTCGAATGGGATATCGCCAGGATCCCGGGAGCCAAACTGATCCCTCTCGGTGATCTGCACAGCCGGATGAGCGAACTCGACAGTGCGGACACAATCTATCTCCAATGTAAGTCTGGGGTCCGCTCGGCAAATGCCCTACGCGAACTGCAGGTTGCGGGATTCTCCAAACTCTTCAATGTGCAAGGAGGCATTCTCGCCTGGGCAGACCGGATAGATCCCTCCGTTGCGAAATACTAATCCATGGCGGATCTGCTGACTGATCTTGCCTCACTGCTTCGCTGCCCCGTCACGGGACAGCGACTGCATATGGCGACCCCGGAGGAGTTCCGGGCTCTTGCATCCCATGATGCTGATGGTTTTCTGGTTCGTGAAGATGGTACTGCTGCATTCCCTGTCAAGAGCGGCATTCCCTCCCTCCTACCCGGGTCTTTACTTCGCCTTGATCCGGTGCATTCCGCATGAACACCTAAAAGACTTTAGCCAACACCGACTTCTCCAATGACCGAACTAGAAACCGTACGCCACTCCTGCGCTCATATCCTGGCGAACGCCATCCTTCGTATCTGGCCCGAGGCTCAGTTTGCAGCTGGGCCACCCGTTGAAAACGGATTCTACTATGACGTGGATCTCCCCCACCGAATCAGCCCGGAGGATTTTCCACGGATCGAGAAGGAGATGACGACCATCATTGCCGAGGCCCAACCTTTCCAGAGGGAAGTCATCACCCGCGATGAGGCTCTCGCCATGGGGAGGAGGGGCGAACTAGCTGGCCTAACAAGCCGCCCCGAACAAAGTCGCTTCAAACTCGATATCATCACACGAATCCCCGAGGGAGAAGAGATCACCCTCTATCGAAACGGTGCCTTCACGGATCTCTGCGCCGGTCCCCATGTCCCCGATACCTCCAAGGTTCCAGCCTTCCGGCTCACGCATGTCGCGAGCGCTTTCTACCAGGGTGATGAAAACAATCCCCAACTCCAGCGCGTCTACGGCACAGCCTTCCCTTCCATCGCTGAAATGGAGAGCTGGTTTGCCATGCTTGAGGAAGCCAAGAAGCGAGATCATCGGAGGATCGGACGGGAGCAGAGCCTCTTTCACATCGATGATTCCGTGGGGCAGGGACTGATTTTATGGACCCCGAAGGGTGCGGTGATCCGTCAAGAGCTTCAGAATTTTATCAGCGGAGAACTGGCCAAACAGGGCTACTCCCAAGTCTTCACCCCGCACATCGGCAAGCTAGCTCTCTACAAGACTTCGGGGCATTTCCCTTACTACAAAGATTCACAGTTTCCCGCCATCCCTGAGCCTGATCAACTCGCTCAGATTGCCTCGGAAGGATGCGGCTGTGCAGAGATGACAGCCCGTCTGGAAGGAGTCTCGGAATCTTTTGCCACCACCCTGAATGAACGGGCCGGCAAGGAGATCGTGACCAAGGAGCGCGTGATGGATCCCACGCTACTGCTGGATGGCTTCATGCTGAAGCCGATGAACTGCCCCCACCACATCAAGATCTTTGCCTCACAGCCACACAGCTACCGTGACCTTCCTGTGAGACTGGCCGAATTCGGAACAGTCTACCGTTGGGAACAGTCGGGGGAACTCAACGGCATGACGCGCGTCCGAGGCTTCACGCAGGATGACGCTCACCTCTTCTGCACGGAAGAGCAAGTGGCCGCCGAGATTCAGGGATGCCTCCAACTCGTCAAAAAGGTCCTCACCACTCTCGGTATGTCCGATTACCGCGTTCGCGTAGGACTGCGTGATCCTGACAGCAGCAAGTTCACGGGCAACACGGTCCAGTGGGATCTCGCCGAACAGGCATGCCGTGACGCCGCCGTGACACTTGGTGTTCCCTACACGGAGGAACCTGGAGAGGCGGCATTCTACGGCCCGAAGATCGACTTTGTGGTCAAGGATGTCCTGGGGCGTGAGTGGCAACTCGGCACCGTTCAGGTCGACTACGTGCTCCCCGCCCGCTTTGACCTCTCCTACACGGGCTCCGACGGCAAATCCCATGTACCGGTCATGATCCATCGCGCGCCCTTCGGATCACTTGAACGATTCACCGGAGTCCTCATCGAGCACTTTGCGGGAAGCTTTCCTGCATGGCTTTCGCCCGAGCAGGCCCGAATTCTTCCCGTCTCCGAAAAGGTGGCGGATTATGCGCAAAAAACCGTCGCCCAGATGACCGCCAAGGGTATCAGGGCGACCGCCGACCTTTCCCCTGAAAAACTCGGAGCCAAGATTCGCCTTGCTCAGCTCGAAAAGGTTCCCTACATGATCGTTGTCGGACCCAAGGAGGAAGCCGCAGGCCAACTCTCCATTCGCAGCCGTCAACATGGCGACGAGGGGTCCATCGAATCAAATGCATTCATCCAACGACTTGAAACCGAAATTCGCGACCGCACGCTCACCGTATGAGCGTGCAACTTGCGCCGCAGCCTAAATCCATTGGTTTCCAACTTTTCAGCCGTCAGTCAACCAGTCACCGGGCGTTGAGCAGGATTGCACACCGCCTTTAACCACAGAGCGCCAGTCGCACCCAGATCCTATTAATCCAGCACTCATACGCATCAACGATCGTATTCGCGCACGCGAAGTACGTGTCATCATCGGCTCCACCGGCCAGCAACTAGGCATCCTAAAAACGGAGGAAGCCGTTCGGCGCGCCAAGTCCTACGGTCTTGACCTAATCGAAGTTGCCCCGACCGCCAATCCTCCAGTCTGCAGGATTGCCGATTTCGGTAAATTCAAGTACGAGCTGACCAAGAAGGAAAAAGAAAGCAAGCATAGCGCCACCAAGATCAAAGAGATCAAGTTCCGGGTGAAGATCGGCAGTCACGACTACGAGACGAAACTGAGGCACGCAGAAGAGTTTCTCGACAAGGGAAACAAGCTCAAGATTGTCCTCCAGTTCCGCGGACGAGAAAATGCTCACAAGGATCTCGGCATGGCGATGATGCATAAGATTATCAAGGACCTTGAGACCATGGCCGCTGTAGACATGCCTCCGAAACTTGTCGGACGAGCCGTCGGCATGACCATGAGTCCGCTTCCAGCAGCCAAGCGAAAGAGGAAGTTCGCCAAGATTGAAGAGGAGTATGTGGAGGACGACGATTCTGATGAGGAAGAAGATGTTCCTGAAAACGAGGTCAACGAGTCTGTGACTTCAAAGGGGAGCGGGCATGCCGGTTAAACCCGCAGCGCCCCCCTATCCCAAGCGCCTCTACCTCTTCGATATCGACGGCACCCTCATCACTTCGGGTGGTGCGGGAGAGACCTCCTATCGGGAGGCCGTCGCGGAGGTCTGCGGAAGTCTCGCCCCGCTCGAGGGACTCAATTTCGCCGGAAACACCGATACGGGGCTTGCTCGAAGCATCCTATCGGCCGCGGGTAAGGACCCGACCGGGGAAGCCATCGTGGCCCTACATGACACCTACCTGAGAATACTTGCCGATCGGATTCACCGCCATCAGGGGAAACTCCTGCCCGGAATCATTCTCCTTCTCGATCGCCTGAAAGAACGATCGGACTGTGTTCTGGCACTTCTGACCGGCAATCTTGCCGCAGGCGCCGAGGTAAAACTTACCCATTACGGCGTCTGGCACTACTTCGAATTCGGCGCCTATGCCGATGACCATCACGAGAGGAACCAACTCGGTCCGATCGCGGCAGCACGGGCCTTTGAGGAACATGGAAGGGAATTCACTCCCGATCAGATCTATGTGATCGGTGACACTCCCCGTGACATCGAGTGCGGCAAGGCCTTCGGGGCGATAACGGTCGCGGTGGCCACCGGAAAATACTCCAGGGAGGAGCTATCCTCACACTCCCCGGATTTCCTGTTTGACGATCTCTCGGACGTCGATGCGGTATTGAAGGCGATTGCCCCAGAGCATTAAACCGTCCCGGAAAGTTCCTAAAAGGAGGAAGTCATCCCGTAGAGAAACCCCTTAAGGTATTCACTTTCGGGAAATCCAATCAGGATGGGATGATCAGGACTTTGCCCGAATGACTGCAACTGCCGCGCTGTCCTGCGGGCATCCCCAAATGCCTCTGCAACACTCCCCCCGAACTCCTCGGCCGTAACATGGTGTGAGCAGGAGAAGGTGGCAAGCAGGCCATCCTTAGAGAGAAGTTGTGCGGCCTTGAGATGGAGTTCCCGGTATCCGCGAAGCGCATCGGCAAGCCCCTTGCGGGTCCGGGTGAAGGGGGGGGGTCAAGAATGATCAGATCATACTCCTCTCCCCGGCGTGCTGCGGAAGAGAGCATTTCAAAGACATCGGCCCCCATGACCTTGATCGTGACATTGTTAAGAAAGGCGTTGGCCTCGATACGAGGAAGGTTGTCCTTGCCAGATTCCACAGCAGTTACCTCCAAGGCTCCTTCCTGGGCACAGGCTATGGCGAAAGCTCCCTGGTTGGAGAAGCAGTCGAGCACACGCCTGCCCGCAGCCCACGCCGCGACCTGCCGGTAAGTGGAAGCCTGGTCGAGATAAAATCCGGTCTTCTGTCCCTTGATCGGATCAAGGTGGAACATCATTCCCGCCACGCTGATCTCAAATGAATGCGGCTCCGGCCCGAGCAACATGCCGGCCCTCATCTCAAGGCCCTCAAGTTTTCGGGAAGAGGAGTCATTCCGTTCCACCACACTCTCCACACCGAGCACAGCCTGCACGGAGGCGGCGATCATTTCGCGGCGCTGGTCCATGGCCATCGTAAGGGTCTGAAGTGTGGCCACCGGACCAAAGCGATCGACAATAACCCCGGGAAGCCCGTCGCTTTCACTCCAGACGACACGACGCACCATCGGATCAACCCCCAGACTGTCCCTGAATTGCTGTGCACGCTCAAGCCTTCGGGTGAAAAATTCGGCGTCCAACTCCTGACGCCGACGCGAAAAGCGCCGCGCCACAATCTGTGACTTCGAATTATAGACGCCACTCCCTAGCATCCTGTCACGCCCGTCCTTGATCGAAACAATATCACCATCCACGGGGCTTCCGAATGACTTCAACACCTCCGTACCGTAGACCCAGTCGTGTCCGTGCAAAATGCGTGCCCTGGGGCGTACAATGATTCCTCCCATAAGATGAACGGTCAGGAAGTGAATGCCTCCTCATGCAGAACCGAAAGGTGCGTTACCGGTGCCTGAACTTCCCGTTCCGTTACTTCGGGATACTCAAAAACCTTTCCCTCGAAATTGCGAAAGACAACTTTTTCCGCATCGTGAAAAAAGACATACGAGGGATTCAGCGGCACTTTGCCACCGCCGCCCGGAGCATCGATCACAAACTGCGGAATCGCATAGCCCGTTGTATGACCTCTGAGACCCTCGATAATCTCGATTCCCTTTCGGACGGATGTCCTAAGATGGGATGATCCCTGAATAAGATCACACTGATAGAGATAGTAGGGCCTCACACGGCAGCGTAGCAGTTTGTGGATGAGAGACTTCATGACGGGTAGAGAATCATTGACCCCGGACAGTAGGACACTCTGATTGCCTAATGGCACTCCATGATTGGCAAGCATCCCCAACGCATCCCTCACTTCGGTGGTGAGTTCTCGCGGATGGTTGGTGTGAACGCTCATCCAAAGAGGGTGATGCTTCTGGAGGATTCGGCAGAGCTCCGGAGTAATGCGCTGAGGAAGAAATATGGGAACCCGTGTTCCGATTCGCAGGAACTCAAGGTGTGGGATCTCCCGGAGGCGTGTCAACAGGGTATCGAGCTTGTCATCCGAGAAGAGCAGCGGGTCACCTCCAGAGAGAAGAACATCACGGACTTCGGTGTGCTTCTTCAGATAGGCTATCGCCTCGTCAAAATCAGTGTGAAGTTCCTGCTCCCCCGCGCCGCTCACAACACGCGATCGCGTGCAGTAGCGGCAGTAGGAGGCACATCGATCGGTGATGAGGAACAGGGCTCTGTCCGGGTAACGATGCACCAACCCCGGTACGGGCATATGGGCATCCTCACCGCAGGGATCAGCCATTTCAGCAGGGGAGATAGTTCCTTCTCCCACATGAGGAATGATCTGGCGGCGTATCGGACAATCAGGATTATCCCTTTCGATCAGGTTGAAATAATGGGGAGTGACAGCCAATGACAGCTTGCTTCCAGCCAGAATAACACCTGCACGTTCTTGAGGAGTGAGTTGAAGATGCTTCTCAAGACCTTCCAGCGTCGTGACCCTGTTCTTGAGTTGCCACTTCCAGTCACTCCACTGCTCCGGGGAGACACCCGCCCAATAACCGGGCGCCGAGGTAGCGAATTCCATCTCTACGCGCGGTTCAGGGGTCGACTTGTTCATGGTCTGTGAGGCGTAGAGCGTAGATTCGAGTGGAGAATTGTCAACGGATCACCCCATTCGGGTTTTAATGAATGAGAAATCCAAATCGTGTCCAATCAATCGAGAAGCCCACTTGACCAGTCTGCCTACTTCCGTCACAGCTAGTCAACCACCTCCATCCCAAGAAACACAATCCATCCAACCCATGAAAGTACTCTCCATCGATATCGGCGGCACCCACGTCAAGATTCTCCTGAGTGGTGAAAAAGAGTCCCGCAAAACACCTTCCGGTCATGGCTTCACGCCAGAGCAACTCGTTAAGGACGTTGAGATCTTGGCCAAGGGATGGATGTACGATGTGATCTCGATAGGATTTCCCGCCCCAGTTCACAACAATCTTCCTGTGGCGGAACCATTCAACCTCGGCGTAGGATGGGTCGATTTTGACTACGAGAAAGCCTTCCGTTGCCCTGTCAAGATGATCAATGATGCAGCAATGCAGGCGCTTGGCAGTTACAAGGGGGGAAAGATGCTGTTTTTGGGGTTTGGTACGGGACTAGGGAGTGCCGTTGTGACCGATCAGGCACTTCTTCCTCTTGAGTTGGGCCATCTTCCCTACAAGAAGAAAACTTTCGAGGATTATGTCGGCAACCGATCCCTTGAAAAAAAAGGCAAGGCAAGTTGGAAAAAGCATGTTTTTGAAACAGTGGAGCTACTCACTGCGGCCATTCTGCCAGATTATGTCGTCCTTGGAGGCGGCAACTCAAAACTACTTAAAAAACTTCCACCCGCCTGCATCGCCGGAGACAATGCCAATGCCTTTGAAGGAGGATTTCGCATGTGGTCGGGTCCTGCGGATCGTTTATCAAAACCCGATCCCGGTGTGCAGAGGGCATCACGTTCCTCACGCCAACGCAGGTAGGGAATATCTCTACTAAAAACCAATGTGCGCTTAAGCGGATGCACTGAACGCTGGTCGAATTAAAACATTCGTCCTGGGTTGGTTGTTAAAAATTCAACTTTAACGCTTCTTCGATTGATAGACAGAGATCAGGTAAATGTTTCAAAAGTCTTTGCTCTTCGGTGACGAGGGGAATATCGAGTTGCTGAGCCAGGGCAACGTACTGCGCCTCGTAACCCGAGACTTCCAACTCAATCGCTAGATGCAATGATCTCAAGGGATCCGGCACTTGCTGACGGGAACCGAGCAGTGCCCGCATGTCTCGCCAGATTTGTTCCATCGGAGCAATCGCTTGGTCTTCTATCCCCACAACGGCCAAAATATTCAACATCTCATGATTAAGAATCGGAGGAGTGATCCATTCCGAATCAATGCGGTGCAATTCCTTCACCAACTCTGTCAACTCTCCCTCGAGAAAGAGGAACGTTATAATCGTTGAATCAACAACAATCATGCCCTCCCCTCCTTTCTCATTTGTGAAAGAAGAGACCTACTGATCTTCAACGATGACCTGTAGGTAGCGGGGGGCGACCAGACCCTATTTGGTACCTGGCGTGCACGTAAACCCATTCTAAGAATCTCGTGAACGAGATCTTTTAGGGTAACCCTCTCCTGGGCGGCTAGAATCTTTATTTCCGTAAGTAGTTCATCTGGAAGGTCTAAAGTTGTTCTCATATTTATGATTTTATGTATAAACATAAATATGTCAATTAGTTTAGTCCATTTTGTAGATGATTCTAGTGGACGTTTTTTAGCAGACTGCTTTTCAACTCATATTTTTTGCCACTTTCATTTCCTAGCGATATCTCCTTCAAATAGGATTCTCCCAACCGTGAAATAAATCCTCCCGTCAGAAAGAGATCGTTCAGTTAAGGCCAAATGTGGGTTTGATAGAAAAGTCTGCCAAGCAATGTATTGACGCCTCCCCCTGACATAAATCTTCAGGCACCGGCAATTGGTCGCAGATTCAAACTAGTTTTCATGTGGTCTTTTTTCGTTAATGGCATTAAGGATTAGAGACCTGCAACTTCTGCAGATCCTTTCCATTTTAACTTATGAGCGACGAAATCACCCCACTTCACCAATCCGAGACCATCCCTTCAGGAGTGCTCTACCTCAAGGAGGAAGAGTCACCTCCAAAGCATCCCAAGCTAGTGCTCGTGAGTGCACTCTCCGCAATGATTCTCCTGATAGTAGCTCTCGGCGTTTGGAAGGCCGTTCAGATCTCGCAAGCCATCGCCATGGGCAAAGCCTTTAAAATGCCACCCGATGCAGTAACCACTGTCATCGCCTCAGAAGAAACAATCTCGCCTGTACTGGAGGCCGTCGGCTCCATCTCTTCACCTCAGGGAGTCATGCTCAGCGCGGACCTCCCCGGCACCCTCACGGTGATTAGCTTCGTATCAGGATCTCATGCCACCAATGGTCAACTTCTCGTTCAACTCGACACCCGCCAAGAGGAGGCACAGTTGCGCACAGCCAAGGCAAAGCTTGAACTTGCGCTTCAAAATCTCGACCGGGCCAAGGATCTCAGCCAGAAACGAGTGATTGCACAATCCGCTTATGATGAGGCCAAGAGCCAGTACGATGCAGCCTTGGCATCGGTTGAGGAGACACAAGCAACCATCGACCGCAAAACGATCAGGGCCCCGTTTTCCGGAGATCTCGGAATACGACAGGTGAATGCCGGCCAGTACCTCAAAAGCGGTGATCCCATCGTGCAACTCGAATCACTTGACCCCATTTATGTAAACTTTGCACTCCCCCAGCAGAACCTTGCTCAACTCTCTGTTGGGCAACCCGTCCATGTTCAGGCGGATGGATTCCCTGACCGCATCTTCTCGGGAACGATCACGGCCATCAATTCAGCCGTCGATACATCGACACGCAACATTCAAGTCCAGGCCACCGTGAAGAACCCGGATCACATTCTTCGCTCCGGAATGTTCGCAGGCATACAGGTCGTCCTTCCGGATCGTCAAAAAAACATCATGGTCCCTTCGACAGCTCTCCAGTACGCGCCTTATGGAAATTCACTCTTCGTCCTCGAGACAATGAAGGATCCCGACGGTAAGGAATACCTCGGCGTGCGGGAGCAGCAAGTAACTCTCGGAAAAACGCGTGGTGATCAGGTGGCTGTTTTGAAAGGCCTCAAGCCCGGCGACCAGATCGCCACATCAGGAATTTTCAAACTTAGACAGGGAGGCGCGGTCAAGATCAACAATAGCGTCCACCCCGGCAACAATCCTGCGCCAAAGCCGACCGACAGTTAGAACTTCTGCCGCTAGAGCATTTCATGAAAATAACCGATCTCTTCATCAAGCGCCCCGTTCTAGCGCTGGTGGTTAATATGGTGATCCTGCTTGCAGGCTTTCAGGCCGTAAGAACGCTGAATATCCGTCAATACCCCCGTAGTGACATCGCCGTCATTCAGGTGACGACGAACTATGTAGGCGCCAATGCCGACCTGGTACGAGGCTACATCACCACCCCGCTTGAACGAGTGATTGCGGCAGCTGAGGGGATTGACTATATCGAAAGCGCAAGCTCGCAGGGTGTCAGCACCATCACGGTACACCTGAAGCTCAATTACGACCCGAACATCGCCTTGACCCAGATTCAGGCGAAGCTCGCCCAAGTCCGTAATGACCTCCCGCCCGAAGCGGAAAGCCCTATTATCGCACTGCAGAATGCCGACGAACTCCGCGCTGCGATGTATCTCGGCTTTTCAGCACCCGACATGCAGGACAATCAGATCACTGATTTCCTGACTCGTGTCATCCAGCCAAAACTTACCGCAATCCCCGGAATCCAGCGTGCCGATATCCTCGGTGGACGTGTCTATGCAATGCGCATCTGGCTGAAGGCTGAGCGCCTTGCCGCCCTTGGCGTCTCAGCAACTGACGTGAGCCGTGCGCTGCAGGCAAACAACTATCTTGCGGCCGTCGGCAAGACAAAGGGCTCCATGACCTCCATTAACCTGATTGCAAACACCAACCTGAAAACCTCCGATGAATTCAAGGAGCTAGTGGTGAAGCAGAAGGGGGGGGTTCTCGTGAGACTCAGGGATGTGGCTGATGTGGAACTGGGGGCCGAAGACTACGACTCAAATATTCGATTCGATGGGAAGACCGCCAAGTTCATCGGCATCTGGTGCCTTCCAACGGCGAATACCCTGGATGTCTGCTCGATGGTGAACAAGCAAATCCCTGAACTTCGTAAGCTCCTTCCACCCGGGATGTCGCTTGTGGTCCCTTATGACTCCACTGATTTCATCCGTGACGCAATCAGTGAGGTTTTTAAGACGCTCTCCGAGACCCTTGGAATCGTGGTGCTGGTGATCTTTCTATTTCTGGGCTCCGCACGTTCCGTCTTGATTCCAGTTATCGCCATCCCGATCTCACTCATCGGCGCTGCTTTCATCATGGCGATCCTCGGTTTCACGATTAACCTCCTGACCCTTCTGGCCGTGGTGCTCGCGGTCGGTCTTGTGGTTGACGATGCAATCGTGGTCGTGGAGAACGTTGAGCGTCATCTTCACGAAGGGATGTCTCCCATTAAAGCGGCCCTCGCAAGCGGCCGAGAACTTCTTGGACCGATCATTGCAATGACGATCACCCTTGCGGCGGTCTACACACCAATCGGGCTCCAAGGCGGGCTCACGGGGGCACTTTTCCGTGAATTTGCATTCACTCTAGCTGGAGCCGTCATTATCTCGGGTATTGTCGCCTTAACCCTTTCGCCGATGATGTCCTCGCGTCTTCTTCGTCGGGGGGACGATCAAAAGGGGTATGCCGGCTGGGTGAACCGTCGCTTCACGACAATTCAGAATGGGTATGTCTCGCTTCTTGGATCAATGTTGCGCAACCGATGGGCCGTAATTTCCGTGGCGGGCCTCTGGATCCTTATTCTTCCGGTTCTTTATCTATTATCTCCCAAGGAGCTATCACCCAAAGAGGACCAAGGCATTGTGTATTGTATCGTCCAGACCTCCCCTTTCTCCACGATTGATCAGACCGTTCTCTATGCTGATCTGGTCTACAACGCCATGGCCTCGCTACCGGAAACAGGCCACACTTTCCAATTCTCCTATCCGAGCAGCGGCTTCGGCGGCATACGAACCAAGCCTTGGAACGAGAGAAAGCGGAGTTGTGATCAGCTTGCCAAGATCATGAGTGGCAAATTCTCTGAAATTCCGGGATTGAGGATCATAGCAACGACCCCACCAGCCCTTCCCGGAGGAAGTAATTTTCCGGTCGAATTCGTGATCTCCTCCACCGTAGAACCGATCCAACTCTTGGAAGTTGCCAACAACTTGGTGAAGGCCGCCTTTGCTAGCGGCATCTTCATCTTTGCAGACACCGATCTCAAATACGATCAACCACAGGTTGAAATCACCTTTGACCGCAACAAGGTGGCCGCTCTGGGACTAGACCTGCAGAAAGTAGGATCGGATCTTGGCACCCTCCTGGGTGGAAACTATGTCAACCGTTTCAGCATCCAAGGACGTAGTTATAAGGTCATTCCCCAACTCAAACGGGAGAGCCGGCTTGATCCTGAGGCGCTGGGTAAACTTTATGTCAGCGGGCCCGACAACTCACTCGTCCAACTCTCCACCTTCGCCACGCTCAAATCCAGTACCGAACCGCGCCAGATCAACCGTTTCCAGCAACTCAACTCGGCAAAGATTTCGGGCATTCTCCCCCCCGGTATCACGGTTGACCAAGCGCTTCAGGTGCTTGAGAAGCGTGCCGCGGAGATCCTGCCTCCCGGCTTTGTGATCGACTACTCGGGCGAGTCCCGCCAACTCCGCCATGAGGGGAACACCCTGGTCGCCACGATGATTGTCTCATTCATCCTCATCTTCTTGGTTCTTGCTGCTCAGTTCGAAAGTTTTAGGGACCCCTTTATCATCCTCTTCGGATCCGTACCGCTCGCCCTCTCAGGCGCCCTCGTCTTCACCTTTCTTGGTGCCACAACGATCAATATTTACAGCCAAGTCGGCCTGATCACCTTGGTCGGCCTTGTTGCCAAGAACGGCATCCTGATTGTCGAATTTGCCAACAACCTGCAGGAAGGTGGCTTGGACAAGTGGCATGCCATCCTAGCTGCTTCGGGGACGCGTTTGCGCCCGATCCTGATGACAACGGCGGCAACGGTCGTGGGCCATACTCCCCTGATCCTCGCAACCGGTCCCGGGGCCGGTGCGCGCAACAGCATCGGCATTGTGCTGGTCTCCGGAATGGTAATCGGAACGATCTTTACCCTCTTCGTGGTTCCCTCCATCTACCTGATGGTATCAAAACCCAAGAAGGCCAACCCCTCGCGCGAAGCGCATCATGCGCTTTTGGGGGATACACCCGCGCACCTTTCGATCGCCTAGAATCGAGGAAGCTGGATCAAAGCCGAAACTTGATCACCAGCTTGTGGACCTCCGCCGGATTCCCGAGCATCACACCCGGTTGATGGCCGTCTTGGGGCAAGAAGATCGCGAAGGATCCCCTTCCCAAAGTAAAACTGGAGCCGACACCCACTGGTGGCTCGTAGAATTCAGCATCCCTCACCTCGTCATAAGGCATACGGATTATCAGTGATTCGCGCCGGGCGTATCCGATCAACTCCGATCCAGAAACCATGAACTGAACATCACCGTGCATCCGGTGCGTCTCCCACTTCTTTTCGGTCGCAGGAGCGGTCCTGTATCGGTTCACGATGGCGATCAGTCCAGATCCCCCGATTTCATAACGACCATCCGGTGTGGCAGGATCATAAGAACCAAGCCAAGCGAAAGCCGTTGGTAAAGAGTTGTGCACTCCATGGTAACAAGATGCTTCTGTAAGATTATCGAGGATCACAGGAGTATGAAAATCACGAGAGGAGCATTTGCAAAAGTCCTTTCGGAGCATGAAGCCGTATTAAGGCGGCACAGATTGAAGGAAGGTGCGCATGTCTCTCAAAGACCAGATCCCTGCCCTGCCAGTCCGGATGGTACTTCCGCTTGAACTCGAAAAGCGGTTTGTATCCGTAGACCTGATTGAAGTGTTTAAAGAGATAATCCACCACTTTCTCCCCGCCCTGCGCTTTCTCCCCATCCGTTGCAACGCGGGCCAAGGGCGCATTCCCCAGGGAGACTTCCTCGATTCCCTCCGCCTTGAAAAGAGCGATGCTTTCAAGGATCAGGAAATCCATCGCCCCGCGCACCCCCTCGGCGGAGCGCATCAGATCGATTGATCGCCCGTGCCCCCTAGCATAGGCAGGCCATGTGGCGAAGGCCAACAGACGACCGCCGGCATCAAGAACACAACCGCTTCCGTGAATTCTTATCACTTCCAGGGAGAACGCCCCGAGATCAAACCCCATCTCGGTTCCTCCCTTTGAAGCAAGCCAAGCGTCGGAAAGTAATCGCATCTGAGCCTCCAGACCATGATCGACCGGCGAACCTTCGTACCAACAGAATGTCCACCCCACCTTACGGGCATGGTTAAGACACGTCCGAAGGCCTTGAAAGTCCGACCCCTTGAGTTCGAAGTTACTGAGATGCAAGCGGGCATCCTCGGCAATATGAAATCCTAACCACCCTGCACGCTCCCACCCTCTCCTGTTCCTCTCATGGCAGCAATAGAAAGCTGCACGCCAATCCTGCTGCGCACAGAAATCCCGAAAGGCATTCATCGCCTCCTGCCTCTGTTCTTCGGGGCCGATTGGTTCTGCCAAGGCCACCGCATAGTTTCTCCAGAGTCCGTACGCAATAACGCTCTCGGCACTATCCGACGCGCCGTGGAAGAACCATCGCTTGTCCGGGAGGAGGGCAAAGCAATCCATCGGATCACGACCGTGGAGCGCTACGAGAGAGGCCACCCGTTCAAGTTCACCGGCGACAATATGAAGACGCCTTCCCAGTACAGGGCGCAGGAGAAGGAAGAGCGTCCCAAGCATCACGATCGCGGATGCAAGTTGCACCCCTTGAAACGCCCTCAGGGCACGCCTTGATTCGTGAACCTCCGAAGTCAGATTCTGGAACAAGACCAACCCAACGGAGGCACGCGTAATCACTGCAGGATCACGGCGCAGATGCGCCTGTGGAGCATAATGCCAGACCGTGGAGTAGGAGTAGACCAGTAACGCCACCATTGCACCCCCTCCGATCAGGAAGCCCCATCGGGAAGAAGCAGCGTCTGATGCGGCCGTGAAATCCCCGCGCCGCAAAAGCAGGATGGTGAATAGAAGTAGTGACCAAGAGGCATGTTGCCAGTCCCACGCACGCCCTAAATGAAGCAAAATAGTGATGCCCATGGCAGTGGCCGCAACCACCCACGC
Organism: uncultured Spartobacteria bacterium; assembly: GCA_903847935.1. Taxonomy (GTDB): domain Bacteria; phylum Verrucomicrobiota; class Verrucomicrobiia; order Chthoniobacterales; family UBA6821; genus UBA6821. The sequence continues at coordinate 9,849 of CAINEX010000135.1, read as the reverse complement.
CGTCTTCTTACCACGAAAGATCCCCCTACTCACCATCATCTGAATCAGTCCGAAGAGAAGGATAAGGAGACGACTTCCCTGCGAGACCTCCAGGGGCACCCATTGCTCCATCCAATCAGCGACAGCTTGAGATTTCGGAATAATGGCCTCAATCAGATTGGCGAATCCGGAAAGCAGGAGCAACCAGGCAAGCGAGTGCCGAGCAAGGAGAGTACGGGGTTGGCTCATGAGGTCTTCGAATGAATCGCGGCATGCATGGAAAACAACCAATCCGCCGCCTGGCGCAAGGTTTCTTGCAGGCGGGCATCGGCATCTCCAAAAAAGTGCCCCGCCCCATTGATCATGAAAACCCGATGAGGGCCATGGTGTGAACTTGAACTTCCAAGCCATTCCGTGGAGTCAAGTGGGTCGAACGTGCCATGGATCTGAGCCACAGCAAGATTCCCGAGATCCGGCGCCAAAGAGTCAAGTGCGAAACTTCCCCTCCCTTGCGGGGTTATTCCGATCAGGTCGGAATCAGTGATTCCGTAGCGCCCCCGCTGTCCCGGAGCAACGAGCAGCAACCCAGTTGGAAGGGTCTCCGTCACCACCCGTTGCGAAAGAATCCAGGCAACTCCTGCAACGGACTGTTCGGCACCGGTCGAGTATCCACCGTAGATAAGAAAGTTGCCTCGTGTACGGCTACCAATGCCCGCGGAGGCCATGGTTTGAAGATCTTTACCCAGTATCACGGCGTCGTAGGCCGGGAACTGATCCGAGGCATACTCCCGGCAGTCCCAACCGATCACACACCACCCCTCTAAAGCTAGAGATCGGCAAGCTCGCTCCTCCCAGATTTTCCACCCTCCGTCTCCAGATCCAAACACCACCGTTCCTTTCAGTTTCCCCTTGGGATTATAAACTAAAACGGGAAAATCCCCCCGGGAAAGTTTGAGCGTAACGGTATCAGGAGAAGTGCTTCCTGCGGGTAGAGTGCGACTGTCACACCCAGTGACGATAAGTGTCAGGATGACCAATACCAATAGGACCCTCACACACCTCATCGAATGCGACGAGTTACTTCCCTCGATAGCTGCAACGCGCTGTCGGGGTCTCGTGAATCACGATCTCAGCTAATCCTGGAAGATAAGGAGCAAGCTTCTCCCAAAACCATTCACACATATTTTCGATCGTTGGATTTTCGAGTCCCGAGACATCATTGAGATAGGAGTGATCAAGTTGATCCAAGAGAGGGTCCATTGCCCGACTAATCCGGGAGTGATCATAGAGCCAACCCGTGAGCGGATCGGTCTCACCCTCGACGGAAATCTCCACCTTGAAGCTGTGACCATGCATCCGTCCGCATTTGTGTTCTACAGGCACTCGGGGAAGTGTCTGAGCTGCTTCAAATGTGAAATCCTTGGTGAGTCGGACATGCATGGCTTCTTTGTCACTACAGGAGCCCGTCGCCCATTGCAATTGGAGATAGGCAGACGGAGCGTGAAAGAAAAGTTTACAGGCCTCTTAATTTTCTGCCCTGTCCAGATTTCCATCCCTTTCCTCAGAGATGCGCTTTTCACTCCGAGACTCCAAATCCTGTTCGACCAGCTTCCTCAAATATTCCGAGAGACTCACCCCCTTTTGATCTGCAGCTTCTCGAAGGGCGTTAAAAAGTGGGGGATCAAGCCGTTTTTGAATATGCATCGTACTTACAACTGTTAACTAGATGTAGTTTATTGCATTCTTTTTGCAAGGTTTTACACAACGGATGTTTGCGTTTTGAGAACAAATTTACTATTTTCAAGTCTATGAAAAAGAAGCGCGTAACAAAAATTTTAACAGGGTTTCGTCTTGATCCGAACTTGAAGGCACTTGCCGTACAAGCTGCAATACAGGAGAATCGCTCCCTTTCCAACTACATTGAAAACCTTATCCGTAAGGATGTGGAAGCCAAAGGTATTCTCATGCCTGTCGGTGGTGTAAAAAAGTAAGATCTCCTCAATCTATCTTGATTGATCGGCGGAGCATTTAGTCCGGCGCGTAGTTCGTAACGACTTTAAGTCCTAAAATCCTAGCAACGCGATGTGTATTGTATAACTTTTGTTCTCTTTTTGAGACTTATGAATAATATACATATCACTATACAGCATCCTATTGTTTACGTTCTGGCCAAAATCTCTTAAACAAGCTGAATGAAGAAGTTGCATCCTAATAAAAAGCCAGCTGTTAAAATCCTGACGGGATTTCGCCTACACCCTGAAATCAAGGCTCTTGCGGTTGAAGCTGCCGTTCAGGAAAATCGCTCTTTTTCCAATTACTTGGAAAATCTGATCCGTCTGGATGTCGCTTCCAAGAAATTGGCAATATAAAAGCCTAAGCACTAACTGGGTTAATCGGTCGACTCACTGACCTAGTAGACCTTGCTCAAGATAGTTTTCTCTTTTTTTATGAGTAGATTACGGTTTGAGGCCTTTCACTGATTGTTGTGCTTTGTGCTGGGAAAAGTACTGCATGGTTCGGTCCCTCTCCACCGAGTGATCTAGGATAGGTGCTGGATAGCCTGACGCGATGGGTAGACCATTGGCGGGTGCATCCAGGAGGGAGGTGTTGGAGACATTGCGAAGTTCCGGGATCCACTTGCGGATATAAAGCCCATCGGGGTCATACCGCTTGGTCTGACTCCAGGGATTTTGGATTCGAAAATAGGGAGCTGCATCCGCTCCCGTGCCAGCACTCCATTGCCAGCCACCATTATTTGAAGCGATCTCACCATCAGCTAGTGATCGCATGAAGAATGCCTCTCCAAGTCGCCAGTCAAGATGGAGATCTTTGGTAAAGAACATCGCCGTAATCATCCTCGCCCTGTTATGCATCCAACCCGTGGCAGCCAACTGGCGCATGGCCGCATCAACAATTGGAAATCCCGTACAGCCCTCACACCAACGCTCGAAGGCATCAGGCAGAGCCGTCAAACCGGGCCAGTTCATCCCGCGCCAAGTCGGGTTAAATTCCTGATCCATCACCTCGGGATAGTGCCAGAGCAGTTGCATGTAGAACTCTCTCCAGACAATCTCAGCCAGAAATTTCATGGAGTTCTTACGCCCCTCCGGAGGAAGGCCCTCCTCAACCTTCTTGGCCGCCGCGTAAACCTGCCGTGGTGAGATAAGTCCGAACCGCAGGTCCTGCGAGAGGTGCGAGGTCCCCTCGAGAAAAGGAACATCACGGTTTTCTCCGTAAGAAGACATCGGCCCCGCAACGAATTGCTTCAGACGCTCTCGAGCAGACCTTTCGCCGGGCTCCGGAAGCGCGACACTGGAACTTAACCCCCAGTCGGAAAGTTGAGGAAGAGGTAGCGAAACTATTCCGGAAGGCGTTACAAGTTTCTTAATCGAGGGACCGGGCATTGGTTTGGGCTGGCTGAACCAAACCTTCGAGTAGGGAGTGAAGACACGAAAAACGGTTCCCTGACCGGTTCTCACTTCATCACGCTCGTGGATGCAGACATCCTTGTGCAGGGAGAGTTTGATCCCCTTTTCCTCAGCCATGACAGCCAACCGGGCTTCCACAGCCCGTCCGAATGGGTCAGGATCACGGTTGGCGAAGATTGCAGTGGCCCCCGTCTCAACGGCGAGTTTCTCGAGTTCCCGCACCGCATCCCCCTTACGGATGACGAGTCGTCCGCCGATCGCTTTGAGATTCTTGGCCAAAGCGGACAGGGATCCACAGAGAAACTCCTGCCTAGCCGAGCCGGTCCACCCGTGCCGCGACTTCCAGTCGCTCACGATATAAACCGGGATGATCTCCTCCCCAGATTGAGATGCCGCCGCTAATGCGGTGTTATCAGTGATCCTGAAGTCACGGCGAAACCAATGGATGACTCTTTTCATTCTTTTACGCTAACAGGCCATGCAATCTTACGTGCTGGAGCCACGCCACGCTCCCATGGACGTGAATAGACATAGAGTATTTTTGTGTTACCAGAACGGATGGCGCGGAAGGCCCACTCTTGGATTCCACCTGCTCCCAAAAGTCTCTCACCTGAGCCATGAGAGGGGTATAGAATTTCTCCGCCCCCAACAGGGGTGAGTATATCGGGCCTTGAAAGAGTAACACTCCACAAGTAGCCGGTCGAGGGATTCACAGGGAGATGGATGGTGAGAGCATCGCCACACCTCAAGCTCACCAATCTCCCGGCATCCTGAGCAGTAAGATCATACCGATTACCCAGAGCTGATCCCGAAATAGCGGCCCCGATGAGAAAAACAATGAGCGGCAATTTCATCTCCTTGAATAGTGAATACCTCACCCGAAAGGGAAAAGTGCTTTTCTAGCTGTCGGCAACGAGGCGTTACAGCTAGCATTGAAGCGTCCCTTTCTATCCGTGCAGAATCCCAAGACACTCTTTCTGATCGCCGGCAACGGCTTTTATCCAAGACTTGCCGCCCTGGGGGCGAGGGAGGCGGGCGTCTCACGGATCATTGTGGCCGCCTTTGAGGGTGAAACCGACCCTGCTCTGGCAGGATTCGTCGATGAAATCCACTGGATGAAGGTAGGTCAACTAGGAAGGTTGATCGATGCCGCGAGAAAAAGTGGCGCCACTGCCTCCCTGATGGCCGGTCAGATAGCCCCAGGTAACCTGTTTGATCTCCGACCTGACTTTCACGCGCTGATTCTTCTGGCCAAATTGCGTGAGCGTAATGCAGAGACACTCTTCGGTGCCGTTGCAGGGGAGTTGGAAAAGGCGGGCGTCCCCCTGCTGCCCGCCACGACATTTTTGAGGGAGCACCTTGCCTGCGAGGGCCTTATTGCCGGCCCAAAGCCGAAAACCCGGATCCTCGATGATATCGCCTACGGTCTTGTTATCGCGAAAGAAGTAAGCCGCCTTGATATCGGCCAGACCGTGGTTGTGAAAAAAGGGACTGTCCTGGCCGTGGAGGGATTTGACGGAACGGATGCCACCATCCGACGTGGCGGAGAACTTGGACGCGGGGAAGCCGTCGTGGTCAAGGTCTCGAAACCGCGTCAAGATATGCGCTTTGACGTTCCCGTAATCGGTCCCAAGACCCTTGAAACCGCTGCTTCCGCAGGGGTCACCACGATTGCAATGGAAGCTGGACGCACCCTTCTTCTTGAGAGCAACCGGCTCTTTGAACTAGCCACCCAACACCACATCACCCTCTGGGGAACACCATCATCATGAAAATCATCCGCGCCGGCGTCGTTGGTCCGGGAAGCATCGGCATCAATCATGCCCGCATCTATAGCGAGCTTGCCGATTGCGAGCTTGTGGCCATCCACGATGCCAACAAATCCAATGCCGAGCGGGTTGCCGCAAAGTACGGTGGCAAACCGTGCACATCCCTTGAGGAGTTTGCCTCCCTTGTTGATGTTGCCTCGGTTGCCACGCCAACGGAATCTCATCATGAGGTCGGAACATTCCTCCTAAAAAAGGGAAAACACCTGCTGATTGAGAAACCGATCGCCACGAACACAGCGCAGGCCCTCGACCTAGCCGCAACGGCTACTGCCAATAACTGCATTCTTCAGGTCGGCCATATCGAACGCTTCAATCCGGGCTTGGAGGCACTTGAACAGCAGCTAGCCAATCCTCGCTTTCTCGAGGTCACGCGACTCTCCCCCTACCCAAACCGCAGTATGGACATCGGCGTCGTTCTGGACGTGATGATCCATGACCTTGAGATTCTGCTTCATCTCGTCCGCTCACCCGTTGTGAGCTTGGATGCCGTTGGCATCGCGGTACTGAGCAAGGGAGAGGACATCGCCAATGTGCGCATCCGTTTTGAGAATGGCTGCGTGGCCAACCTCACCGCCAGCCGCATCAGCCGCGACAAGGTCCGTAAAATCCGTATTTTTCAGGAGGATGCTTACCTCTCTCTCAACTACCAAAAGCAGAGCGGCTACATCCTGCGTCTCAACAAGGGGGCAATCAAAAGGGAGCGGGTGAAAGTCGTTAAGGGAGAGCCTCTCCAGCGCGAGCTTTCCTCGTTTGTCACCTGCGCACGTGAGGGACTCGTCCCCCGTGTCACAGGTCGGGAAGCAGCAGCAGCGCTCGACTTGGCGATCAGGATCACCAGACAAATCGAGGAGGCCGACCCTCGTAAAAAGCCACCGCAACTCCCTTCATGATTCCAGAAGGAAGGCATCTGGCCATTATTGCGGGTGAGGCAAGCGGCGACGCCCACGGAGTAGCTCTGATGAGAGCCCTAAGGGCTTTGGATCCGCAGATCCGATTCACAGGGAAAGGCGGACCTAAGATGGAAAAAGAATCCATCGCCTCTGGGGGTGGGCTTGATAACTGGATTGCGGAGGCCGGAGTTCTTGGTCTCTGGGATGTGCTTCGCCACTACGGATATTTCCGGCGCAAGTTCACGGCCCTACTCGAGGAAATCTCGCACAATCCTCCCGAAGCCGTGATCCTCGTTGATTACCCCGGATTCAACCTGCGTCTTGCCAAAGCCATCCGCAAGAAGGGCATCCCGACAAAAATTATCTATTATATCAGCCCTCAGGTCTGGGCATGGAACCGCAGACGCATTCCGGAAATGGCTCGCGCGCTTGATTTGATGATCTGCATTTTCCCCTTTGAAAAAGAGCTCTATGAACCATCCGGTCTGAGGACTGTTTTTGCGGGGCACCCCATGGCTGCAGAACTCCGCGCAGTCGCAACTGCGGAGCGTGTAACCACCTTGCTCGGCCTTTTTCCGGGGAGTCGCGATCGGGAGGTGCTCAGGATCTTCCCCGTGATGCTTGGTGCCGCACGAATCGTGCAACACTCAAGACCCGAAATCGCCTTTGAGGCGGCTGCGGCGACTGTCGCGCATGCCGCGCTTATGGCGGAGCAAGCCAAAGAAGCCGGTGTTGAGATCACGGTGACCACTGGCGCCTCACGGGATCTCATGCGAAGGGCGACCGCCGGACTGGTCTGCTCGGGGACAGCCACCCTGGAAGCGGCATGCCTAGGCCTTCCCCATGCACTGGTCTACAAGGTCGCCACCCTCACTTACGAGGTTGGCATACGGGTGATCCGTGTCCCGTACTTGGGAATCGTGAATATCCTTGCCGGAAGACCCGTGATCCGAGAGTTCATTCAGCACAATGCCACACCTGCGGCCCTTGCCGACGAAGCCCTCCGCCTCCTCAATAGCAAAGAAGCCCGCGACCGCCTCTCAACTGATTTATCAGAGACCATTGCCATGTTGGGCAGTCAGGAAAATGCCGACTCCGCCTCGCCATCGCGGCAGGCAGCGACCGCGGTGATTGATTGTCTGGAAAAATCCGTGGAAAAGGCTCATTGATCAAGCCATGGATTTCCCAAAAGAGCACCTTGAGACCCTTTGGGCACCCTGGAGAGTTGAATATTTTGAAAATGAACGTTCCAGTGGTGAGGACTTCCTGTCGGAAGCAGCAACAACCAGTGATGATGCAGCCCATCTGGTGGTGACTCGTCGTCAAAACTCCTTCCTGATTCTTAACAAGTATCCCTATGCCTCAGGCCATCTGATGGTTGTACCCTACCGCCGTACTGCTCTGATGGAGGATCTGAGCGCGGCCGAGATCCTTGATCTCTGGCACCTCTCAATCCATGCTCAACATCTCCTACGCGAAGTGACCAGGGCCGAGGGATTCAATATCGGTTTTAACCTAGGGAGTGCTGGAGGAGCCGGTTTCAAAGAACATCTTCACCTGCATGTTGTCCCCCGGTGGTCAGGAGATCAGAACTTCATGCCGATACTGGCAGGAACTCGGATCATTCCCGAAGGACTAAAGTCTCTCTATGAGCGCCTCGTGGCCGCGGATAGAAATGCACAATCATGAAGGTAAAGTTCGTCTCTTATTTCACGAACGAATCCTTAAAAAGCGTGGATCCTAGCGAACTTTTACACCCATGATGATCGCCCTCGGAGCTCTCGGTGCAGCACTCCTCTACGCCCTCGGATACCTGGAACTTAAAGGGTCCATGCATCACGGTGCGACCAGTAAGAGGGTCAATATTTTCTCCAATTACGCGATGGCAGCATGGTCGTTGCCACTTGCCCTGCTTCCGATTTTCTTTCCAAAGCAGTTCCTCTTTCAGCCGAACTGGCATGCTGCACTTGCCGCCGTTGCAGCCGGGGCTGCCCTTTTTATAGGTCGTATCTGCACCGTGAAGGCACTGGCAAAGGCTGATCTCTCAATCAGTGCGCCCCTCCTTGGGGCAAAGACTGTTCTTGTCGCCCTTTTCTCAATCCTGCTCCTTCACATTCCCGTCGGCTGGCACCTTCTGACGGCCGCCGGGCTCACCGTGATTGCCCTGACCCTTCTTCAGGTTGGACCCGATCATAACAAGCATCATCGGCGTGCAGCCGTGGGATGGGCTATGGGGGCAAGCATCCTGTTCGCACTCGTTGATGTCCTGACACAGGGCTACGCACGGACCTCCGGGGTTACCTTCTTCCAGCCAGTGATGTTCGTTGTCTTGGCTGCGATGACACCTCTCTTGGGTTCCACACCACCCTCTCCCGAACCCGCTAAAAAATGTCTTTTGATCGGCGGAGCCGTTATCGGGTTTCAGGCTCCCCTTGTCATCATGCTGATAGGACTTTTCGGACAAGCAACCCTCATCAACATTCTCTACGCCACGCGGACCATCTGGTCGGTCGCAGTCGATGCATGGAAAGGCGAGGGAAATGCCCGAGAGTTCTGGATAGCCAGGCTAGGCGGTGCATTACTCTTATTGGCAGCCATTGTGCTGGCTCTTTTGAAATAATCTCCTCTCAGGTTCCGCTTTCACGGAACCTGCGGCAATCACCCTGAAGCATTTACGAGACACCATCCTCCGTAAGTCAAATAAGGGAAGTAATGTCTGAAATGGTTTGGAGAGTGTCTCCGAAAAATGAACCCTAAGTCGACAAACGCATTTGCGTTCGTCACAAAGACGAACGCGGGGACGATCAAGTGCCTTCTTAGGCTTTTTCGACCTGCCAGTACTCCAACTCCACAGGCGTGTCCCGACCGAAGATGCTGACGGAGACTCGGAGTTTTCCGCGGATTGGGTCCACCTCTTCCACGATACCCTGTTGGTTCTGGAAGGGACCATCCGCCACCTTGACCTTGTCGCCGACCTCATAGCTGATCTTGGATGTAACGGTATCCTCACGCTCTTTGAGTTGTGCAAGCATGCCATCAACCTCTTTCTTGCGCATCGGGATGGGCTTGTCCTTGGTGCCGGCAAATCCGATGACCCCCGTCGTGTCCTTGATGAAGTACCAGGTCTTTTCGATCAGTTCGTTCTTCTCATCGAGGAGATGCATGTTAACGATCAAGTAACCGGGAAAGAACTTTCTCGTTGTTTCGGTTTTCTTCCCACGCTTGATCTCCTGAACCCGTTCAGTGGGGATCAGCACTTCGAAAACCTGATCACCAAGCTCCTCGGTCTTGATGCGCTTGACGATATTGTCATGGATCTTCTGCTCTTGTCCCGAGAGGACATGAACGACGAACCACTGTTCTTTGGGTGCGAGAGGCATGTTAAAAAATTGCTGGGATAAGTGAAATTTTAGGGATGGGTCAGAAAACCGACCACATTGATGGTGACGAAATCAAAGAAAGAAATGTAACCACCGACCAAAAGCATTGCAATGATGACGACAAGCGTGGAATCCCAGAGTTCCTTATAGCGCTTAAAGCCGCGCTCACTGTCGTCCCACGGCCACTGCACCTTCGCAAGTTCCGCACGCACCTCATTGATGTAGGTTGTGATCTTGTTGGACATGATTCGGAAAGGCGAAGGATGCAGAGCAGGCCAGGAGGGACTCGAACCCCCAACAAACGGTTTTGGAGACCGCTACTCTACCAATTGAGCTACTGGCC
>CAINEX010000134.1 GCA_903847935.1 uncultured Spartobacteria bacterium | reverse complement strand
TGGTCACATCGGTTCGGAGCGTCTCGACTTCACCGCTTAACTCGTCCAGCACATAGATCCCGACACAACCATCCTGCATGGCATAGCCAAGTTTGCCCGTGGTGATTAGGTCGACAGCCATGTGATTCTCCATCACCGTGATATTCGGATGGACGGCCACGGCTTTTAGAAGAGTCTTCTCAATCTCGAAGCCTGTCGCATCCTTTGCGTGCAGGATACGGCGCTTCGAATGCCCTCCTTCGCGACCCAGATCAGGCTCCATGACTCCCTCGGGGCCCGTGCGTTCGTCGAAATGCATCCCCAGGGAGACGAGTTCGGCAATGCGTTCCGGTCCCTCGCTCACGATCGTACGAACCACCTCCTCATTGCAGAGACCGTCACCTGCGGTGAGCGTATCAGTCACATGAAGGGCGACCGAGTCTTCACTGCTGGTGACACATGCGATTCCACCCTGAGCCCAGGCGGTGTTGGAATCGGCGCGGGATTTTTTTGTAACGATGGCAACGCTTCCCCGTTCAGCCGCTTTCAGTGCAAAAGTCAGTCCCGCCAAACCGCTCCCCACAACAACGTAGTCAAAGGTCTTCATCGTGGGGTGCGAAGTGCCAAGTTATCGATGAGTCGAACATTGCCGAATCTGACAGCCACAAGGGCGCGGGCGGGGCTTGCAGCATCAAGTTTTTTTAGAGGGGATAGATTGGTGGAATCGACGATTTCCGCGTAATCGACAGAAGCACCGGGAATAGATGCAAGGTCCCTGATCATATTTCGCCGTAGTCGGGCCACGGAAAGCTCACCTCCCGCGGCCTCCATCGATCTGGCCTTCAAAGCTTGGTAGATTCTGGGGGCCATCAATCGGTTCTCCCGGGAAAGAAAACGATTCCTGGAGCTAAAAGCCAATCCGTCTTTCTCCCTCACTGTTCGAAATCCCTTAATTGTGACGGGCATCCTGAGATCACGAACCATGCGGCGAATCACCGCGAGTTGCTGCCAGTCCTTCTCCCCGAAGATGGCGATATCGGGAGCGATGATCTGGAACAGCATCGCGACCACCGTGCAGACGCCGTCAAAGTGTCCGGGCCTAGAGGCCCCGCACAAAACACTGGAGAGCGACTTCTCATGCACCGACACAGTGTGATCCCTTGCGTACATCTCCTGCGGTGACGGGTGAAAGAGGAGATCAACACCCTCTTTTCTGCACAGATCGCGATCGGCGGCAAAGGATCTGGGATATCGGGTAAAATCCTCATTTGGACCGAACTGGGTCGGATTCACGAAGATGGAGATCACAACGCTCCCCTTGGTTCCGGCTGTACGCCTCGCCTGACGGATCAACGAGGCATGCCCCTCGTGCAAAGCACCCATGGTAGGAACAAAGACAACAGGTGCTGACGCCCTCCTGCTCCAAGCGGTGGCGGCGCTAATTTGCGCGGCCGTTTTCACGCCATTTTACTTGGCGGGTGAAGAGACCGGTGCCGGCACCTTCAGAAGCTGTTTCTGAATTGCCGTCGGTCCAGAGAAGGATTTTACCTGCAACACCGAGATGAGCAGTGTCAGTAAAAAAAAGAGAGCCCCAAGCCAGACCGTGAACTTGGTTAGCACCGTCGTGGTCTGTGCTCCGAAGAGATTGTCCGTGAGACCACCACCAAAGGCGGCCCCCAAACCTTCGCTCTTGGGGCGTTGCATGAGAATGGTGAGAATCATCAGCAGGCAGATGATGACCAGGAACGTTACGAGGATAGGCATGAGGAGCCACATAGACATTTAATAAAACCGGAACATTTCACGCTGTAAAGAGGGATCGCTTACTTGACCTCGGGAGCACATCCCATTCAGAATTCAACTTTCAATCAAAATACAGCATGGCACGTAACACAAAGACCTCTAAAAAAGCCACGATTACCCAGTCGAACGCTTCAGCCAAAAAGAAAAACACTCCGCTGAACTCCAAGGGGGCCCCACGCGAAAAAAATGCTGATTTTCAGGAAGTGCGCACTCTTATCGAACTCCTCAAGAAAAACGACTTGGCCGTTCTTGAGTTCGAACAGGGTGATTTCCGCATTATTTTGAAAACTCCGGCCGGGGCATCCGGAGGAGCCACTTTAATTCAAGGACATGCACCAGCAGTCGCAACGGCTACTCCGGCTCCTGCTCCCTTAGTTGGCAAAGAATCTCCTACCGAGCCCGTGAAGGGCAGTTTCAAGGAGATCACCTCACCAATGGTGGGAACATTCTACGCCGCTCCCTCCCCTGAATCCCCCGCTTTCGTTGAGGTTGGGAAAACCGTCAATCCAGAAACCGTTGTTTGCATTGTCGAAGCGATGAAGGTCATGAATGAAATCAAAGCGGAAATATCCGGGAAGGTCGTCGAGGTCGTTGCCGAGAGCGGCAAACCGGTCCAATTCGGTCAGGTCCTCTTCCGGGTCAGCTGAGACAGTCGGAGAAACGGCCCACCGAAAAAATGTTCAAAAAAGTCCTGATAGCCAACCGCGGGGAGATTGCCCTGCGAATTATCCGTGCCTGCAAAGAGTTGGGCATCGGCACAGTCGCAGTCTACTCTGAACCCGACCTGCACTCCCTTCACGTGCAGTTTGCCGACGAGGCAATCTGCATAGGACCCGCAGCGGGTAGCGAGAGTTACCTGCGGATCGACCGCATCATCAGTGCTGCGGAAATAGCCGATGTGGATGCCATTCATCCCGGATACGGATTCCTTGCCGAGAACGCCCATTTTGCCGAAATCTGCGCCTCGGCCAATATCGCCTTCATCGGCCCATCTCCCGATTCAATAAGACTGATGGGTGACAAGAATAGTGCCCGTGAATGTGCCAAAAAGGCCGGCGTGCCCATCTCTCCCGGAAGTGATGGCGTTGTTCCTGATGAAAAGGAGGCCATCAAGGTCGCCCGTAAGATCGGCTATCCCGTGATGATCAAGGCGGTTGCCGGCGGCGGCGGGCGCGGGATGCGCATGGCCCATAACGAGGGTAGTCTTGTCCAAGGATTCCACAGCGCGCGTATGGAGGCTGACAAGGCATTTGGAAACCCCGATGTCTACATCGAGAAGCTGATCGTTAACCCTCACCACATCGAGTTCCAGGTCTTTGGCGACAAGCATGGAAAGATTGTTCATCTCGGAGAGCGTGACTGCTCTCTCCAGCGTCGCAACCAGAAGATCCTGGAGGAATGCCCCTCCCCGCTCATGACGGAGGATCTCCGCAAGCGCATGGGAGAGGCCTCGATTCGTCTCTGTGAGACTGTCGGTTATTACAACGCGGGAACCATCGAGTACCTCGTTGACGATGATCTCAACTTCTATTTCATGGAGATGAATACTCGCATCCAGGTGGAGCATCCAGTAACCGAGGAGGTCTACGGTGTCGATCTCGTGAAACAGCAGATTCAGGTGGCCGCCGGTGAACACCTCTCCGACTACCTGCTCAACGCCAAACCTCGACTCCACTCCATCGAGTGCCGCATCAATGCTGAGGATCCTGAAAAGAATTTCATGCCCTGCCCCGGAAAGATCGAGGCCTATTATGCGCCGGGAGGGCGCGGTCTGCGCATCGACTCACATGCCTACGCGGGTTATCCGATCCCGCCAAACTATGACTCGATGATTTCCAAGATGATTGCCACCGCCTCGACACGCGAAGCCGCAATCGCCCGCATGTCGCGCGCCCTTGGTGAGTATCAGGTGGTCGGAATCAAGACAACCATCCCGCTTCACCAGGTCATCATGCAGAATGTTGATTTCCAAAAAGGTAAGTATCACACCGGTTTCCTGGAGCACTTCCTCAAGGATGGAGTTCCTGTAATGAAGGAGTAGGCTCTCATTCCCCCTTTGAAGAGACGCGGGGATCTCAAGAACGGCTTACTCCTTTTCATCCTGAGGGCATTCGGATCATCTTCATGAAAACGCTTAATGAGTGCTACCTGTACGGAATTATAGATGCCGGTTATATCGTCAGGGAAAGGCTCCCCACCATCACAAGCCAACTCCTGGAAGGTGGCACTGATATCATTCAACTTCGGGCCAAAGGACACTCGCCCCGGGAGGTTCTTGCCATGGCCATTGAAATCGCACCACTTTGCCGTTCATCGGGCATTCCCTTTATCCTGAATGATCATCCGGAACTGGTTCGTGAGGCCGGTGCGGACGGCGCCCATGTTGGACAGGATGATCTTTCGATATCCGAGGCTCGCCGTCTTGCCGGACCGGGCGCCATTATCGGAAAATCGACTCATTCTGTGGAGCAGGCCATCGCCGCATCGACCGAAGCACCTGACTATATCGGTTTCGGCCCCATCTTTGCAACACCCACAAAACCGGATTACCCTCCCATTGGAACAGAGGGAATTCAGAAAGTTCATGCCCAACTTTCGCTTCCCATTTTCTGCATTGGTGGAATTAAACTCTCCAATCTTCGGCATGTTCTGGATACGGGTGCGCGACGCGTGGTAATCGTCTCCGATCTTTTGCTTGCAGACGATCCCTCTGGCCGGGTCGCCGATTGCAAATCCGTGCTGAATTCCAGTTGGCGTGCCTGACCTTCTTTCATTCCTCCTCACATTGCAGGAAGAGCATGGCGGAGCCATTCCCTTTGAACGCTTCATGCGGGAGTCCCTCTACCATCCATATTTTGGCTACTACTCGGCGAATATCAACGGGGTCGGTAAGAGAGGTGATTTTTCCACGAGCGCTTCACTGGACACTTCCCTAGGAGGAGCAATCGCAGCTTGGATAAAAAGTCGGGCATCCTTTCATGATTGGAAACAAATCCCGATCATTGAAGTGGGAGCCGGGAATGGAGATCTGGCACGTACTGTCCTGCATCATCTGGGCTGGAAAGCCCCATGGACAACCGACTACATGATTCTGGAGTCTTCTCCTCGCCTAAGGGAGCTACAGAGAGCAACACTGCAGTGGCGTGGCGTTCACTGGGTCTCCTCTCTCAGGGAAGCCTTCGCACACTGTGATGGCAGGGCGCTCATTTTCAGCAATGAGTTGGTGGATGCATTTCCCTGCCGACTCTTTGAAAAAGAGGCCATGGGATGGAGAGAACTCGGGCTACGCATCTCTCCATTTGGATCCCTTGAAGAGACTCTCCTTGGGTCGTTTCAAGAGGATTCTTGGTTTGCTCAATTCGATCATCTCCCAGTCGGTCAACGGGTGGAGCGCATCGATTCCTTCCGTGACTGGATGAAAGAGCTGGACTCCTTATGGAGGGAGGGGGCGATGCTTACCATCGATTATGGAAATACGGCCGATCACCTCTACAACCGGAGGCAGGGTGGTTCGGTGCGGGCCTATTTCCGTCATGAATGCTTCATTGGGAATCAGGTGTATGCGCGCTTCGGCAAACAAGACCTGACAGCCGACGTAAATTTCAGCGATCTGACTGGCTGGGGAAGCAGTTTGGGCTGGAAAAATCAGCCCCTTCTCACACAACGGGAGTTTGTTAAGAAATGGGTTAACTCCAAAACAAACAAAGGAGCTTCCAACCGTTTTTCAATTCCCGGCGAGGCGGGGGATTGTTTTCTCGTGCTCGAGCAATCGAAGAATTGAAACGAAATTCTTGAAAAGATCTAGGGAGCTAAAGGACTTGAGCCGGCTTGGGATGCAGGACTGAAGGCAAACGGAAGAGTAATCTGCGGGAGATCCTTAAGCGTCATACTGAGAAGGGCTCCATATTGGGTCTGCTGTGCTGTTGTTCCATAAGCCTGATTGTTACGAACCTCTGCTCCGAATGAAAAAATCCAACTCGAGAGATCCCGGTTGATCATGTAGCGCTGGTAGATCAGGGAATTAGGCTGTCCGGCCTGCACGTTGTAAATTTCCTGGGCACTCACAGACCAGTGATCATTAGCCCTCCAGAAGACATTGAAGGGGTACTGGTTACCTGTGGCCGTGGAGGCCGTGCCGAGGCTATTGGTACTCGCCACACCCGTGTAGTTGTTCAGGTATCGGGTTCCGAAACCGAACTCCAAATTACGAGCAGGCATGACCCTGATGTCAGAGTTGAGCTCGGTGAAGCCTTCGGAACAGAGCGGAACCTGTGATCCTATCCCGAAGTTCAGCCAACTGACAGGGGCAACAGTGAGACGGTCATTCAGGTTGGAGATGGGGCCATTCACGTAAGGGTTGATCCCGTTCACGTCGGCAAAGGTATCCAGAAAGATCCAGTCGTAGGTCTCCCCATCACGACGTGTCTGGAGACGATTCCTGAAACCAAGTCGCCAGATGGCCCAGGTATCGATGGAATCAATGGCCGCGAATTGAGGGAAGTCGAGTGGCTCCAACTGGGTGGAACTCGGTTGGTAACCCGACTTGGTTTTTGCAGCCGGATTATTCGGTAGAAGACGGTCAAACTGGAGAACCTGATTCGCGCTGGGCCCACCTGCATTGACATAAGAGAGATCACTGTAGGGCTGGAAAACGTGCCTCAATCCATCCAGTCCGAGGAGACTGGACTGAACACCCTCAAAGTCGCGTGAAATTTTGAATGAATTCTCCAACCCAAGATTAAAAATGGGACGAACCACATTTCCGGTGGTATGCAGGGAGTTTGGTGGAGTCGAATTGGTGGTGACGATCTTTGTAATAGAATTCGTTACCGTAGTGGTGTTTGGGTTTGCTGAATAAGGGAAGGGCGTGATGGCATTGTTGCTATCTATATAATTACCGCCTTCGCTGTAGAAAACTCCACGGATACCAGCTGTCGGTATTGTGGAGAGCCACCCAAATAGATTAAACGGAGCACTGATCTGATGGAATGTATCAAATCTGGTGGCACCATAATCAATTTTGGAAGAACTGAATGCGGTATTGATCGCCGTATTGGTGTATCCTATCGGGGCATTCGTTGAGAATTTCCTATTCAATTGTCCCAGTGATGTGGTGCCATCGTAATAGATGGGCAGCCCGAACAAGGGCTCCTGCTTGAAATCATAGGCGGCCTCGGGCAAGCGCTCCGTGGTCTCCTGAAACTGGTTCATCTGCCACCTCGTGACAAGCGACAGGCTGTAAATATCATCCAACTTGGTTAGAGCCACGTTGTTGTCGGGCTGGGGATTGACTCGGTTTTCCGCGGGGTAATAGTCCTGCATGAAATTTGCATCGCTAAGCTTGGTCATGTCCAGGGTCGCGTAGATATCATCTGTCAGGAAGACGTTCCCTTGGTACCCGACGCGGTAGCGACTCGGGTCGGTAGTGGCCGGCAAGGCATCCTTGAACTTGGCTGGATTAATGTCGTTGGCGTAGTAGGAGATGAACTTTCCAACATTCCTGTCGTCCTTCCCAAACTTCAGGTTCGCATCAAAACCTACGGCATAACCATGAAGGGTGCGATAATCGGACCGAATAGTGGCCAGAAAATTATCACCCGTGCCGAGCGCCACCGTGTATGCGCTTAACAAGAAACCACCCCACTGGGAGTCATAGCCGGGTGAAAATTGCAAACCGTTGTGGTTCAGACTTGAGAAGGCGTAGGGCACCCACATCACGGGGATCTTGCCAACATAAAGAGTGGTATTGAGTAAAACCACCCTGTCGTTTGGATAGATCCGGATTGTTTTGGCATGGACATGCCAATCTGGCATCGAGGAGTCGGATGTGGTGATGTCAGAGTCACTCAGGCGGAATTCCTTGGTTCCGAACCCCCTGGCAGAGAGTGAACTGAACTTGAGCGGATCATGGCTACCGTCAAATTCAAGAGCCCGGGTCTGCTTGGTTTCCAGGTTGTAAAACACCCGTTGTCCATTGAAGAGATCCTCTCCACTGTAGATCCTGACATTCCCAACGAGCAGCACGTCGCGCGTGTCGGGATTGTATTCAGCATGGTCCGCGTAGATGGAGATACCGCCATAGTGTATCTGAACATTGTTATCCGCAACAGCGGTTCCGTTCTCAAAACGGGTATCCCCATCGGCCGTTATTTCAACGGGCTTATCACTGAAATTTCCAAACTGGGCACTTAGAGGAGCACAGAGGAAAACCAACAGGGAGAAAAATAGGAATAAAAATCGCATTGAAAGTAACCCGTAAAGGCTAAGTCGCACCCCCCCTCGTTCAAGGAGAAAATCGCCCGTTGGCACCGTTAAGAGGAAAGGTTCTTGAAACGCTTATTTCCCGAGATGGCGGATATCCTCAGCCCTGACTGCAAAGACCACATCCTCGGCAATGTTAGCCGCATGGTCGCCGATGCGCTCGAGACACCTGCTGATAAAGATCATATTCAGGTAGGCGGGAAGGTTTGTGGAATCATCCTGCATCCGGTTAATCAACTCATCGGTAACTTCCTTATTCAATCTGTCGAGGCTCTTGTCTCGGGCCTTAAGTTCGACGGCCAGAGATGCGTTCCGTTCGGCAAAGGATCTGATGGCATCTTCAAACATCTCGAGCGAAAGCTTGATCACTGGATCAAGAAGGTGAAGCTCAGGTAACTCCGGATGCTCGTTGAGTTTGCGCGCTCGGCGGGCGATATTGACGGCCTGATCGGCAACCCTCTCGATATTGGCGCCAATCTTGATGGAGGAGATCACTTCGCGAAGATCTTTGGCGACAGGTTGAAAGCGACTCATCACCTCAATCCCCTCCCTGTCGATCTGGATCTCAAGAAGGTCGATCTCCTCGTCATCAGCGATGGAGTGGTTACAAAAATCGTCGTCACGTTCAAAAAGGCCCTGGATGGCGTTCTGAAGGTTTTTCTTCGTCAGGCTCGCCATCGTCAAAACGCTGCCCCGGAGTTTATCCAGGGCCGTCGTGAAATCGGAAAGCGTGTGGGGGCGGGATGGTTCGGTATGCATGATGGGATCAGCCAAAACGGCCGGTGATATATTCTTCCGTCTGTAGCTTGGATGGGTTTGTGAATATTTTACGCGTCTCGTCGAACTCGACAAGATTACCAAGATAGAAGAAGGCGGTGAGTTCCGAGACACGGCTGGCCTGCTGCATGTTATGGGTCACGATAACGATTGTGAAATCCTTCTTCAACTCGATGATGAGTTCCTCCACCTTGGCTGTCGCGATAGGATCGAGCGCCGAGCAGGGTTCATCCATGAGAAGAATTTCGGGCGAACTGGCAATAGCTCGGGCGATGCAAAGGCGCTGCATTTGCCCTCCCGAAAGACCCAGAGCACTATCGTGGAGG
>CAINEX010000133.1 GCA_903847935.1 uncultured Spartobacteria bacterium | reverse complement strand
GAGATGGCCTGCTGCCCGGGCGTTACCTTTTCCGCAAGAGTGATCACGGAATTCTCCTTCCAGCGCTTGGGATGATCCTGCAGGGAGCCCAACCGCTTCGCTATATCCCACTGCTCGGGAAAGGGTCTCAGATCGACACCGCCACTGAGGCTCACCGCAGTGCCGTAAAGTTCAGGATGTCGGAAAGCCAGATAGAGGGCCCCATGCCCTCCCATGCTGAAGCCCGCGATCGCACGTGATTCACGCCTGGGAAGGGTGCGGTAGCGCCTGTCGATGTCGGCAATGAGTTCTTTCGAGACAAAGGCCTCGTAGCGCCAAGCCGGATCTTCAGGACTATCGACATACCAACTTGAGAAGCCTCCGTCGGGACAGACAACGATGACTCCGTACTCCTCGGCAAGCTCCTTGATCGTGGTATTGGTGACCCAACTCTCATTGTTACCACCATAGCCATGAAGAAGGTAGAGCACGGGAAAGCGCCTACCCTCGCCTTTCTTAACCAATCCCTCCTGATACGCATCGGGCAGGATTAACGTTGTTGGGACCTCCTTCTTCATCTCCTCACTCGGCACGGCGATCGTGGTCACCGTCGCGCTCCTGAGGGATGCGATCGCGACGAGGAAGGCTGCAATCAGGAAACAAGACTGGAAGATGGAAGGCCGGCCTCCTGAAATTTTCATCCGGTGAGAATGTATCAGGATGAAGGAAATCTGAAACTCACGAACTTAATTGTTTGAGAAGAAAAGGAGGGGCTGGAACCAGCAGTTTAGGCAGTAGGTATTTTCTTCTTAATCAACTCCGCCAATTCCAGATCATGGCCACGACGCCGGAAACGGCTATCACTGAACCGATCACGGCTCGCCGGGAGGGTCTGGTTTTCTCGAATACGAAGGACATTATCATTACCGCAAGAGGCGTGGTGGCCACGATGGAAAGTACGATCGCACTCGGAGAGTCGCGCAAACCCCATTGGTAAAGAGCCACGCCAAGGACTGGCCCGGCTATGGCGTTGCCGATGATCCATGGCATCGCATGTCGCCACGGACGTTCAGGGTTCATGGAAGCAGGATTGCGCCAGCGGCGGATCAGACTCGAGAAGTAGGCCAGTAGTGCCACGCAAACGATACCCCCGATTAGCCGCTGATAGGCAGATGAAGGGCCATCCAACACAATTCCGACCTTCCGATCGACCAGAAAACCCTGTCGGCTGATGACAGCTCCCCATGCCTGACCGAAGCCCCCGAGGACGGCAAAGAGCACACCTGAAATACGATGCCCGCGCGGAATAGCACTCTCACGCTCAGGTGCGATGGCAAGTGCAACACCAGCCAGGATCAACGCCGAACTCACCATTTGCGACGGCGCTATACGCGTGCCGATCCAGAGCCATTCGGTGACGGCTCCGATCGGCACAGCAAGGCACTGGACGATGAGGACGGTCAGGGGAGCGCCTAGTCGTGGAAGCGCCTCGAAAAGCGCGATATCGCCCATTCCGAATCCAAGGATGCCGCTCATAATAAAAAGTGTGAGCCCCGGACCACTAAGCCCATGGCCGAAGAGATGAGCCCAAAGTCCCAGCAAGAGAAGCGCAACGAGTTGACGGGAGAGATTGGCCAACTGCGGCCCTACCAGGCCGGTCGAGCGCCGGGCAAGAATCGCCGAAGCAGCAAAGCAAACCGTGGTAAGAATGGCGGCAATCATGGGTGGGAAGAATGAAGAGTGAAGGTCATCGAGAGTAGAGCCACTGCGTCAATCGAAGACATTTTCTTCTCTCTTAACTTCCCTGGTCTATACCTTTTTCCCGATCAGCAAGTTACGATGCTTCTCAAGACCTGTAAGCAATGATGTATTCATGATACTCCCAGCGCAGAAGAACGCTGGCGGGGATGAAAATCGTAAGGGGACTAATCAATAGCTCCAACAGCTTCGCTCATCTCTCCCCTTATATATTCGCGATTCAGCATTGCGATCACGCTCGCCGGGACATTTGCAGGGCAGACAGCCTCGCAGGCGTAGTAGTTGGAGCAGTTGCCAAACCCTTCCTCCTGCATGGTGCGGACCATGTTGCGGGCGCGGCTCTTTCGCTCGGCCTGCCCCTGTGGAAGCAAGCCGAGGTGGGTGACCTTGGCACCGACGAAGAGCATCGGGGAGCTATTCGGGCAGGCAGCGGCACAAGCGCCACAACCGATACATGCTGCGGCATCCATGGCAGCATCGGCCACAGGTTTCGCAATGAGTGTCGTCGAAGCATCGGGCGCCCCTCCAGTATGCTCGCTGATGAACCCTCCAGACCGGATGATTCTGTCGTAGGCACTGCGATTCACCACCAGATCCTTCACGATCGGGAAGGCATCGACGCGGTAGGGTTCGACGGTGATGGTCTGGCCATTCTCAAACTTCCTCATGTAGACCTGACAGGCAGCTCCACGACCCGGTCCCTGAGGGATACCATTGATGACCATGCTGCAGGTTCCACAAATCCCCTCGCGACAGTCGCTTTCGAAGGCGACGGGCTCTTTCCCCTCAATGGTGAGGCGGTTGTTCACGATATCAAGCATCTCAAGGAAGGAGCACTCGGAAGGGATCTCCTTGGCATCAATCTCGACAAAATCTCCCTCGCTCTCTTTTGACTTCTGCTTCCAGAGCCTGAGATGAAAATGCATGGTGCTCATGGTGTTGGTAATATCGCTCCTCGTTTACTTGTAGCTGCGGGTGGCAAGGTGGACGGCCTCGTAGTGGAGGGGCTCCCTGACGAGATCAGGGGCATTCCCCTCGCCTTGGAACATCCAGGCGTAAACCTCTGCAAATTTATCATCATTACGAAGAGCCTCACCCTCCGGGGTCTGGTGCTCCACGCGGAAGTGTCCTCCGCATGATTCCTCGCGGGTCAGGGCATCGATGCACATGAGTTCGCCAAACTCCAAGAAGTCGGCGACACGTCCGGCGCGCTCGAGCGATTGATTCAATTCGGCCCCCTCACCCGGAATCGCCACTTCCTTCCAAAAACGCTCGCGGAGAGCACGGATATCAACAATGGCTTTCTTGAGTCCTGCCTCGCTACGGGCCATACCACACTCGTCCCATATAATGAGTCCTAACTGGCGATGAAACTCATCAACCGGGACGTTACCCTTGACCGCTAGAAGTTTCTCAACGCGCGCTCTTACTTCTTCCTCGGTCTTCTTGAACTCGGGCATGTCGGTCGAGACCTTCTTGCCGAACTGGGTGGAAAGATACTCACCCAGCGTGTAGGGAATGACGAAGTAGCCGTCGGCCAGTCCCTGCATGAGGGCCGAGGCTCCTAGGCGATTGGCACCGTGATCGGAGAAGTTTGCCTCTCCGAGGACATGGAGACCAGGGATGTTACTCATGAGGTTGTAGTCCACCCAGAGACCTCCCATGGTGTAGTGAACGGCGGGATAAATACGCATGGGACGCTCGTAGGCGTTCTCACCGGTGATGTTCTGGTACATCTCGAAGAGATTGCCGTAGCGCTCGCGGATGGTCTTCTCACCGAGACGCTTGATGGCTCCGGTGAGATCAAGATAGACACCGAGGCCTCCGGGACCAACACCACGTCCCTCGTCGCAGACTTCCTTTGCGCTACGGGAGGCGATGTCGCGGGGAGCGAGATTCCCGTAGCTGGGGTACTTCCTCTCCAGGTAATAATCACGCTCTTCCTCGGGGATCTCCTGAGGGGCTCTTGTGTCACCCTTGGCTTTCGGAACCCAGACGCGTCCGTCGTTGCGAAGAGACTCGGACATGAGCGTCAACTTTGACTGGTAGTCGCCGGCGACGGGAATGCATGTCGGATGGATCTGGGTGTAGCAGGGGTTAGCAAAGCCTGCCCCGCGCTTGTAGGCCCGCCAGGTGGCGGTGACATTCGAGCCGCGAGCATTCGTCGAGAGGTAGTAGACGTTGCTGTAACCACCGGTGCAGAGGAGAACCGTGTCGGCAGCGTGGGTCGAGATCTCGCCGGTAAGGAGATTGCGGGTCACGATTCCCTTGGCATGACCATCGACAAGGACCAAGTCAAGCATCTCGGAGTTCTCGTGCATCTTGACGCGACCCAAGCCGATCTGGGCACTGATGGCCGAGTAAGCCCCCAAGAGGAGTTGCTGGCCAGTCTGGCCCTTCGCATAGAAAGTGCGTGAGACTTGGGCGCCACCGAAGGACCGGTTGGCAAGCTCCCCTCCATATTCGCGGGCGAACGGGACTCCCTGCGAGACGCACTCATCGATAATGGAACCGCTGACTTCAGCGAGTCGGTAGACATTCGCCTCACGGGCGCGGAAGTCGCCCCCCTTCACCGTGTCGTAAAAGAGACGCCAGATGCTGTCGCCGTCGTTCTGATAGTTCTTGGCAGCATTGATGCCTCCCTGCGCCGCGATGGAGTGAGCGCGGCGAGGGCTGTCGTGGAAGCAGAAGGTCTCCACCTCATAACCAAGCTCGGCAAGAGTGGCGGAGGCCGAGGCGCCTGCGAGGCCGGTCCCGACCACGATGACCTTGAACTTACGCTTATTTGCGGGGCTGATGAGCTTCGCGTTGTTCTTGAACGAGGTCCACTTTTTCTCAATTGGACCTTCGGGGATTTTGGCATCAAGAATCATGGCGGAGAAATCAAAGGCTTAGTGACAAAATGGGCAGGCTGGGATCGAGGAAGGGGCTTTTACAAGACCGAGAAGTACAGCCGCCGGGATGGAGGCAAAGCCGAGAAAAATGATCCAAGCCACGATCTGCCCCCCCTTTTCAAAAATTGGGCGCAGTTTCTCGGTGGTGATGCCGAGCGTCTGGAAGAGGCTGGCGATGCCGTGACTCAGATGCATCCCGAGCAACCCGACCGCAAGAATGTAAAACCCACTCACAAAGGGACACTCAAAGGCGGTGACAACCATACGGTAAACGTCGTGACGCCCCTGCGCGTCAAACCAGTTCCTGTACTCCGGATTGAAGGCCTCCCAAGTGAACTGAGCGAGATGGTAAAGAACGAAAGCGAGGACCGTTAGGCCGGAGATCCTCATGAGACGGGCATAAATCGTGGTACCGAGATTGTTCTTCACCGAATATTTCTGAGGTCTCGCCGCTAGATTCTCACGCCAGAGGGATATCGTGAACCAGATGTGAAGCACAACGCAGGTCAGAAGAATGATGCGGACTATCCAGAGCAACTCCCCGGTGCTTTTGAGAAAGGCGGCGTAGGCATTCATTGCTTCCGGCCCGGCAAAGATCGAAAGGTTGCCAAGCAGATGACCTATCACAAAGAGCGCAAGAACCACTCCGGTAATGGCAACGATCCATTTCCTACCGATGGAGGAGGAAAAGAGAGGCCAACAACAGCCACACGATTTTTTTGGAGAAAGGGCCTTACTGATCATCGGTAGATCCTTATAAGAAAACAAAGGGCGGCCTGAAAGCTGAAACTTGCAATCCGGTAGGACGCTTTAAAAAAAATTCAACTCCATGAGGAAAGAGTTTTTCCCTTCGAGGCTCTCACCTGTTATCAAGCTCCCCCTAACCATGAGTGAAGAGCAGGTAATCCCCCCCAACAACGACCAAGAACTGGTTTCCAGGACGCAGGGCGGTGATCCCGGTGCATTCGACGAACTCGTTGTGCGCTATTCACCGAGACTCTATGGACTCGTCTATCACATGACCTCCAATCATGAGGACACCAACGATCTGTTGCAGGATGTCTTTGCCAAGGCGTACAGGTCTATTTGTAATTTCCAGGGAAAATCGAGTTTTTACACATGGATTCACTCGATCGCCGTCAACATGACGATCAATTTTCTTAAGAAAAGGAATAGACGTCAGCACCCTAGCCTGAATGACCCTGACAGCAGGATTGAAAGCGACCCTGATTTTATCGCAGCTACCAGTAATGCGGACGCCACCAAGGAGGTTTCCATGCATGAGCTGCAAAAAAAATTGAACGCCGCGATGCTTAAGCTGTCTCATGAGCACAGAGTTGTCGTCACCATGTTTGATATTCAAGGAATGCATCACGCCGAAATCGCCAAAATCCTCAAAATTTCCGAGGGAACTGTTCGTTCCCGTCTTTTTTACGCACACCGTCAGTTGCAAAACTCTCTCCATGAGTTTAAGAAAGCTTAGAGCATGATGAATAACACCATGAACACCGACAAGGAACCCATGCACCACATCATCCGGCTAAAACGCTACGAGCGTCCGCCCGAGGGGTACTTCGATGATTTTCTCAGGGAGTTCCACTACCGCCAGCGCGCCGAACTTCTCAAGCCTTCCCTTTCGGTCATGATCTTGGAACGTCTCACTTCCCTGATGTCGGAAATCAGAGTTCCTGCCATGGCCTACGCAGGCGCCGCCGTGGTTGCAGTGGGCGTCGGCTCCGCAATCATCAATCATCAACCCGAGTCACCGGCACCTCGCTCGTATGCTGTCTCCTACAAACAGCCCCCGGTGACCATTGATAAGATGCAGCCCGTATCCCTCCGTGTTGAGACTCCGGATGCCGCTTCCCGGAATTTCCCGCCCGCATTTCTCCTGCAAGCCCGGCCGGCGACCCATGAATCGCCCCTTAGCTTCTAATCCACGTCGGCTATCAGTTAGAAGTGTTCAGCGTTCCGCGGGCAGCTTCCTGGGTAGTTCCCCAGGATGGGTAGCCAAGGGGGGCGCCATCTTGAGAGTGGCAAGCATGACATCGTTTTTGCTCTGCGCCGCTTCATCCATCATGGCGTCCGTGACTGGGGATGCCCTATCCGAAAAAGTAACGGCGGCGATCACCCAAGTCACGCGCAAGACCATGCCTGCCGTCGTGCGCGTGCGGTGCACCGACGGGCATGGAGAACTGAATGGCACCGGTTTCTATATAGCCCCTACCGGAACCATCTGCACGCTCGCTGAGATTGTCCGCAACGGCGCCAACATCTCTGTCATGCATAACGGAGTCGAGCGATCGGCCTCGCTTCTTGCCATTGACTCCCGAAGTGGTGTCGCCTTCCTCAAAACAGAGGGCGATGAGATGAACAGTTCCTTTATCACCGCCCGCTCGACGGGAATTCCCACACCGATGACTCCCGTGTTGGGAATCGGATTCATCCGTGACGAGCATGCCACCACTTCCCTTGGCATGATCACCGGAACGGAGATCCATGACGGTGATCACTATTTCTGCCTGCCTCATTTGACCGCGAATGTTCCCCTGGGAGAGGGAGAAGGAGGGAGCCCCATTCTCGATCTCAACGGGAAGTTGATCGGGATGGTCGTGGCAGGAAGCACTCAACCGCCGAGTTGCAGGATTTTTCCTGCCTCGGCTCTTGAAAAACTCATTAATGACCTCCTTCGGTACGGCCGCCTGGAATCCGGTTGGTTAGGTATCGTCGTGGAGCAGGCTGCTGTCCCTCAAGGCAACTCGACGGCACGGATCCTCTCCGTTGAGGCGGGAAGCCCCGCAGAATCAGCAGGTCTTCAATGCGGGGACATGATTCTTTCACTGGCCGGGCATCAGATCTCAAATCCCGAGCAAGTTCCGGGCATTACTTTCTACCTCACCGCAGGTGATGTTGTTTCCACCTCGGTCTTGCGTGAAGGAAAAATCCGTAACTTCGATCTCAGTTGCATCGAGCGGCCCGACTTGGAGCCTGCCGGAAAAATCCCAGATCAAAAAATTTCCCCTCTAGGCCAACCTTCGAAGTAAAGGGCCTTAGAAGGATTGGGACTCGTCTTTTAGGGCACATCGTATTTTTGGGCATGACCTTGGGGAGAGATAAGGATAGGGTTCTCCCCTCTTCTCGGGGGTATAGCTCAACGGTTAGAGCAGCCGGCTCATAACTGGTTGGTTCCTGGTTCGAATCCAGGTGCCCCCACTTCCTGACATCATTTTCCGTCTATCTGCAGAACAGGCGGGAGCCCGAATGCGGCGCTGTTTTTGGTAATTTTCGAACACGTGCTTGTTCCTGACCACACAAGTGAGCAGGAAATGACGGGGTAAGGAATTTTTGAAAGGCTAGAAATGAGAGCTATGGGATAAAGGCGCTGGACGTAGGGGGTCGATTCATGGTCTTTAATTGTATTCCGTGAGCATGAGCACCATTTACGAAACATCAGATGCATTGGGTCGTACCCAAGAGGCCCTGAAAGATCCCGCCAACGCAGCACATCTCCCCGCCAGCGAACTGCTCGGCGAAACGATGTCCCTGAATTTTGGCCCGTCGCATCCTTCAACGCACGGGGTCTTCCGTATTGTTCTGGATCTGGACGGTGAGATGATCGTTAAGGCCAAGCCTGAAGTCGGTTACCTGCACCGCGGCGACGAAAAGATCGCGGAGAACATGCAGTACAACCAGTTCGTTCCTTATACGGATCGCCTCGATTACTTGGCTCCCCTAGCCAATAATGTCGCCTACGCCCTTGCGGTCGAGAAACTGATGGGCTGGGAACTTCCTCCCCGCGGCAAGGCCATCCGTGTCATCTGCTGCGAACTCGCCAGAATTTCGGCCCACCTTCTTGGGATTGGCGCCAGTTCCATGGATATCGGGGCAATTTCGGTTTTTCTCTACACCTTCACGGAACGCGAGAAAATCTATAATCTCTGCGAACTTCTCACCGGGGCACGCTTTACGACAAGTTATACTCGCGTCGGCGGGCAAGTCCGTGATCTTCCGGAGAAGTTCCCTGACCAACTCCGGGCGTTCCTTGATTCATTCCCGATCGCCCTCAATGAAATCACCAAACTTCTCACCCGCAACCCAATCTTCATCGATCGCACGCGCAATGTCGGCATCATTTCCAAGGAAGACGCCATCGCCTATGGACTGACGGGTCCGATGCTACGCGGCTCTGGAGTCGATTACGATGTGCGAAAGGCCACTCCCTATCTCGATTACGAGAAGTATGATTTCGATATTCCCGTCGGCTCCGTGGGCGACTGTTTCGATCGCTATCTTGTTCGCATCGAGGAGATGCGCCAGAGCCTCCGAATCCTCCGCCAAGCCATCGATACAATACCGGAAGGGCCGGTCAATGTCGTGGATGGAAAGAGCACCCTCCCCCCAAAAGAGGAGGTCCTGCAGAAGATGGAACAACTCATCCACCACTTCATCATTACAACCGAGGGCATTGATGCTCCTGCCGGGGAGGTCTATTTCAGCGCTGAAAACCCAAAAGGTGAACTTGGATTTTACATCAACAGCAAGGGTGGAGGAGTTCCGTACCGACTTCATATCCGGGCCCCTTCCTTTGTTAACCTGAGCATCGTCTCTAAACTGCTACCCGGTCACATGGTGGGAGATGTCGTGACGATCCTAGGATCCATCGACATGGTCTTCGGCGAGTGCGACCGCTGAGCAAAGGCTCAGTGAGTCATTAAGAGTTTTAGGATCGAGTCTGTTAGATTCAGAGAAGTTTTCTGCAATAGAAGATGGTGGGAGTCATGCAGGCCTCCATCAGTATTCACCTTCCCTGCTTTTTGGGACTTCTTGCGGATAAGAGGTTCCTGTGCAGTCGCCCAGGAACCTAACAGACCTCTTTCAGTCTTTAGTTCAAAAATCTTGTCGCCCACTCTCACGCCTCTCCGCGTGACATTCCTTATTCCGTGAAAGCTTCAATGCCACCGTTTCTTTCAGGATCGAGAGCTTTGAAGTTTTACTGATACGCTCTCAAACGAAAAAGCTCTTGATCCAGTTGATGAATGATGTTGCTTCATGGCCATTCACCGCGATGAGAGGGGCAATCGTGAGGCCGACCAATGAGGAAAGTTTGATGAGGATATTCATGGAGGGACCGGAAGTATCCTTGAAGGGATCACCGACCGTGTCCCCGACAACAGCGGCCTTATGAGGCTCAGACTTCTTGTAGAATGTCTCCTTCTTCCCATTAACCTCAATCTCAACACCCTGTTCAAAGGACTTCTTGGCATTGTCCCAGGCGCCTCCGGCATTGTTCTGAAAGATAGCCCACAGAACTCCGCTGACGGTAACGCCAGCCATGTAGGCTCCGAGTGATTCGGGGCCCATCACAATGCCGATGATGATCGGGGTCACGAGAGTGATGACGCCCGGAGCCAGCATCTCTCGAAGGGCCGCCCGTGTGGAAATCTCAACACACTTCCCGTACTCGGGCTTTCCGGTTCCCTCTAGGATGCCTGGAATCTCACGGAACTGACGGCGCACCTCGTTCACCATATCCATGGCCGCCTTGCCGACGCTGTTCATGGCCAATGCGGAGAAGACCACCGGGATCATTCCTCCGATGAAAAGAGCAGCGAGAACCTTGGCGTCGAAGATGTTGATGCCGTGGATTCCAGTCAGTGTCACATAGGCTGCAAAGAGAGCCAAGGCGGTCAGGGCTGCGGAGGCTATGGCAAACCCCTTGCCGACGGCGGCTGTGGTGTTACCCACGCAGTCCAGAATGTCTGTCTTTTCACGGACTTCCTTGGGCAGTTCACTCATCTCGGCGATGCCACCCGCGTTGTCAGCGATCGGTCCGAAGGCATCGATGGCCAACTGCATGGCCGTGGTGGCCATCATGGCCGAAGCGGCGATCCCGACGCCATAAAATCCCGCGAGTGAGTAAGCCCCCCAGATTGCTCCGGCGAACAGCAGTACGGGGTAGGCTGTGGAGTACATGCCGGTTCCCAGACCGGCAATGATATTGGTGGCAGCGCCTGTGGCGGATTTCTGAACAATACCGGCAACAGGCTTTCCCTCAAGCCCCGTGAAATGCTCGGTGATGAAGGAGATCATGTACCCGACAAACATGCCGATGCAGACGGCCCAGAAGACATTCAGCGACGACGTTGTCATGTCACTGAATGCCCCCGAGTTGAAGACGTGCATCTTGATGGATCCGGGGAGCATCAATTTGATCAGGCCGAACGAGGCAGCCAGAGCGATCAGCATCGAGAGGTTGTTGCCTCTGTTCAGAGCTCTCTGAACGGTCTTCGTAGTGGCTGGAGCACTTTCGGAAATCCCGACGAACCGGGTGCCGATGATGGAGGCAATGATCCCAATCCCAGCGATGGCCATGGGAAGGAGGATAGGTCCGAGCCCCCCGAACGCATCGGCGATCGCCCCGCCATTATCACGGATGATGTAGTTACCAAGAACCATGGAAGCAAGCACGGTGGCCACATAAGAACCAAAGAGGTCGGCACCCATTCCAGCCACATCGCCAACATTGTCACCGACGTTATCGGCAATCGTTGCCGGATTACGCGGATCGTCCTCGGGGATTCCGGCCTCCACCTTTCCAACAAGATCGGCGCCGACGTCGGCTGCTTTGGTATAGATACCGCCTCCAACGCGTGCAAAGAGGGCTATGGATTCTGCGCCAAGAGAGAAACCTGCCAGCACCTCAAGAACTCTGGTCATCCCGTCATATCCTCCGCCGGTTGAGAAATTACTCCCCATTAACTGAAAAAAGAAGAGGATGAAGAGGGAACTTAATCCCAGTACGGCCAACCCGGCCACACCGAGTCCCATCACCGCACCCCCGCTGAATGAGACCTTCAGGGCTTTTGCAAGAGACGTCTTAGCGGCCTGAGTGGTGCGGACATTCGCCTGGGTGGCGATTTTCATTCCCAGGAAGCCTGCAAGGGCGGAGAAAAAGCACCCAACCACAAACCCCACGACAATCAAGATGCTTGAGTGGGCGGCCACCTTGGGAACCTGAGAGAGAAGGCCAAGTGCCATACCGGCAACCACGACATAAACGCCAAGGATCCTGTATTCAGCCTTGAGGAAGGCCATCGCACCCTCGGCAATATAACTGGCAATGCCGGTCATTTTCGCATCACCGGCGTCCTGTTTGATGACCCAGTTTGAAAGGATCGTACGATAGACCAGCGCCACTAGTCCTAAAACGGGTAGGAGATAAATAAGGTGTTCCATGATTGTTTGGTGATTGGACATCACTTCACGGATGAAGGGGGCGCCAGCCCTTGAATTTCATCCAAGAAAGGGGGAATCCGCGTGTCCACCAGATTTAGGGGAAATCACCCCTTATGTCCAGCGATGCACCAGTGATAACGATGGAGTCTGGAAACGACCCAACTTCTGACCGACCTGACTCCTCTGGGTGAGGAGTGAAAAATCAAACCGTAGGCTTGTTAAGGATCACTTCCCCTCCTTCTCGCCAGGTCTTGTAGTTACCAAGCGCCTCATCAATGACAGGAAGGGCTTTTTCAGCGGAGAGAATCTCGTCCACGATGACCGATTTCTTCTCCAGCGTCTTGTAATCTTCAAAGAAGCGCTTCAGTACCGCGAGCCGATGAGGAGGCAACTGATGCACATCCGTGTAACTACTGTACTCTGGATCGTTTACATGGACGGCAATAACCTTATGATCGAGTTCATCCTGGTCCTTCATCACCATCAGACCGATTGCGCGGGCAACAACGAGTGTCAGCGGATAGACTGGTTCTGCACCCAGCACAAGAACGTCGAGAGGATCCCCGTCATCAGCAAGCGTGCGGGGAATGAATCCATAATTTGCGGGATAATAGACCGCCGAGTAAAGAACACGATCGAGTTTCAAGAGCCCCGTCTCCTTGTCCAACTCATACTTATTAGAGCTACCCATGGGTATCTCGACTATCGCTGGGAAGATCCCCCTTACCGACCCCTCGCCGACGGGCACATCATGCCAGGGATTCGGGGCGATCTGATGAAAGGGTTCGGGTATCTTGATCATGTGAAAAATGATGGTGAGGCATTACTTTACAGACACTCTGACTCAAGTCCATTCCCTTGGTAACTTAACCAGGGTATTCCCTCTTTAATGGGAGGGGAAAACTTATCATTCCCTTTGTTGACAGCCTCTTTTTTCACCTTTTTAACAGGCACTACGAAATGCTCATTCAAGGATTAATCAGATTTGACATCGGGGGCTTTGATCACCTGTTTGCCAAGGTTCTGAATCCAAAGATTAAGGATATAGGTCAACACCACGGCAACATAGAACTGTCCGATCATGGCTTGGGTGACTGCAAGTGCTCTTGCAAAGTGGGAAACGGGTACGATGTCCCCGTAACCAAGGGTCGTCTGCGTGCAGAAACTAAAATAGAAAAGGTCATTGAAGTTTTTCATCCAGTCCTTCATGTCCATCCCCTTGACTAGTTGATCGTCGAGATGGAAGGCTTTCAAATCCTCTTTGGATACAAACGTGTAGAGACAGGCGTAGATCACGGCAATCCAGATATAGAGATTGAACGCTCCGACCACCTCGTCGAATCCCGCACGTTTTCTGCGGAGGAGGGCACGAACCCATACAAAAGCCCCGAAGAGCATTGAGAAGAAGAGACTCGTTACAAGTGATAGTTCCAAGGACTCCCAGAGGTTGATCACAACTCCGTTAAATGTCGTGTAATGCCTTAAGTACAAGATGGTAAATTCCAAGAAAAAGGCTGCAACTGAAATGAGCACTGCAGTTCGAAAACCTGAAAAAGTGTAAATTGCCATCAGTGCCACACCTAGTAATAACAACAGGGTGACGATGATCGGCATGTAATTACCAAAGAAGAGCATGCTGAGCAGGGCGATTCCACCGATCAAATGACGGCGCTCCTCAAATTTTTTTGATTTGAAAAAGGAGGTGCTCATGGGCTTACCAATCCCCCCCTCCTCCACCGCCGCCACTGTCTCCTCCACCTCCGGAGAAACCTCCAGAACCCCCTCCTCCACCGCCACCGAATCCACCTCCCATTCCCCCAATAAAGAAGCCCGTGGCGGCAGCCGTTCCGATGCCCGGACCTCCGGAGCCGACATCACGGCGGTTACGCCCGGTGATAATCAGTACCAGCATGACGAGCAGGAAAAAACCCACGGGGGAAAAAAGAAAATCCTTCCAGGTGGTCGGTTTCCCGTGAGCGTGGCCCGTTCCCTTGTACTCACCCTTGGTCGCCTGAATAACCGCTGAGATTCCCGCTGCTAATCCGGCTCCATAGTTTCCTGTACGAAACGCGGGTGCCATCGTCTCGCGAACGATCCTGCTACAGAGTGCATCCGGCATTGCTCCCTCGAGGCCGTAACCTGTCTGGATCCACCCTTTGTGCTCCTGGACCGAGATCAGTATTAGAACTCCATTCGAGGTTTTTTTCTGCCCGATATGCCACGCCGAGTAAAGTTGCTGAGCGTACTGATCAATGGAGTAACCCTCGGGCAGTTTCTGTAACACCACCGCAACAAGTTGGTTCGAAGTCTGCTTCTCAAAAGCAGAGAGTCTCTCATTGAGCTGAGTCACCAGAGTCGGGGTAATTACCCCAGCCTCATCGGTCACATATTGCTCCGGGGCTGGAGGCAACGCATCCGCCAATATCATCTCTCCACCGATCCCCAAAAAGAGAAGTAGAGCAAGTAGCGAATGCTTCAACATCGGGGGTCAGTAAGAAGCGTTATTTCGCCGGAGTCGGAGCCGCACCGAAATCGAATTTCACAGCAGGAGCAGTTTCTGCTCCGGCTGTCGCCTGAAAATATGGTTTCTGCTGAAAACCAAGCAGCCCGGCAAAGAAAACGGTCGGAAGTGTGCGGATCTTCGTGTTGTAGGCCTGAACGGCGGCATTGAACCTTCCACGCTCCACCGTGATACGGTTTTCGGTTCCCTCAAGCTGCGATTGGAGATCGCGGAAGTTGGCGGTTGCCTTGAGATCTGGATAGTTCTCCGCCACTACAAGGAGCCTGGAGAGTGCGGAACCGAGCTGTCCCTGAGCCTGCTGGAACTGGGCCAACTGGGCCGGATCGGTGGGGGCCTGATTCTGGTTGATGTTCACTTTTCCAACAGAGGCTCGTGCCTCGGTGACCTGCACGATCGTCGATTTCTCGAAATTCGCTGCACCTTGGACGGTCTGCACAAGGTTTGGGATAAGATCTGCACGGCGCTGATAGACATTCTGAACTTGGGCCCAGGAAGCATCAACAGCCTGCGAGTTGACAACGAGGCCGTTGTAGCTGCCAACGGCTGAGAGAATCAAAATAAGGATGACACCGAGGATAATGAGGAGTGTTTTGTTCATGGTATGATGGGCTGGGGATTCTTTGGGAATAGGTTTTAAGGAATGGAAAAACAATTCTGATTTCAGGTTTCAGACTCGGGGCACCTGGACGCCCGGTGAAGCTTGCTGCATGAGAAGCACGCGGTTGATTGCATTCACGTAGGCTCGGGCAGAGGCCTCAATGACGTCGGTGGATGCCCCTTTACCAGTGATCAGCCTTCCATCTCCGAAGTCAACCTTGAGTGTGACCTCACCAAGCGCATCCTGTCCCTCGGTAACGGCCTCGACGAGGTATACAGCAAGGTGACCGGTCTTCTTCACAATCCGGTCGATCGCCTTCATGGCGGCATCGACGGCCCCGTTACCGGGACTCGATTCCTCAATAATCTCTCCTCCATGACGCAGTTTCACGGTGGCTGCTGGAACAGTGCTCCCACCACAGACAACCTGCAGCGATTCCAGTGCATAGGCACCGGTCTCACCGGCGACAGCATCTCCAGCGAGGGCAACCAGATCGTCGTCGTAAACGAATTTTTTCTTATCCCCAAGCTCCTTGAACCTGGAGAAGATCGGCACAATCTCCGCCTCCGTGAGGGTAAGTCCCAACTGCTCAAGGCGGGCCACCATGGCATGGCGACCGCTGTGCTTGGTGAGTGGAAGGTCAGTACCGCCCCAACCCACGTCGCGGGGATCCATGATTTCATATGTCTCCCTCATCTTCAGGATGCCATCCTGATGAATGCCAGATCCATGGGCAAATGCGTTCTCGCCGATGATGGCTTTACTACGGGCGACCTGAAGTCCGCTGAGCCGGCTGATCAGGCGAGAAGTCTTCAGAATCTCCTTTGTGACGATTCCCGTGGAGAGTCCCGCAAAGACATCAGGGCGTGTCTTGATAGCCATGACGACTTCTTCAAGAGCGGCATTTCCGGCGCGCTCCCCGATGCCGTTGAAAGTGCCCTCCACCTGACGAGCCCCGGCCTGTACGGCGGCAAGCGAGTTAGCGACCGCCATGCCAAGATCATCGTGACAGTGGACACTAATCACCGCTTTCTTGATATCGCGGACATGCTTGCGGAGATAGCCGATCAGATCGGCATACTGGCCGGGCATGGCATAGCCAACGGTATCGGGAATATTGACCGTGGTAGCGCCAGCCTCGATCGCAGCCTGAACGACCTCGGCAAGAAACTCCGGCTCGGTGCGGGAGGCATCCTCTGGGGAGAACTCGACATCGGCTGTCATCGACTTGGCCTGCCGCACACCCTCGACTGCCAACCGGAGAATCTCCTCATTGGCTTTCTTGAGTTTATGCTCCCGATGGATCTTGGATGTCGCGAGGAAGACATGGATACGGGCTCGCTCACCAGCCGGTAGAAGGGCACGACCAGCGGCTTCGATATCTTTCGGAACACAGCGGGCAAGGCCGGCAATCACCGGGCCTCTGACCTCCAGGGCGATCGTCTGCACGGCTTCAAAGTCTCCGTCGCTGATCACGGGAAATCCCGCCTCGATAATATCCACGTTCAGGCGTGCAAGTTGCCGGGCGATCTCAAGTTTTTCTCGGAGATTCATCGAGGC
This sequence comes from uncultured Spartobacteria bacterium, assembly GCA_903847935.1. Lineage (GTDB taxonomy): Bacteria > Verrucomicrobiota > Verrucomicrobiia > Chthoniobacterales > UBA6821 > UBA6821. Next base: position 54,430 of record CAINEX010000133.1, on the reverse strand, counting down.
GCCGGGGCACTGCTCTCCATCACGCAGGGTGGTGTCAAAGATCAGAACCTTATCGGGTTTGATGTCGGCTTCCTGAATCATGGGTGAATGGATTTATTGTTGGATCGCTCGTCATTAACGCATCAAGACGTCACCCCAATTAAAAAATGAGGAGAAAAAGGCCGCTTCAAAAGAACTTCTCAAGCGCTTGAGGCGACTTTTTTTCATGAACACCAAAATGCCATAGACCTTACCTACTGGCAACTCATCTCAGGGAACTCGATGAAAAGCCCCCTTGCTCCGGTCACTCCCGCCGACCAATTAGTACTCCATCAAGGAGGGAATGGTATTCTCAAAGATTTCATTCAAATTCGAGACGGGCCAGATGTAGACCGAGGGTCCAGTTGTGATCGAGAGATCAGGAACCGCAGTAACGGTACCGATGAAACGGTGGGGAACGCCACTGCTGGTCAACTCGGACTCAACTTGGCTTCTATCAGTGGAAGAAACCGAGATAACGATCCTGCCTTGAGACTCATTGAAGAGATCCACATCCGCCCTCTGACCGGTCTCTCCAAGATCAATGGAGGCCCCGAACCCGGTGCCAAAGCAACTTTCGGCAAGAGCAACAGCAAGTCCGCCCTCGGAACAATCATGCGCACTGCGGACAAGTCCCTTTCGGATGATGCCTAGCAGGGCGTTGTGAATGGCAATTTCCTTTTCAAAATCGAGGACTGGCGGAGCACCCTCCTTCCGTCCATGGATCGCAAGGAGATAGTGGGAGCCACCAAGCTCAGAACCGATATCACCAATAAGGATGATCTGATCCCCCTGCCCCTTGAAAGCCTGGGTCGTGATATGCGCGGCATCATCGATGCGGCCCACCATCGAGATGGTCGGAGTCGGATCGATCGCGCCAGCGGGACTCTCATTATAGAGACTGACGTTGCCACCTGTAACGGGGACGTTGAAGGCGCGACATCCCTCGGAGATTCCCTCCACGGCCGCTCGAAGCTGGTAAAAGTTCTCTGGCTTGTGGGGATTGCCAAAGTTTAGGTTATCGGTGACGCCTATGGGCACGGCACCAGAGCAGGCAAGGTTGCGGGCACACTCGGCCACTGCAATGCGGGATCCGACCGAAGGATCCAGCTTGCAGTAAATGGCGTTACAATCTGTGGAGGCGGCAAGTATCTTGTTGGCTTCGCGAACGACGAAGACGGCTGCATCGGATCCGGGAAGGACAGCTGTTCCGGTACGGACCATGTGGTCATACTGGCGCCAGACCCAACGTTTGCTGGCGATACTGGGATGGGCAAGGAGTGTTGGTAGGGCTTTCAGCGGATCAACCGGAGGAACAGATGCCAAATCAAGCGGGGCAGGCGGGGTAAAGGGTGCCGCCTCACGGCTGTAAAGCGGGCCGTCATCAGCGAGGGCGCGGGCGGGAACGTCGACAACAATCTCATCTCCGTTGCGCACACGCATTTGGCCGTCATCAGTTACGACGCCGATCTCCGCATAGGGGAGATCCCACTTCTCGAAGATCTGCTTGACCGTTTCCTCCCGCCCCTTCTTGACGATCACCAGCATGCGCTCCTGCGACTCGCTCAGAAGAACTTCGTAAGGAGTCTGCCCCTTGGCTCGCTGAGGGACGAGTTGAATGTCGATCTCGACACCGGTGCCTCCACGACTGGCCGTTTCGCAAGTGGAACAGGTGAGACCGGCTGCCCCCATGTCCTGAATGCCCGCGACGCAATCCGTGGCAAGAAGCTCCAGGCAGGCCTCAAGAAGAAGCTTTTCGCGGAATGGGTCACCGACCTGAACGGCGGGACGATCCGCCTTAGATTCCTCCGTCAACTCGCGGGAAGCGAAGGCGGCACCGGCAAGCCCATCCCTACCCGTCTCGGCACCGACATAGAAGACAGGATTACCAATACCCTCAGCAGCACCTCGTGCGATCTGCTCATGGCGTAGAATACCCAGGCAGAAGGCGTTCACCAGGGGATTACCACTGTAACTTTCATCGAAATAAACCTCGCCGGCAATCGTGGGCAGACCGATGCAGTTACCGTAGTGGGCGATACCAGCGACCACACCAGCAAAGAGTCGGCGGTTGGTCTTGGCCTGATCGCTGTCCCCTTCGATGGATCCGAAGCGGAGCGAATCCATGAGGAACACCGGACGGGCCCCCATGGTGAAGATGTCGCGGATGATGCCTCCAACACCCGTAGCCGCTCCCTGAAAAGGCTCGACGGCGCTAGGGTGATTGTGACTCTCGATCTTGAAGGCCACCGCCCACCCGTCTCCGATATCAATGACTCCGGCGTTCTCCTCGCCCGCCTTAACCAGGACACTGGGACCGGTGGTGGGGAACTTACGGAGTTCGGGACGAGAATTCTTATAAGAACAGTGCTCGCTCCACATGACCGAGAAAACACCGAGTTCCTCGAAGCTCGGCTGGCGGCCAAGAATGGAAAGGACTTTTTCGTACTCCTCGGGGGAGAGTCCGTGCTTGGCAATGAGTTCGGGAGTGATCGCGGGATTGGCCATGAGGATGAGGCTGGTAGCTCTTTCGGAATTTAAGACGAAAAAAGGTTCTTTTGCTTTGATTTCAGCTTTTCGGCTTTTCGACGGCCTCGATCATGGACTGGAATAAACCGCGACCATCGGTACCCCCGAGGATAGGATCACAGACGCGCTCAGGATGAGGCATGAGGCCGAAGACATTGCGGCCGTGGCTGCAAATGCCAGCGATATTACCCAGGGAGCCGTTGGGATTTGCTTCCGTCGTCACGTTTCCCGAGGCATCGCAGTAACGGAGAAGGACCTGACCGTTCGCCTCAAGCTGTTTCAGGATTTCAGGTTCGGCAAAATAATTTCCTTCGCCATGGGCGATCGGGATCTCGAGGACCTGTCCCTTGCGAAGAGCGGAGGTGAAGGGCGCATCGGTGTTCTCGACACGAAGGTGAAGGCTCTCGCAGCGGAAGAGGAGACCGTTATTTCGCATCAACGTTCCGGGAAGAAGGCCTGCCTCGCAGAGGATCTGGAACCCATTGCAAATACCGAGCACAAGAACACCTGCATCAGCCGCAGTGCGGACGGCTCCCATAATCGGTGAAAAACGTGCAATCGAGCCGCAGCGCAGGTAATCGCCGTAGGAGAATCCTCCCGGAAGCACAATGGCATCATAACCGGCAAGAGATGTCTCCTTGTGCCAGACAATCTCTGCCGAGACACCGGGAAAAGAGGCCAGAGCAGCTTGGCAATCGGTATCGCAATTAGAACCCGGAAACTGGATGACTGCGACACGCATGACGGTGGAGATCGTCCCTGCCACCTTAGGAAAGAATCCTGAGCGTGTAGTCCTCGACCACAGGATTGGAGAGGAGATCGTGACAGATCTCGTGGAGTTGCTTCTCATCGGCTCCCTCGACTTCGATCTCGATCGATTTGCCGATTCGGACGGAACGCACTCCCTTGAGTCCAAGATGCTCCATAGCTCGACCGGCGGCCACACCGGCAGGGTCGAGGATGGCGGGTTTCGGCATGACGGTGACAACGGCTTTCATGAAGAGTGGAAAATCGGGCTTCAGGGGACAATGGACAAGGGGAAAATCAAAAAAATAAGCTGGGCCCCAGTCAATAGGAATGAATTCCTCCGAAAATTCCCCCCTGGCACCTGAAAGTCATGGGACTTGCGATGAACTTCAAACGTTTTCACGGGAGAATCCCGATCTGGCTGGCTCTGAGAACTTGTTTTTCCCTCTTCGGGAATGTTTTCTAATCACTTCTCCGATTTTTATGTCAGAACTCTCCAAAGCCTACTCACCCACCGACGTCGAAACAGAATGGTATGATCGTTGGATCTCGTCGGGTTGCTTCACTGCCGACCCAGCTTCCTCAGCACCGGCTTTTTCGATCGTCATCCCTCCCCCCAATGTCACCGGCATTCTGACTCTGGGCCATGTCCTCAACAACACGCTCCAAGACATCCTCGCTCGCAGGGCACGCCAGACCGGGCACGAGGTCCTCTGGCTACCGGGCACTGATCATGCGGGCATCGCCACTCAGACGGTCGTCGAAAGGCAACTCCGTAAGGATGAGAAAAAGACCCGCCACGACCTGGGGAGGGAGGCCTTTCTTGCAAAAGTCTGGGAATGGAAGGAGAAGCACGGTGGCATCATCATCAGTCAACTCAAGAAGCTAGGATGCTCCTGCGACTGGTCACGGGAACGTTTCACCATGGACGAGGCCTATGCACGCAAGGTGCAGGAGGTCTTTATCGACCTTTATGGGAAAGGACTGATCTACCGTGGCAAACGCATGGTGAATTGGTGCCCCGTATCGCTCACCGCGCTGAGCGACGAGGAGGTCGTCCCCAAAAAACAAAAGGGCTACCTCTACCACTTCAAATTGGAGATCGTGGAATCACCCGGGACGTGGCTTGAAATCGCCACAACCCGCCCCGAAACCATCATGGGGGATACAGCCATTGCCGTGAATCCCAAGGACGAACGCTACGCACATTTGATTGGTAAACATGTGCGGCGCCCGCTTCCCCTTGCTTGCTTGGTCGAACTTCCGATCATCGGAGATGACGCCGTTGATTTTGAATTCGGCACAGGAGTCCTCAAGGTAACCCCAGCCCATGACAAAGCTGATTACGAGATCGGCCTGAGGCACAATCTGCCGATCATCGACATAATGAATGCCGATGGCACTCTCAATGATCTTGCCGGGAATGGTTTTGCCGGTCTCGACCGTTTCGAGGCACGCATCGAGGCGGTGGAACGCCTGAAGGAACTCGGACTCCTGACCAGAGAGGAGCCTCATGAGAACAATGTAGGATTCAGTGAACGTGCCGACGTTCCGGTCGAACCTCGCCTCAGCGAGCAATGGTTCCTGAGGTATCCCAAAACAATCGAGGCGCGTGACGCCGTACTTAACGGCCTAATCCGATTCTTTCCCTCCCGTTGGGAAAAGGTCTACGACCATTGGCTTGAGAACATTCAGGACTGGTGCATCAGTCGACAACTCTGGTGGGGGCACCGTATCCCGGTCTGGTACGCTCCCGAGGGAACCTTCGAGCCCCCAAGAGTTCAGATTGAATCGCCGGGCGACGGCTGGAAACAGGACAACGATGTCCTCGACACCTGGTTTTCCTCATGGCTCTGGGCGCACGACACGATGGATGATTCTCTTCGCTCGAAATTCTACCCAACGAGCGTTCTGGTCACCGGCCCCGATATCATCTTCTTCTGGGTTGCACGCATGATCATGGCCGGACTGGAATACACTGGTGAGATCCCTTTCCGGGACGTGTATTTCACCGGCATCATCCGCGATAAAACGGGCCGTAAAATGTCCAAAAGCCTTGGCAACTCTCCGGATCCGCTCGATCTGATTGCCAAATACGGCGCCGATGGCCTGCGGTTTGGAATCATCCGTGTTGCCCCCCAAGGTCAGGACATCAAGTTCGACGAGAAGCAGATCGAAGAGGGGAGGAACTTTGCCAACAAGCTCTGGAACGCTGTCCGCTTCCGCGAGATGCAGGGACCAGCATCCCCCCACACGGACCTGGCCGGCCTGGATCTTCCGGATATTGCGGTTCATTTGCTTGAGCGTTTCGACACGATGCACGCCGCATTGCGTGAGGCGTATGCCGAGTATCGTTTTCATGAAGTGGCGGGGCTACTGTATGATTTCTTCTGGGGAGACTACTGCGACTGGTTTGTCGAAGCGGCGAAGCCGATCCTCTACGCTGAGGAAAGCAGGGATTCGTTTACCAGGACTGCTATCCTTGCAACGATGGATGTCGTGCTCCCGGGAATCCTCAGGTTGCTTCACCCGCTCATGCCGCATTTGACGGAGGAACTCTGGAGACATCTTGGATGCAAGGCCCCCGCATCGGCCTCGGCATCAGGAGATCGCAAAGGCTTTCTCCTCTATTCTCAACCGCCCAGCGAGAATCATCTGGAAGGGCTCACCGAAGAGAGGATATCTGCAGCGGGAAAACGGACAACGTCACTCTACAGCGCCATCCACGCAGTTCGCAACCTTCGTGCGGAATTCAAGATTCCCTCCAAACAGCAGGTCCGTTTTTTACTTGCACCGAAGGAGGATTTTACACCCATCCGTTCATCCATCCTGGCGGCGCTCACAAGAGCATCCGAAGTCGAGGTGATCGCGGGGCTTCCACCGGCCGGCACGCCTAGCGTGGTCACCGACATCGGTACCGTGTACATGCCTCTGGACGGACTCCTTGATCTTGATGCAGAAAGAACGCGCATCACGGCTGAAATCGCGAAAGTGGTAGCAGAACTTGACAAGGTGAATGCAAAGCTCGTAGACCAGACCTTTGTGGAAAAGGTTCCAGCTGGCGTTCTTGAGGATCACCGCCAACGACAGGCACGCTGGAGCGAAAAACTCGTCACATTGAAGAACACGCTTTCAACACTTTAAGAAATGAGCATGACCTCCACACCCGCTTCACCACTCGACCGTCTCCATGTTTTCATCATGGCCGGAGGAAGTGGCGAGCGTTTCTGGCCCGCCAGCCGGACCGCCACCCCGAAGCATCTGCTGCGACTCCTTGGCGAACAGACGCTGCTGGAACAAACGATCCGTCGGTTCACGGGAAGCATGATTGAGAAAATCGGCGGCATGATCCCACCCGAGCAGGTTTTCATCCTTACCAACAGGGCTCAGCTGGAATCCACCAGGGCCGCTCTCCCTTTTTTCCCACATTCCAACATCATCGCCGAACCAGCCAAGCGAGACACGGCTCCGGCAGCTGCATTGGCGACGGCTATCGCCCGCTCTAAAAACCGGAATGCCATCGTTGCGCTCTTCCCGGCCGATGCGATGATCCATGATGTCGCGACTTTTCAACGCCAACTCCGCGAGGCCACAGAATTTGTTGCGGAGCATCCCTCAATCCTCACTTTTTCGATCACCCCCACCCATCCCTCGACAGGGTTCGGCTATCTCCAGTTGGGATCTCCCATTCCCAACTTGGGTTCCACACGCTTTGTGACCGTGGAACGCTTTGTCGAAAAACCGGATGCACAACGGGCCGAGGAATTTTTCAAGGGGAAAAAACATGGTTGGAATGCAGGCATGTTCCTCTGGCAAGTCGGGACTTTTATCGAGGAATGTCGGAAGCATCAACCCGAGTTGGAGCGTTTTATCCTGGAGTTCCCCTTGATCGGATCGGCCGAGGACTATCTTGGCGAGATCTTTCCGAAGCTTCCAAAGATCTCCGTCGATTTTGCCATCATGGAAAAAGCAGCAAGCGTGGTGGCCGCGGTCGCTGAATACGACTGGGACGATGTCGGTTCCTGGTCCGCTCTTCCCGCCCACTTGGGCAAAGATTCCTTGGAAAACACGCTTTCAGGAAGGGTCATCACACTTGATGCGCACCATAACATTGTGGTGGGCGAAAAGCGCCTCGTCGCTCTCTGCGGGGTCAGCAACCTTGTGGTGGTAGAGACGGAGGATGCTATCCTTGTCTGTCACAGGGACGCCGTTCAACAAATCAAGAACCTACCGGTTCCCGACGATTTAAAATAAGGGTTTGATTAAGCCTTTGCGTCGTCTTTTCGGCGACCATAAGAGATGCGTGAGTGCAACATGCTTACCAAGCTCGAAACTAGGGTTGCGGCAATCTCCTGCAACTGGCAAAGGGTCACGGGAGCCTCGTCATATTGGCCATCATTGATTCGATCCTGCAAGAGATCGTGAACCAAGTCATCCAATCGCTGCGGCGTGGGACGCTCCAGGCTTCTTGAAGCGCTCTCTGCAGCATCGGCCAGCCCTAGGATAACAGCCTCGACAGACTGCGGCTTCGGTCCCGGATACCGATAACTCTCTTCGCTAACCCTGGGAATATCCTCGGGATTGGCATTGATCAGTCCGCCGCCGGATTGGGCATCCCTCTCCTGCCGGCAAGCCCGCTGGTAGAAAAACTCAACAAGTGTTGTCCCATGATGTTGCTGGATACCGTCAATCACCCTGCTGTTGAGTTTGTGACGCAGTCCTAGGTCAACGCCATCCTTCACATGGGAGACGATGACCAGCGAGCTCATGGTCGGGGTGAGTTCGTCATGTGGGTTTTCCCCGGGGGGCATATTTTCGGTGAAGTACTCTGGTTTAGCCAGTTTGCCGATATCGTGAAAATAAGCACTGACGCGGCAAAGAGAGGAATTGGCACCCACTTTTTCAGCACAGGCCTCGGCAAGATTTGCCATGGCCAGGGAGTGATGGTAGGTGCCGGGAGCCTCCAGACTGAGTCGACGTAGAAGCGGGTGATTCAGATCAGCCATCTCCATTAATGAAATATCCGTCGTAATCCCGAACATCCTTTCAACAAGAGGAAGGGAACCACTGATCACAACTCCGGTAAAAAGCCCCGCCCCTACGGCGTAAGAGAGGCAGAGTACGGCCTGAAGCCAGGGAAATGAGAGCAACTTTGGCAAATCGCCTTGAATGAATGGGAGTAAACTCCAAACCAGATAGAGAAATGCGACACAAATGCCGGAATACAATCCGGCTCGTAACAATCGAGAGCGACGACGAACATTCATAGTGGAGAGAATCCCTGCAAGCCCGCCGGCAAGAACCAATAAGAGGGAACCGGAATCACCCTTCTGCTGAAGCACCATCCACCACAGGGAACCCGTCACGCAGGCAAAGAAGGCCGTCGGGGCGCCGAGCATGACGGAGATTGATATCGGGGCCAACGCATAGGGGATCAAGACCTGTGAAAGCACATCATCACTCTGCCCTTGGATCAACTTTCCCAGTCCCAGTTGCAAAAGAATCAATAAAAGAAAGAGCGTGAGACGCGAGTTCTTCACCAACGGGGAGTCTTTACTCACCAACGGAAGGGTGACAGCAAGCACAAGGACTATCAACGAAAGGAAAAATTGCATCAGAGCGTCCTGCGAACCACTGAAAAAGCAGAAGATGGCAAGAAGGACTGAGGCCATGAGGATGATCCCTCCCTTCACCAGCACATTCTCTTCTAGCCGTTCAAAAAATCTGTTGCCTGACTTGGAAAGACGGGTCTTTCCACAGCTCATCCCCTTGGCCTCAAGGCGTCTTTTTTTGAGAAATCGGAACATTGCAGGTGATGTTTTTCTTGCGGAGGCTTTTCAACGATTGGCTAAAATCTGCTCTCCCTCGTTCCCCTATGCTCTTTGTAAGCTTCCAGGATGGCTCGAACCAGTGGGTGACGGACCACGTCCTTCTCTCCAAAAAAATGAAAAGAGATTTCCGAGGTATCCTTCAGGGCACCCACGGCCTCAATCAGGCCGCTTGGTTTGTTTTTGGGAAGATCAATCTGGGTCCGATCACCCGTGATCACACACTTGGAACCCATCCCGATCCGTGTGAGAAACATGAACATCTGCTCCGTCGTTGTATTCTGCGCCTCATCAAGGATGATGAAGGCCTTGTTGAGAGTGCGTCCGCGCATATAGGCAAGAGGAGCGATCTCAATGATATTCTTATCGATGGCACGCTGGATCTCCTCCGGCTCCATCATGTCATGAAGCGCGTCGTAAAGAGGCCGTAGATAAGGCAGAATTTTTTCCTGCAGTTCGCCGGGTAAGAATCCCAATGCCTCTCCTGCCTCGACCGCCGGACGGGTGAGAATGATCCGGTTGACGCTTTCCGATCTAAGCGCAGCAACAGCCTTGCCCACGGCAAGATAGGTCTTGCCAGTTCCTGCCGGACCGATCCCAAAAGTGATATCATGGGAATCGATGGCCCTGAGATAATCCCTTTGGGAAACATTCTTTGGGACCACGGGGGGCTTGCGTACTGAGCACTGGATTCTCTCAGCGTAGAGCCCCTCGAGCGATTCATTGTGATGACGAGTTTCCACGCTTCCTTCACCAGATGCATTCTTGCCTAAGACTGGCTCGGGCGCTTCATGATCCAGAGCATAAAGAAACTCCTCACGTCCAATCAATGCACCCTTTGCACTCACCTTTTCGAGTTGTAAAAATATTTTTTGCGCCCTGTCCACAGCATCTTTCGGACCATTGATTTTCATCCAACCATCGCGGCAGGTCAGATTAATGCCTAGACGGCCTTCCATCATTCGGAGCAAGCCCTCATCGCCTCCATAGAGCGCCAGAAGAACACGACCACTGGCAAACTCCATCATGAGAGAGATCGTCTCATGCCTTGCATTCGTGGCAATCCCAGGACTGGGATTGAGGGTGGTCTTCGGCTGGGCCTTTGTCTTCAACTAAGATGGCTATTTGTAGCCGTAAACCAATGCCCACGGAGTACGATCCTCGGGCGACTTGAGGATTTGAACGATGGCAAAGAATGTCCCCGTTGACTTGGGAGAGACTCTGGCGCCGGCAAAGCGGCCCTTTTGCCAACTTTCCGCGTCAACCAGATTGCCCTTGTCATCGTAGAGATGAACAGAGAGCGAGGCGCCTTTGAGATCCGTGGCCATGAGAAACCAGTAGTCATTGCCTTTGAAAAGTTGTGAACTCACCGCTTTTTTTTCACGGACGCCCAGATCTCCTCCCCAAGCATCTTTTCTTATTGAGAAGCCCTGCTTGTAATAAGGAAGGGCAGCCTCGTAGGCAAAGGAAAGTGCGTCATCAACGGTTGCCTGGAGTCGTAACGGAAGGAACACCGTCACTATGGAGACCGCCATGAGTAAACTCAGGCATCTGGGGCGATTCGGCAATGGGTTGGAAAATTTCATGGTCAGTTGGCGCCGTTGACGACCTGCTGATTTACCCCATGGGTGAGATCATGAATGATCTTAACCTGATCGATCGATATGTCCTCACCACCTTCATTCACAATGGGACCGATTTTCCGAAGAACATCCCGAATCTCGGAGACCAGGGGGTTTTTACGAAGACGAGATCCCATGGAGCCGATAGACCGATCAAAGTAATTCACTAACTCCGGCTGATGAAGTAGCTCGGCTCCATCCCTAGAGAAACCGCTCTGGACAATGGAGGTGAGCACCTCGGTTCCCCTGAGCCATCCGCCCAGGCTCACAAGCTGCGATAGGTCCTGATCATTAAGTTCCTGCATGGCACCCCTCACATCCTGAAGCGCCCCGTCAAACTCTGCTCGCACGCCCTTCCAATCGCGCTGGTCGGCCTTGTCGGTTATGCTCTTGCTGCGTGCAATTACTGATTTACGGACATTGATGGCCTCGGCAAGAGTGAGCACCTGACGGCCGAGTTCTTTCACTCGTTCCGAATCCTCCGCCTCGACAGCCACGAAGCCCTCGGCAATCACATTGCCTAAAAGAAGGGCAGTGCGCGCACGATCTTCGGGAGTCTGGGCTTTCCCATCACGCAACTGGGACTTCCAGTTGGGATTCCCGAGCTTATCCAGAACGGTAAAAATCTCACTGGGGACGGGCACAACAACATCCTGAACGGCTGCTGCGGGAAAGTCAGAGAGGGCGATCTTCTTCGGAGGCATGTCGGCAAGGAGGGCCGAGACACCGGAAACCGACACAAGCAATGTAAGCAGTGAAATTTGTTTCATCGAAAAACCGGAAAAAATACCCTCGCCGCGGAGGGACTTGCCATGGAGCATTGGGGACTCGTAGTTCACAGGCTTTTTGTTATGTTCAATCTGTAATGGACCTTAAAAGATTACAACACATTCTTGATGCCGCATCCGCCAAACGGTTGCTTGTCATCGGCGACTTGATGCTGGACGAATTCGTCTGGGGAAACGTCAGCAGGATTTCTCCTGAAGCACCTGTTCCCGTCGTGGAGGTGGAGAGAGAATCAAGTTATCCTGGTGGAGCCGCCAATGTGGCCAGAAATCTAAGGGGATTCACCGACTCGGTGACCATGCTGGGAGTCATCGGAGCAGATCTGGCCGGAGAAAAGCTGACCAAGCGCCTCCAGGAAGAGGGCATCTCGACGGAAGGCCTCTTCACCGATCCCAATGCCTCCACCATTGTCAAGACACGCATCATCGCCCAGCGACAGCAAGTCGTCCGCTTTGATCGTGATCATAGGGCAACTCCAGGTTCGTCTAGCAGCGATATTGTCGTGAAGGCTAGGAAGCTGGTGCAAGGAGCGGATGCCGTTCTCATCGAGGACTATGGAAAAGGATTCCTTGACCAGATTCTTGTCAATGAGGTGATCCGAGCCGCTAAGGAATGCGGCACGATCGTGACTTGTGACCCTAATCCAAAAAATCCCCTTGAATGGACGGGAGTCGCCGCAATCAAGCCGAACCGGTCCGAAGCATTTGCCGCCGCGGGCATCCCCCTCACACCACCGGTTCATCCCGTCGAAAAAGACGAAGCGCTGATGGAAGTGGGACGTCTCCTTTTACAGCGCTGGCAGGCCGGTGCCCTGCTTATCACGCTGAGCGAGCAGGGAATGATGCTTTTCCGCCAGGGACACCCCCCCTACCACACGCCTACGAGAGCCCGGGAAATTTTCGATGTTTCGGGAGCTGGCGATACTTCCATCTCGCTCTACACACTCGGCATTGCCTCGGGAGCCGAACCCGACGAAGCCGCGGAATTAGCGAACCATGCAGCCGGTATTGTTGTGGGCAAATTGGGCACAGCGACTTGTTCCAGGGAGGAACTGGTGGAAAGTTTCAGCAACAACAATGATCAATGAACGTCCATGACGGGTTGCGCCCGGCGCTTTTCATCGATCGTGACGGTACCTTGATGGAGGAGGTTGATCACTGCCATGATCCGATGCTTGTCCGCGTTTATCCGGGAGCGGCAAAGGAACTCAAGCGTTCCCGTGCCGAGGGATGGGCGAACATCATCATCACCAACCAAAGCGGCATTGGCAGGGGATATTTCACAGTGGAGCAGTTTCAATCGGTTCAGGATGAGCTCATCCGTCAACTTGGCGGGACAATCGACGCAACCTACATGTCACCCGATCTTCCCGAAACAGGATCGCTGCGGCGCAAACCGGCGCCGGGAATGATCCTTGAGGCAGCTTCAGAGCATGGAATCGACCTGAGCCGTTCGTACATGATCGGGGACAAAAAAATCGATATCGAATGCGGACGTCGGGCCGGCGTCGTCACCATTCTGGTCGAGACTGGCTATGGTCGTGACTACAGTGATTGTTTTCCGGATCACAGGGTGCCGACCGTCACCGAGGCAATACGCATAGCGCTCGACGGGAGTTCAAGAGAGAGCTGATCCCCGATGAAAAAATCAGCCAAACCAACTCCCAAGAGGAATCGCAAAAAAACGGGCCCGACCATTGCCCTTGTTATCCCTGCACGTTGGGGATCGACCCGATTTCCCGGCAAATGCCTACACGTGATCGCTGGCAAACCTCTTGTCCAGCATGTCTGGGAGCGCTCCCTTCTTGCGAAGGACATTGCCCGGGTCTTGATCGCCACGGATGACAAGAGGATTGCCGAGACGTCCCAAGCGTTCGGTGCGGATGTGGTGATGACGTCACCAACCCACCCCAGTGGTACAGATCGTATTGCAGAAGTTGCCACCCGACTTCGGGGCATGACACATTTCATCAATGTTCAGGGGGATGAGCCGATGATCGACCCACTCCTGATCGGCATGCTTGCCAAGGCAATGATTAAGGATCCCGAAATCGGCATGATCACGGCGGCAACACCTTTTGAAGATCCGCGTGAAGCTGATGACTCAAACTGCGTGAAGGTAATCGCTGGCCAGAATGGAAACGCACTCTATTTTTCACGCGGAAGAATTCCCTTCCACCGAGATGCCCATGATCAGGCGAGCGCACTCATGCCGCTTCTCCATCTCGGCATTTACGGATACAGCCGGGATATCCTGAAAAAACTTGTCAAACTCCCCCCTTCCCCGCTGGAGCTTTGCGAAAAACTGGAACAACTCAGAGCCTTGGAACATGGCATCCCGATCAGGCTTGTCAGAACAACCCACCGTGGCATGGGAGTCGATACCCCGGCAGATGCACTCCTTGTGGAAAGAATGCTCCTTGGGATCAATGACCGTAAAAAAAGCAGGTTGCAATCACGAAGAAGGCCGTGATGCCGAGGATGATTACCACCTCCCGAACCAGGCCAGGCGAACCAAAAAAAACGGCTATTGCAGCCTTCATGGCCGTGTTGGCTAGGATCGCTAACATGATGCCCTTGATCATGATCACAGAAGTAAGACTTCCGATTCCAGTCATTTGAGAAAGGGAGAGCGTGATGGCATCAAGATCGATCAATCCGGAAAGACCACTCACCAAAAGCAATTCGTTACTCCCCGTGACTGTCATGGTCGCTTTCACGACCAGCACAATGACGGCATAGAGGGCCCCGAACTGAAAGGCCACACGCAGTCGGAGTGGGTTCCCGTATTTCGCGGGATCATGAGCCGATCCACTACCTATGCCACCATGAAGCAGGCGCCAGAGGCACCAAAACACTCCCGGCATGGAAACAATCATCAAGGCACCCCATGCAACGGCCAGCAAGCGCGTGTTTACGAAAGCAAGCAGGAGCCCGACCCTTAATGGCATGATTGTGCAAGCCAGCAGAATGGCTAGCGCACAGTCAGCAGATTCCAAAGGCCTTTCCCGGCTTTGTCGACTCATGGCCAGGGTCGTAGCGGTACTGGAGACGATTCCTCCAAGGAGTCCGGTAAGGGCAATTCCGTTGCGCTGGCCCAGAACTCGGACTGCAAGATAACCGGCGAATCCGATTCCGGAAACAAGAACGACCATTAACCAGATGGTATGCGGATTAAAGGCCTGATAAGGCCCGAACGTTTCATCAGGCACAAGGGGAAGTATGACTCCCGTCACTGCGGCAAACTTCAATGCGGCTCGGACATCCTCCAACGTGATGCCACGGGTAAAACGGTGCAACGTGGGCTTGATGGCAAGAAGGATGATCACACACACGGCGAGGACAATGGCCACACGTTCCTGCCCCCAGAAAACAAGACCGCCGATCAGGAATGAAATCATCCCCGCAGCACCTGTTGTGAACCCCGGATCCCCTCCACCCCGGTTGCGGCTTTGGAGGAACAGTGTCAACCAGATACCCATGGCGGCAAATCCCGCAATAAAGAATAGAGGGTTGATAGTCTGGGTGAACCATGCACAAAGATCTCCGAAGATCGACCAAAGCGTGAATGTACGGAGTCCTGCAAGAACCCTTGAGCGGTGATGACGGAACTGATCATCCCATTGCCGTTCCAGTCCGATGAGAGCTCCCAAGCTGGCGCTCAAGAGAAGACTTCGCAGGAGGTGATTGGTTTCTGTGGGGAACATTCTCGAATCCACTTATCAGTGTAGCATGATCAGAAGCAGGTCGGAATAGCTTGAAAAGCCTTTTAAAGACTGAACTCCAATTGGTTTCCCCCCGTCAGTGACCAGGCCTCCATCCCTTGACGTCGGAGATCTGAGGCAAACTCCTCAGCGTACCCATGAAGGGTAAACACCCGACGCGGCTGCACAAGTTTTACCATCTCCATCAATTCGGCATAATCTGCGTGATCAGACAAAGGAAACACTGCGTCGCAACCATATCGATACACAGCTCGCTCATCGAGCCCCCAACCCGTAATCATGGCAATCCGCTTCTCGGGGATGTTGTCCAAGATGGCCGTTCCGGCTACAGCGGGGGGACAAAGAAGCACATGTCCGGAAACTTCGGCCGGCTCGAATCGGGAATAAGGTGTAAAAACGGCCCCCATCTCTTCGTAAAGCCGCGTCATCTGCCAGATCGATCCATGAACCATCACGGGAAGTTGAGTTCCCGCCAAAGCAGCAAGGATTTCCTGTGCCTTGCCAAGCGAATACCCCAGAAGGATCGGAACCGCACCCGCGGCAAGTGACTCACGGCAAAAGGTAATGATCTTGGCGATTGTTTTGACGGGGGGAGGGAAACTGAAATGAGGAAGCCCAAATGTTGTCTCCATGATCAGGGTATCCGCCCTTACACACTCGGCCTGCTCCGATGAAAGGCCCCGGCGCAGTTTGAAGTCACCCGTATAAAGCAATCTTTCATCGGCTTGTTCGATCAGGATCTGCGCGGACCCAAGCACATGCCCCGCAGGCAGGCAGGTCGCCCGAAAGCTTCCGAAGTCACGCCCCTCTCCATAACGAAGAACATGCTGAACCTTGCCACTCGTCCCCATGCGGGATCTCATGAAGCGTGCTGTCGGTTCAGTAAGGATTGTACGGAGATGGTTACCCATATGGTCGGCATGGGCGTGAGAGACAAAAGCAAACGGACGATTTCCTCGCGGATCCAACCATAGATCGCAGGAGGGAAGGTAGACCCCGCGGTCAAAGAGAACCTTCATCATTAGATTCGTTCCCTCAAGGCGTCCGGATATCTGGGTCTCATCCAAGCCCATATCAGGAAGAATAGTCCGACCAAAATCATAAAAAGGGAAAGGAACTGGCCCCTTGTGAGATTCCCAGTAAGCGGTGCATCCGGCTCTCGAAAGCACTCACCAAAAATTCTGACCAAGGCATAAATGATGAAAAAAACTCCGGTCAGTACGCCGTCGGAAACCCTGCACTTCGTCCGTATCAACCAAAGCAGTGAAAAAAGGAGCACTCCCTCCAAGGAAGCCTCGATCAGTTGGGAGGGGTATCGGGGAGCTATCTCCTCGGCAAGAATTCCTCTCAGGGGCTCTGATTGAGCAACTCCGGCGATGATGGCATCGGGGGAATTAAACCTGGGATCAAGAGTCGCAGTCCTGGAAAGCAATCGTGTGAGATGCTCGGGGGAATAGAGAAACATTTCCTTTGGAAATTGGACCGCCCAAGCCACATCCGTGATGCGACCGTACAATTCACCATTGATGAAATTTGCACAGCGCCCGAAAAAAAGACCGATTGGGGCAACGACGACCAGGTTATCACCCAGATTCCTGAAAGAGAGATGATGCCGTCTTGCATACCAGAGCGTGTAAAGTGCAAATCCCAAAATGCCACCATGGCTTGCCATTCCCCCCTCCCAAACTCGAAAGAAGATCAGAGGATCGTGAAAAAATCGGTCTGCATCATAGAATAGCAGGTAGCCGAGACGTCCTCCCAAGAGCACACCAAACAAAGCGCCCATAGTGATGAAATCGACCACCTGGTCGGGCTTCAGATCCGAATAGCCCTTCGCTGCCAAGCGTCTGTAAAGCAAAATGCCCACAAGGAATCCGGCCAAATAAGAAAGCCCATACCAACGAATTCCAATTTCTCCGCCAAATCGGATTAAAAAAGGACTCAAATCATGGACATAGTAGGCCAGAATCATGCAGGAGTATCATCTCCGAGAGGCGGGAGGTGGGCAATTTCTTTGACACGGAAAGAGTCAGCTCGGATATGATGAAAGGAATCATGAACATACCCTCCACCTCCCGCGTGTACGGACTCCTTTCTCTAGTTTGTTTTTCATTCGCCCTCATTTCCTGCACAACACTCGAAAACAGAAGAGATCTCTATTTTCCACAGACAGTCCTAGGTCCTTACACACGGATGTTGAAGCACGGTGCTCCCAAGGAAAAAATCCCCACCGATAATAATCAAAAAGAGCACTCTTCGGCGGGCAAGACTGTCATTCCCGCACAGAGTTAAGCATTCGTTTCTCTACCTGCCCATTACGGGGTAGGCGTGGAAGTTGCCGAGGAAGAATCCTTGGACACTCCATCTGAGTTGATCTTTTGCAAGATGGGTTGAATCGAGGGATCCAATTTTATCATGGCATCGTTGAGCGTCTTGCGGAGGGCATTGACCGCTGATTGATGATCTTGCGGACTTACAGCATGTTTAACACTATCCCGGGCACTTGAAACCTTGGGATCATCCTTCACCTTTTCACGCGTTGCTGCCAGATGTGACCTTTCATCCGCAGTCAGGCTTGCAATGCCAGGTCTCGAATTGTGGGGGGAGATTGTTTCTCCTGAAGCGGATTTTTTCCCGGACTCGTGAGGCACGGGGGCACGGGGGAAAGAAGATCCATCACCCTTCAGATTCAGGGGCTTGGGGGATTCCCCGTTTTTTTTGTGCTGCAACATTTTATCCAACAGTGGCTCGACCGAGGGATCAGCCTTAATCATCGCTTCCCTGAGTGACTTCAGTACTTCCTCCCGTTCTCTCTTCAACTCATCCAGCTTTCGGGTGAGCACAGGATCCTGTTGAAGGGCCGCATCATGAGCGGCCTTCACCTGCTTCCTTTCCGCGCGTGTCAGGAGATCCAAGGGCTGCACTGGTGGCTGCGGCGCCACTTGTGGAGCATTAACCGGGGCGTTGGTTTTCTCC
This sequence comes from uncultured Spartobacteria bacterium, assembly GCA_903847935.1. Lineage (GTDB taxonomy): Bacteria > Verrucomicrobiota > Verrucomicrobiia > Chthoniobacterales > UBA6821 > UBA6821. The sequence continues at coordinate 36,200 of CAINEX010000133.1, read as the reverse complement.
AAGACATTCGTTGTCGTGGACTGGCCACGGACATTCCATGAAAACATAAGCCCGGATAAAAGAATCAGGATGGTTTTCTTCAAGGAGTTTTTCATCATGAGCTTTTTAAATGATAAATTGAGGAGTTCATTGGGATGGAAAACCAACTTTTGTCATTCTCCTCATACAGAAGAACACCCCAGCTCTGGGGAAGTTGCAGAAACTTTGAAGCAGTCTTTTTGCAATGGGGCCCACACATAGATTGCGGCAATGTCAGACATGAACACGAGAGCCCTTCGCCAAACTAACACCTTCATGCATTACAGGGATTCGGGCTTACCAAGCAGCTCTGCCACACGTTGAAGGAGTCTGCCGGCGGCACCTCCGTCCAGTACTCGGTGATCAAAACTAAGCGTGAATTGAGCCTCCGTCACAGGAACAAAGGTTTGTTTTTCAGAATCCCAAAAAGGGGTCACTCGCCCTGCCCCCATGCCGAGTAGAATGCTTTGTTCAGGAAGGGGAATGGGGGTTGCCATGGTGAGTCCAAAGACCCCGTAATTCGTGATCGTGGCGATTGACCCTCCGGTATCCGAGCCGGGCAGACGTCGGGCGCGGGCCAATTCGACAAGACGGTTGTACCGCTCGACAAGATCAGCAAGAGGAAACTGATCGGCATGACGTATGACCGGGACAAGAACCCCGTCCTCAGCTTCAACCGCAAAACCAATATCCACGGAGCGGGGATGGATCACACGGTCCCCGATGAGTCGCCCCGCTGTTGCCGGCATTTCAGAGAGTGCAATGGAGAGTGCCCTGAGGGCATAAAGTGCGGGACCAGCCTTGATGGTCTGCTGTTTGCGATGAGCCAGCAGAATGTCGAGTTGAATGGGAAGGACAACCGTGGCTAGAGGCCTGGTCCAACTGCGACGCATGGCATCGGCAACCGCGACACGCATTGATGAAGCAGGGGAAATCGTGTTTCTCTCAAGATCCTGCAGAAAGCGCTCCAGATCATCAATGGTGACGCGACCGCCGGCTCCACTTCCCGCCACACCGGCCAGATCAGCGGCATGAAGTCCCAATTCGGCCATACGGGCCTTCATGCGGGGTGAAAGGAAACTGGCACCACCGGCATGAGCCGGAACGGGGAGTCCGCTGACGGTTGGTTCAACGGTTTTACCAGAAGGTTTTGCCTTACCTGTTACCTCACCCTTTTTTAGATCGGTTGATTTCTTGTTTTTGGGTTTTTCCACGGGAGGGGGAGGAGCCTCATTCAGCCCCAATCTCTCCGCATCAGCGTCACTGATCTCAAGGTATCCCAGAGTCGCACCGACGGCGTAACTCTCACCCACAACGGCAATGAGCTCCTTTAAAATCCCGCCACAAGGGGCAGTGACTCCCATCACCGCTTTGTTGGTCTCCACTTCCAAGAGGTCGGTGTCAGCCTCCACGCGTTCCCCAACCTTAAAAGCGGCACTCACGATGGTGGCCTCCGCGATGGACTCCCCTAGTTGAGGCATGATGATCGGCAGGAGATGCATGGAGTCGGGTGATGGAAACATGGTTTCGTCTTGTTTTAGAGTTCCAAAAGTTGTCGCAGGGAGTTGGCAACCGAAGAGGCTGTCGGACGATGAGTTCCCCACAGCGCGGGGTGATAAGGAACCGGGGTTTCCTTAGCGTTGAGTCGTTGAGGGGGGGCATCCAGCAACCCGAATCCTTCCGTGGCAACTCGGGCAATCACCTCGGCGGCAACTCCGCCCCAGGGCCAGGCCTCCCCCACCACCAACAGCCTTCCCGTGCGGGCAACGGAAGCAAGGATCGTGTCGGTGTCAATGGGCCTGACCGTTCGGAGATCGACAACCTCGATATCATAGCCGTCATGGGTCAATTCCTCCGCGGCTGCCAAGGCTTCATGAACCATCGCGCTGTAGGCGACGACTGTGGCATCCCTACCTTGGCGAGCAATCCTAGCCTTCCCGAAGGGCAGTACCGTATCTGGCAATTTGTCTGCCTTGAGATGGTAGTAGAGAAACTTGTGCTCACAGAAAATCACAGGGTCATCCAAGGCCACGGCTTCGAGAAGCATTGTGTAAGCATCCTCGACGGTTGCCGGTGTCATCACGATTAGGCCGGGGTAATGGGCATAGATAGCCTCCATGCTCTGGCTATGGAAAGGACCACCACCCGGAGTTCCTCCGCTAGGAAGACGCACGACCAGGGGGCAGGAGGTTCCCGTGCGGTAGTGTAATGTGGCTGCCTGATTGACGATTTGGTTGAATCCACACGTTGAAAAATCAGCGAACTGCATCTCAATAATCGGTCGCATCCCCTCAACTGCGGCCCCGATGGCAAGACCGACCATGGCGTCCTCGCTGATCGGTGCGTCAAGGACCCGACCCGGGAATTCCTTGGCAAGATTCTTTGTAGCTTTGAATGCGCCGCCGAAGCCGCCGATATCCTGACCGTAAATAAAGACGCGGGGATCCTCCTGCAGAGCTTTTTGCTGAGCCAATCTGATTGCTTCGAGATAGGTGATGGCGCTCATTGCCGTTCCCCCTGATGCAGAAGATGCTGTTGGCTATCAAGACAGGAAAATGCGTTCCAATCTTCCTCTGAGGGATCGGGGACTGGCTCCCTCAAAACCTTGGAAGACGTTTCCTCAACTTCTTTTTCAACGATTTTTCGCCACTCATCCGCCTCCTCCCCGGTAAGCCAACCTTTTTCCAGAAGCGTGGTGCGGGCCAGATCAAGACAATCCTTACCCAAGGGACTTTCTTTCATCGACGCGGGAATGTAGGTGGCATCGTCGTGCTCTCCATGCCCCACAAGCCTGAGAAGATCGGCCACCACAAGTTGCGGTCCCTCCCCGGAGCGTGCGGCAGAGACAGCTTCCCCGATCACCCCGAGGCAGTCCATCAGATCGTTACCCACCGCCCGACGCCCCCTCACGCCATACCCCTCCGCACGGGCAAGAAGATCACTGCAGGCGAATTGACGGTCATTCGGCGTGGAGTAGGAAAACTGATTATTAGCGACCACGACGACAATCGGGAGTTTTTCAACACCGGCAAGGTTCATTCCCTCATGGAAACTCCCGGTGGAAGTTCCACCTTCGCCGATGCAGGTACCCCCAACTGCACCCGTCTCGCCACGGAAGCGCTTGGCCATCAGACCGCCACAAACAGTCGAGACCATGGCTCCCAAGTGACTGATCATCGCATGATATCCTTCCGATGGACGTCCTCGGTGAATGTTTCCATCCCTCCCCCTCATCGACCCGAGTGATGATCCAAGGTAGGTGCGCAGTGTATCCAGAATCGTATCTCCGAAGGCCATGCGGCCCGCCTGATCACGTATTAGCGGGGCATAGACATCACCACGACGAAGGTGAATCCCCAAGGAAACACTCAAGGCCTCTTGTCCACGGCCAAGGAACACGCCACCCACAATCTTTCCAGATCTGTAGAGAACAGCCAACTTCTCCTCGAGGATCCGTGCCTCCAACATAATACGGTAAGCTCGGCGTGCATTTTCCCGAGTCACCTCGGGGGAGGGCTTTGTTGCAGGCAGACCCTCGAAGGCTGAAACTTTACCCAAAGTCATCGTTTTATAGTAAGGGAGCTCCCAGCAAATAAGGAGCATTTTATTAGATAAGAGGGAGTCCTCTGAAGTTCGTAATCACGCATCATCAGGTACGTATTTCGATCACGAAAGATAAAACACCCCTGAGAGGACTGATCGGTATCAAATCAGGCCCTAAAAATTCAAGGAAGAGATTTCCAGAGCAACACCATGATCATGGCAAGCACAGCGCAAAGAAGGAGAAACTGGAGCCTCGCCGAGCGTTCCTCCGGTTTGGTCATGCGGCGGCCTCCGGTAGAGCTTTTTAAGGGGCCGTGTCGCTTGTCACGGGGCCTGCTTAGACCATCGGCATACGTGGCCGTCGCAACCGCGCGAAGCTTGATCATCTCCTCTTGCCGGCGTGCTTTCTCGGCAACCTCTTTGGGAAGGTCTTCCACGCGTTGCTTCATCTTCTCCTCAAGCTTCCTCAACTCCAGTTCACGCTTGCGGAGTTCCTCCAGATCACGATCAAGACGGGAACGACTTTCATCATGTCTCGAAGCAGATGTCACAGGGCGGGATCCCCTGCGGTTGCTGGGTGAGCGAAAAGCCATGTCCGGGTATTAAAAGAAATTATCTTGGAGCGGCAGTCATCAGATGCCAGATCCAAACAATGAGAGCAATCGTTCCAAGAACGAGGAGGGGCAAAGTGAAGGCAAGACCATTCCTTAACCAGTGGGAAAAACCCTGATCTCCCATGTCTGAGAAGAACGAACCTCCCGCTCCCTCATCATAAGGCATGCCATCGTCCTGGTTTGATACCGGAGTGATTTTGGCATGAAGTCGTGCATAGGCAGACCTGGCCTCGTCAACAGTGCCCAGGGAACGGGTCAACTCGCGTGAGAGATCTCGGCCACCCCAGGACTTGGGATCTATTCCCTCAAGATTATGAAGGTGCTCAGCGAAGATATCCTGAATGTTGTTGAGTTGCTCAAGCCGGCGCTGAGCCTCCTCCGTCTCACGTTGGACAAGAATAATGGATCGGCCCAATTTATCGGCCATCTCATTGCGTCCGCGTTCCAAATCGTCTTGTCTGCGGGTGAGTTCCTCGAGGCGGAGCTTTTCTTTCTCAATGAGGTCCTGCCGCTGCCTCAACTCCAAAAGCTCTGATTGGGCACGTTTTACCTGATTCTGAAGTTCTTCTGCCGAAGGGGTCTCTTCGAGATCCAACAGCTCATCGTGGGTGTCTTGAAAGTCGGACATGACCACAATATGTAGCGTAACTGAACTTTTTTGGCTCTAAAAATCTTCCATTAGGCGGATTATTTCCCCTGCTTGGTCATCCAAATATAGCCGACCCCACCCTGCAAAGAGTCGCTCCCTCCTCCACCGCCACCTCGAAATCCCCACTCATTCCCATGGAGAGTGAGGAAAGGGGAATTCCGGTCTGTTTTGCGAGACGATCACGCAGTTCACGCAAGGCGGAAAAATAACGTCGGGAAGATTCCGCCTCGGGCGAAAGAGGAGCCATGGTCATGAGTCCCTCCACCTGCAGGCGAGGCATTGACAGGAGCTCCGAGATGATCGCTTCGAGATTCTTTGGTTCAAAGCCCTGTTTGCTCTCCTCCCCCGAGACATTCACCTCCAGAAGCACCCGAGGGAACAATCCCAACTCTGCTCCGATCCTGTCGATATCACGTGCGGTGCTAAGCTTATCCACGCCGTGAATGAGTTCAAAAAGAGGAAGAATCTTGCGCACCTTGTTGGACTGAAGATGGCCGATGAAATGCCAGCGCAACCGTGAAGGCAGCAGGGAGATCTTTGGAAGGGCCTCCTGAATACGACTTTCGCCGAAGATCTCCTGCCCGGACTCGGAGGCCTCACGTATGAGTTCCGGTGGGTAGGTCTTAGAGACAGCAACCAATTCGATTTCACTAGGATTGCGGCCGGACCCGAGAGCTGCCGCCGCGATGCGTTCACGGACCTTCTGAAGGTTCGATGCAATGACAGGATTGATCATGGTTGTGAAATGATGGTTTTTTCTTGGAGTACCGGACGAGTCTGCATACAGATTCTGATTCATGCAACTTGAGGGCTTCAAGGTCTTCTGTGACCTTTGTGATACAGGCAGCTTCTCACGTGCGGCGGAAGCCAGCGGCATCACTCAAAGTGCGGTCAGCCAACAGATCCGTGCGGTGGAAAAACGTTTCGGGGTTCCCCTGATCGACAGAAACTGCGGGCACTTCACCCTGACTCCCGAGGGACACGTTTATCTTGAGGCCTGCCGAGATATTTTAGCCCGTCTTGATAGCTTGGGGAACCGCTTTAGGGTTGCCCGTGGCGAGTTGGGTGGACAACTCCGCATCGCAAGCGTCATCAGCATCGCACTCCATAACCTTCCCCCGTTGCTCAAGCAGTTTCGCAAAGCCCATCCCGGAGTTGAAGTTCTGGTCGACTATCGCAAAGCTGAGGAGATTTATGATTCCGTGCAGTACGGGCGTGCTGACCTTGGATTGGTGGCTTACCCAAAAGCTCGCCCGGGCTTGCGGGCCATGACCCTCTGGAGAGAGCGACTGATCTTGATCATGCCTCCCGACCATCAGTTGAAGGGAAAGCGTCCGGTCGAGCTTTCGCAACTCGAGGGGCGACGCTTTGTGGGCCTGACTCCTGATATCCCCACACGTCAACACCTTGACAAGGTCTTCAAAAAAGCGGGCGTTAAGATCACTTATCTGGCGGAATTCGAAAATATCGAGACCGTTAAGGCGGCGGTGGAGGCCGAGCAGGCACTCGCCATTATTCCCGAGACCTCCGTGCGTCAGGAAATCAAGCAGGGGGCACTCTCCTCCCGTCAGATCGACGCGGAGCGACTCTGGCGCCCAATGGGAGCCATCACAAGAAGGCCAATAACGGGGAAACCCTCGCTCCTCGAATTTCTCAGCCTTCTTTCTCCCCGGGCGAGGGCACTGATCCAGGAATAAAGCTCCCTGACAAAGAGAAGGATGGAACGGAGGGGTGCTCCTTCCCGCCCATCCAAGACTTCTTTCACTCGGCTTCAAGATTTACCGTCGATTTTTTCCATGATCTCTGGCGTGCATCTTTTGGAATTTCTGTCAGCTTTGAAAAGATTATGCCTCGAAGACTTTCCATCCCCTGCTTGACCTTTCTTACGCTTGTCACGATTGCGCTGCTTCTATTTCTGGGAATACAGCCCGTCGTTAAAGCCGAAGTCGTCACCAACGGATCCGTTCAGGCAACTGCACCTCTTGCCGCTACGCCCCCCATTTCCAGCAATCAAGTTGGAGCCGTGGCAAATCCCGCGGTAACGAACTCATCAACCCCTACTTCAGCACCCGCATCGGTCGCGCCTCAACCTGTGGCGATGCAGACACCGGTCTCCTTGAACAATTCCGCAGGAGAGCGGAGCAGTTACTCCTCCATACGCGTGGACGGACCTTACATCGCCATGACTTTTGATGACGGACCTGACGCAACACTGACTCCCCGCTTGCTCGACATCCTCAAGGAACGACACATCCATGCAACTTTCTTTGTCCTGGGTCAGCGAGTTCAGGAACATCCCGAAATCGTGGTGAGGGCCGTGGCGGAGGGCCATCAGATAGGAAATCATAGCTGGGATCACCCTCCCCTCAACAGGTTGGCTGAAGGAGGACTCAGGCACCAGTTGGCGGATACCTCCGATCTTATCAAACAGACCATCGGCAAAGCACCCGTCATCATGCGCCCGCCCTATGGGGCCACTAATCCAAGACTGAGCCGAGCCATTGAGAAAGAGTATGGCATGAAGGTGATCCTCTGGTCCGTCGACCCCTTCGACTGGAAGAATCCGGGCTCCAAGGTTGTTTCAGAAAGAATTCTCTCAGGATGGAAGGGAAGCGGAGGGGCCAAACCTGGCGCCATCATCCTCTCCCATGACATTCACAAAGGAACCATCGACGCAATGCCAGCCACACTGGATGCCCTCCTCGCGAAGGGATACAAATTTGTAACGGTGGACGAACTGCTTGCGCTGGAGAGCAAGAATCCGACTCCGGCGGCATCCCCCTCACCCTCCGGGCACAAGACCAAAAGATCCAAGAGCAAAGCTTCCTAAAAGCATCTGGGGCTCAACGCTGGAGTTTTGCTAGCTGCTGGCTGAGTCGTAAAAGTGATGCTTTCATAGCATCTTTATTAGCTGGATTGGTGTTATCGGGATCATCACCCAAACGCATGAATCCGTGGTCGGCATCGTGATACACGATTGGCTCATAATGGTTTCCTGCATTATTCATGGCATCCTTCGTGAGTTGCAGAGTCCTCTCAACACGATTGTCATTACTTGCATAAAATCCAAAGACCGGTGTTACGAAGGGATGAACCTGGAATACCCCCGCTGATTTCGCGTTATGAAAGATTCCCTGTGTTGTGACGGGGGGGGCCGACGTCATAGAAAACAAAAATCGCCTTGAGGGAAGGGTCCACATGCGGTCCTGCAGCATAGCGAAAGGCCGCGCCCCCACCCCAAGAGAGCCCCACAATGGCGATTTTTCCATTAGATTGGGGCATTTTATTGGCGTAATGAATCCAACTATTGCAATCAGAGTCAACCGCAGCATCATCCAACTCCGCTGATAGATCGCTATGTGATCTCTTCTTAATGGAAGAGGAACCATCTCCAATGGAGACATGACCGGAAAGAAAATCGGGAGCTATGGTGACATAGCCCATTTGGGCGATTTGCATGGCTGTATTTATTGTCGAATCGGTCATCCCGAACACCTCATGACCGATCAGGACTATGGGTCCATCCCTCCTCTTTTCGGGATAGACAATGATCGCTTTTAGTTCCCTGTCACCATTTCTAATCGTTACCCACTCATGTCGAAGCGGCGATTCATTGACCTTGTGCGTGGCCCACTGTTGATCCTCCTGTGCTGCCGCTCCTATGCTTCCAAGGACATGCGTGGAAATAAACAAACAGCAAATCAATTTGACCCGCACATTTGATAAAATCACACCTTATTTTAGCTGAATTCAAAAAGTGGAGTGCTTCGTCACAAGTCAAATGACTTTAGTCCTCCTTGAACTGCATATGCCCCTCTTTCTCCATAGGTTTAATTGAGGCAAAGAGAATTTTGCCATGGCATAATTTCCCCCTTTCAATTCCCCTTCAATCTTATTGAAAAGATCAAATAACTTCTCCATTTCGGCATGGTATTGAGCTAAAAACTTTCCCCTGTCTGATTGAGGGATGCTCACTGTCTTCCTTGGTTCAAGAGACTCCGAGACTTTGACGGCTTTTTTTAAATTCTCAATAAGATCAATGGAAGACTGCTGACTCGTAGGGTTATCAATTTGCTGAGAGAGCTGTCTTGTTCCTTTAGCCAAAATTTTCATCTGCTCCTCCAAGGATGAGTCCTCTTCGTGGGCTTTCAAAGGGAAGACGCTGGTAAGAAGGCAGATACTCAGTGTGAAAAGTGACTTATTCATTTCCTAAAAATATTCAACGGACGCCCCTCCAAATAAAAGAGATAGATTTCCCAAAAGGTCGTCATTTTTTCGAGAGAAGAAAAAGAGCCGCTTGATAAATTCTTTTTCAAATACCAAACACCTATCTTAGGCCAAGATTTAGGTTAACCAACTTCGCAATATTCCTAAGAACTCAAGAGACCTGCTTGTTAATCCTCAGTCGAGGAACAGGCTTACTGGATTCTCAAGTGCTTCCTTGACCTTGATCAGGAAGGTCACGGCCTCCTTCCCATCCACGACGCGATGGTCATAGGAAAGTGCCAGATACATCATCGGGCGGATAACTACCTTCCCATCGATGGCAACGGGGCGCTCCTGGATCTTGTGCATGCCAAGGATACCGCTCTGGGGTGGATTCAGGATCGGCGTGCTCAGGAGGGATCCGTAAACACCACCGTTGGAAATGGTGAAGCAACCGCCTTGAAGGTCAGAGAGGCCTATCTTTCCCTCACGGGCTTTGACCGCAAAACCAAGAAGCTCCTTCTCGATCCCGGCAAGGCTCTGCTTCTCGCAATCACGAAGGACGGGAACCATGAGGCCCTTCTCGGTTCCGACAGCGACACCGATGTCGTAGAAGTGGTTCTCAATGAGTTCGTCCCCCTCGAGTTGGGCATTGATCTGGGGAATGGCTTTGAGCGCCACCACAACGGCTTTTACGAAAAAGGACATGAATCCGAGCTTCACGCCATACTTGGCCTGAAACCCCTCTTGAACTTCCTTGCGGAGGCCCATGATGGCGCTCATGTCGACTTCATTGAAGGTCGTGAGGATCGCGGCTGTTTGCTGGGCGTTGACCAACTGGAGGGCGATCTTGCGGCGGAGAGGTGTCAACTTGCGGCGAGTCACGCGACCTTCCGGAACGGTTTGTGATGCGGGGGGAACAACCGGCATCGAGGCGGCCTTAGGTGCGGGAACCCCGATCTTGGATAACGGATCGTTCGTTTTCAGGGAGGGAGCTTCGCTCTTCCCCTTCTCCACTTTCGTCTCGGTTTTTTGCTCAGCTACTTCAGTCTTTTTCGGGCCGGCTGCCGTATCGATTTCGGCAACCGTGGAACCGATCGGCACCTCGGCACCTTCAGCGACCTTGATCTTCAGGACGCCGGCCTCCAGGGCCGTGACCTCCGAGGAGACCTTGTCGGTATCAAGGGTGAAGAGAAGATCTCCCACAACGACATGGTCTCCTTCTTTTTTATGCCAAGCGGAGAGGACTCCGGAGGTGATGGATTCTCCGACGGCAGGTACTGTGACGGCAACGCTCATGATTGGAATGGATTGATGAGTAAAGTTTCTCGTTTGATTTTAAACTCCGAAGGCCTGTGCAATCAGAGCCTCCTGCTCGTTCTTGTGGGCCGCCGTTGTGCCAACGGCAGTGCTGGCGTCCTGTTCGCGTCCCGCATAGCTGATCGTACGTCCGAAGAACTTCATCAACTTGGGTAGGAGATGATGCCAAGAGCCCATGTTCTCGGGCTCTTCCTGACACCAGACAATTTCTTTGGCCTGGACATAGGGAGCGGTCACTTTGCGGAGCTTCTCTTCATGAAGCGGATAGATCTGTTCGAGTCGCACGATCGCCGAACGGTCGTTCCAACCGTTCTTCTCACGGTAGGACTGAAGGTCGTAGTAGACCTTCCCGGTGCAGAGAATGAGGCGCTCAACCTTGGAAGGATCCGCCGCTTTTGGCCCCTCGAGAATCTCATGAAACTCCCCCTCGGTGAAATCCTTGGAAGTCGAAACGGCAACTTCGGATCGCAGGAGGCTCTTCGGGGTCATGATGATGAGCGGTTTGCGGAAATCACGCAGCATCTGCCGGCGCAGGACATGAAAGTATTGGGCCGGTGTGGTCAGGTTACAGACCTCCATGTTCTCGTCGGCACAGAGTTGCAGGAAGCGTTCCAGTCGGGCGCTGGAGTGCTCGGGTCCCTGCCCCTCATAGCCGTGAGGAAGCAGCATGACAAGCGAACTGGGTCTTAGCCACTTGGTCTCCCCCGAGGCGATGAACTGGTCGATAATGACCTGGGCTCCGTTGGCAAAATCGCCAAACTGAGCCTCCCACATGCAGAGCATCTTCGGATAATCCATCGAGTATCCGTAGTCGAATCCAAGCACAGCCGCCTCCGAGAGCGGGCTGTTGTAGACACAGAAGCGAGCTTGATCCGGAGCGAGGTGCTGCAGCGGGATATAACGCTCGCGGTTCACCTCGTCGTAGAAGACGGAGTGACGGTGGCTGAAGGTACCCCTGCGACTGTCCTGACCGGAGAGACGGATTGGGATCCCCTGAAGCATGAGCGACCCGAAAGCGAGAGCCTCGCCGAAAGCCCAGTCATAGGGACCACCCTTTTCGAAGACCTCGCGTCTACGTTCTAGGATGGTCTTGCGGACTTTAGGCAGAATGCGGAAATCAGATGGTACTGTCGTGAGACCATCCACGATGGTTTTCAGAGTTTTTTCGTTGATGGCGGTTTTGACCGGCTTGAAGGAGTAAGGAGGCTGAAAGACTGCCGTGGAACCAACGAATGCCTTCTGATTGGCTTTAACATCCGTGTCGATCCCCATTTTCATCTCCGCCAGCGCGGCTTCAAGTTGGGACTGTGATTTCTTCCAACTGCTGTCGAACTCCTCTTGCGTGAGAGTTCCAATCTCCATCGCCCGCTTCAGAAAGATCTCGCTCGGACGCTTGTGGGCTCGGATGACCTTGTAAAGATCGGGCTGCGTGAAGAGTGGTTCGTCGCCCTCGTTGTGACCGTAACGGCGGTAACAGACGATATCGACGACGACATCGCGTCCGAATTCCTGCCTGAACGCCAGCGCGATACGCGCGGCTTCCGCGACAGCGATAGGATCGTCACCATTCACATGGAAAACAGGGGCCTCAACGGTCTTGGCAATCTCGGTGCAATAGAGGGTGGAGCGGGAATCGGCGGGAAGTGTCGTGAAACCGATCTGGTTATTCACGATGAGGTGAACGGTTCCACCGACCTTGTATCCGGGAAGTTGCGAGAGATTAAAGCACTCGGCGACGATGCCCTGTCCGGGGAAAGCGGCATCGCCGTGGATCAGGATCGGCACGACCTTGCGTCGCTCGATCGTATCCTCAAGAATTCGCTGGCGAGCCCTTGCCTTGCCTAGCACAACGGGATCCACAGCCTCAAGGTGGCTGGGGTTCGCGGCTAGGTACACCTCCACTTCCTCGCCCTTCTCGTTACGGCGCGTGGTGTGGTATCCCAAGTGATACTTCACGTCGCCGCTCGCTTCCCCGAGGTCGGGATCGTACTTGTCGCTGAATTCATTGAAGAGAATGGCAAACGGCTTCTTCAGGAAGTTGGTCAGGACATTCAGACGCCCCCTATGGGCCATCCCAAGGACGATTTCCTTCACTCCCTGCCCTGGCGAGCGGTGCAGGATCTCTGAGAGGGCTACTAGCATCGACTCCCCTCCCTCGATGGAAAATCGTTTACTCCCGACATAGGTTGTGTGGAGGAAGTTCTCGAAGCTCTCGGCCTTGTGCAGGGTGCGGAGGATACGATAGTGGGGAGTCGCAGTGTCCACCTTCCCGGCGCGGGACTCGACTTGCTCCCTGACCCAGTGGCGGATACGAGGGTTCTGGATGTGCATGTACTCCACACCCAGCGTGCCGCAATAAATCGAGTTCAGTTCGGCGACAATCTCACGAAGTACCAGGGGAGTGCCATCCCTGTAGGATCGTGAACTGACCGTCTCGTCAAGATCGGATTCGGTAAGGCCGAATTCCTTCAGTTCCAAAAGTGGTTGGTAAGGAATCTCGGCACTCAGGGGATTCAGACGGGCGAGAGTATGCCCAAGCGTGCGGTAAGTGTAGATCAGAGCCTCCACGCGACTTTCGAGGCTCGTGGAGTTTGATGAACTTGAGGGGCGGTAAGATCCCGTTGTCGGAGATCCGCTAGCGACTCCTTCCGGCGCCTTGTCTTGATTCTTCAGATACCGGGCAAAACCGAGTTCAAAGCCCTCGAAGAAAGAGGCCCAGTCAGTGGAGACAGAAGAGGCATCCTTGCGCCATTTCTCGTAATTTTCATCGATGGCCGCCTCGTTCCAGCGCGCCGTGAAAGATGTACTCATGAAGATTGGTTGAAATCATTAGCCCGCGGGTGGCTTGCCTTGCGGCTCGCTTGGATCCACGGGAAAAGATCTTCATTATTTAACAGATCATGGTGACTCGGCAAGCTGCCAATTACCACTGAAGGGGTCTCCTTGCGCCACAAGGGCATTAAGGGTAGGATCTGCACTCCGCTACCGCCCATGATCACCGTCCAAGGACTCACCAAAAGCTACGGCACGGCCGATGCAATCCGGGATTTATCCTTTTCGGTGGATCAAGGTGAGGTGGTAGGATTTCTCGGGCCCAACGGTGCTGGAAAAAGCACCACAATGAAGATTCTTTCCGGCTATTTGCCCGCAGACTCTGGTGAAGTCAGGATCGCGGGTTTCGACATCTTCAGTGACTCCCTCAAGGCGCGATCACGCATCGGCTACCTTCCCGAAAACGTCCCTCTTTACCCCGAGATGAGGGTCGGTGAATACCTTGCCTACCGCGCCTCCCTGAAAGGGGTCCGCTCTCGACGCATCAGGGAGAAGGTCGAGGACGCGGTCCAACTCTGCGGCCTAAGAAACGTTCAAAAACAACTCGTGGGCACCCTTTCCAAGGGGTACCGCCAACGGGTTGGGCTGGCAGATGCACTTGTCAACGAACCTGACATCCTGATCCTTGATGAACCGACCATAGGACTCGATCCCAACCAAATCAGGGAGGTTCGTGCGCTGATCAAGGGGCTCGCATCACGCCACACCATCCTTCTTTCAAGCCACATCCTGAGCGAAGTCGAGGCCACCTGCTCGCGCATCCTGATCATCAATAAAGGAAGGATTGTGGCGACCGGCACTCCCACGGAATTACGTCAGCGTACCAGCGTCCCGCTTTCCAGAACTATCAGGCTTGAAATTTTGACGGAAAGCTCTTCCGCAGCACTCCGCGAATTAAACTCGCTTCCCTATATCAGCAAAGCCACAACGCTGACAGAGTCGGAAGGTTGGGTCACTTACGAGATCTCACCCCGGGGAGAGGATCCCCGTCTCCTCCTGTACGAAGAAGCGGTTCGGCGAGGATGGAAGCTCCGTGAACTCTCCACAAGGGAGGTGCCGCTGGAGGAAATCTTCTCTTCTTTTGTCCCTGCTTCGCCCGATCAGTCGGCAACGGAATTACAGTCGCTCGGCAATCAACCGGGAGCAATGTCATGAGGGTTTTTTGGACGCTACTGAAAAGGGAGGTCAGCTCCGCATTCCTGACGCCGATGGCTTGGGTTCTTCTTTTTTTCCTCCTGCTTCTCACAGGTTTTAATTTTTATGCCGGCGTCTCCTCCCTGAACCATGGACCGACCGAGGTAACGGTTGTGGAGTCCTTCTTTAATACGGTCTTCTTTTGGTTCTCTTTTCTGCTCCTCTTCCCGCTGCTGACAATGCGCCTCTTCTCCGAGGAATACCGCACGGGAACCATTGAGCTGCTCATGACGGCACCTGTCCGGGACTCCCAGGTGGTCTTTGCCAAGTTCAGCGGGGCACTCGTTCTTTACTCGGCACTTTGGCTCCCGACGGGCCTCTATTTTCTCATCTTCTGGTGGCAGACCCACCTGCAGGCAGCGGGTGCGATGGGGGCCTACCTCGGGACTTACGGACTCCTTTTCCTCATGGGTATGTTTTATCTCTCGCTTGGTTGCCTCTGCTCCTCACTGACGCGGCATCAGATTTCCGCGGCGGTGATGACCTTCTGCTTGGTGGCCCTGTTTTTCTTCACCGGTCTGCTGACCTTCCTGTCAGGTCAGGTCGGCACACTCATGAAGGGTATCGCGGTCACTTTCTCACCGATCGATCAGATGACTCAATTCTCAAGAGGACTTTACGATACCAGGGCCGTTGTCTGGTACCTGGTGATGACGGCCCTCTGCCTCTTTCTTACTTTCCAGTCGCTTCAAGCCCGCCGTTGGCGCGGTTAACTCAATGGACGCATGAGAACTCCGCGCTCCCAACGACCCACCAGACTTCGGACCGTACGCCTCCGCGTCACCCTGCAAATCCTTGCTGCATTGGTGATGACCCTGGCTGTGCTTTGCTGGTCGCTAGGACACTACCGGCGGTTTGACTGCAGCCGTTCCCATAAATTCGAACTCTCCAACCAGTCCAAGGAGACGATGTGGAACCTCACCTCTCCGGTTAAGATCACCGTCTATTTCTCACCCTCCTCTCTCGCCACTGGATCGGAACTCTACGGTGACATCATGGCCATGCTGAGGGAGTTCCAATTTTATGCCCACTATTACCGGAATCTTGCCGTCGAGCGTATCGATCCGCTGAAAGATCCCGCCGCCGCACGCGAAATTCAGGCGCGCTACAAATTTTCTGGGGAGGAGAATGTGCTGATCGTCGAGTATGGCGGTCGGAGCAGTGTGATTCCGGTCCCCGAGATGGGAGAGTACGATACGGCTCCCACCAAGTATGGTGAGCCTCCACGCTTGATCGCTTTCCGTGGCGAGCAGGTGCTGACCTCTGCACTGATCGGCCTGATCGAGCCCAAGCTGAACAAAAAGGTCTACTTCCTCCAGGGCCATGGGGAGGGTTTGCCCGGGTTGCCACCTCTGGAGCTTGTCGGTCAGAATCTGAAACGGCAAAACATCTCCGTCGCGCCGCTTAATCTCGCACAGTCGGCTCAGGGGATACCCTCGGTCCCCGCCAATGCCGCCATGGTCGTGATCGCCGGGGCACACTTTGACCTATCTGCAACTGAATTGAAGGCCCTGCAGGACTACTGGAATGGCGGCGGACACATCATGGTCCTGCTCGACCCCACGGGCGAGACCCCTACCCTCGACTCCTTTCTTGACGCCGCCGGCATCACTCCGCGCAACGACAGGGTCCTGCGTCTGATCAACCTAGGTAACAGCATGGGCATCCTGAGAGATGTCACCGGGGAATTTTTTGCGGATTCGGAGATCACCTCGCGTCTCGTTGGCCTGAATGTCCTCTTTGTAGGCAACACCAGATCTCTTGCGCTTCGCGTCTGGTCTGAAAACCCCGGGGCCACCCGCCCGCTCATCCGCGCCGTTCATGGGTTCCGCGGGTGTTCCGACTACTTGAACGCCGATGGTAGCGGGGTGCACTTCGATCCCGTGAAGGACAACTTTTTCCCAGTCATCATCGCGGCGATGACAGACCTAGGCGGGGTCCATGACGACAGGATCTCCATGGGTGCCTCCCGCATGGTCGTCGTGGGCAATTCAGAATTCCTGAAGGACAAGTTCCTAGGCGGGACGGGCCTCGATTTTTTCTCCAGTGCGGTGAACATGCTGATCGATCGCACGCGCCTTGTCGGAAGCACTCCCAAAACCAAGGAATTCTTCACGCTGAATCTGGATGATCAGCAGATCCGCTTCCTCGCCCTCTGGACCATGCTCGTGGTTCCCTTAGCCTCCGCACTTCTCGGGGGAGTGGTACTCTGGAGGCGGCGGCGATGAGTTGGCGAGGAACCTTTGCCCTGATTTTCGTTGCGGCTCTGGCGATCGCATTGCTCTTTGCCTCCGCTAAGAAGCAGACTCGTTCATCCAGGGATCCCCTTCTCTCCTTTGATCCTGATCAGGTAGAAAAAATCTTTATCCGCGAGGGAAGTTCAACCATGACGCTCCTGAAAAAGGAGGGCATCTGGTACCTGGGAGGAGAGCAGTCAGATCGGGCCGACCAGCAACTGATCCGATCCGTGCTGAAGTCGGCCTCTTCAACAGCCCCATCCGATATTCTGAAAGCAAGCGACCTCAAGGGTCAGGTGAGTCTTGCCTCACTCGACCTGAATCAACCGAAACGATCCCTTACGATCCAGGGCAAGGTTCGGGAGAGCATTGATTTCGGTACCGAGGGCGCGGCACCAGGATCCCTCTATGCGCGTCTGGGAGGCGGGGATATCTATTTGATTTCCGATGAACTCCCGAAGTTGGCCTTCCGCTCAGTTCAGGATTTCCATGACCCACACCTCACCGCACTGAATACGGAACATCTGCAGGAGATCTCACTCACCAAGGGAGGTGCTATCCAGCAACTGACCCTTAAAAAAGGGAACCGGGACTGGAACCTTGAACGTCCCCTTTCGGCAAAAGTGGATCAAGGCGCCCTCTCCTCATGGATCACCCCGATTCTTTCCGCCCGGATCCAGCAGTGGATGCCGGCAGGAACTGATCCATCCACCTGTGGCTTGGAGTCCCCACGGGGAGTGTTTGCTCTCACCCAGGAGGGGGAGACAAATCCGGTGACCATCGCCATCGGTGATCCACTGCCCTCCTCTCCGGAGAGTTGTTATGTCCAATGTAGTGATCGCTCAGGGATCTTCATCGTGAAGGGTCTCTTGGCTGCCCTCGACATGACGCCCCAATCACTCCGTTCCCACACGTTACAACCGGTCGAGTATGACACCGTTGATCGCATTGCCATTTCGGGAAATGAAACAGGAGAGCCTACTGTGATTCTCACCAGGAAGCCAGCAAGCGAGGATTGGACGATCAAGGCCCCGACTGGAAACGCTCAATCAATCCTCCCCGGTGAGAAAGTCAGGGCATGGTTTGAGCAACTGGGCAGCATCACGGCCAGCAGTTTCGCACCGGCCACCCCCGATCAACTCAAACTTCACGGCATCGATCATCCCTCGTGCTCAATCCGCTACAGTGCCCACCTCTCCGAGAACACGGCTGAGGAGAGTGCCGGAGAATTCCTCCTTGCATCTTATGTGTTCGGACCGGCCTCCAAGGGAGTCATTGCCCTTCACGAGGGAGACTCCAGCGATCTGATGATCCTACCGGAGCATCCTCTGGAGGAGATACTCACTCGGATTCTCCAGCCCTCACTCCCCGTTGCTCTCCCCTCCCCCGACGACTCAACGCCTAAATAACTGAGAATCCCCCCTCCCTCCACTGTCGACACAAGGCACTTTTAACCGCTAATTTTCCACCCCATGACCTCCACCGAGATCCGCAAGTCCTTCCTCGATTTCTTCCGCAGCAAGGAGCACACGATAGTGACTTCCTCAAGCCTTCTGCCTGACTCACCGAACCTGCTCTTCACGAACGCGGGGATGAACCAGTTCGTGCCGATCTTCCTCGGCGCGACTCCCTCTCCCTATTCTCCCGCTCGAGCCGCCGATACCCAGAAGTGCATCCGTGCCGGGGGGAAGCATAACGATCTGGAGGATGTCGGCCTCGACACCTACCATCACACCTTCTTCGAGATGCTGGGGAACTGGTCCTTCGGTGACTACTTCAAGCGCGAGGCCATCAGTTGGGCCTGGGAGTTGCTGGTGGAGCGCTGGAAGTTTCCTGCCGAGAGGCTTTATGCAACGGTCTACAGCCCGACTGAGGGAGATCCCGCCTCCTTCGATGAGGAATCCCACGCGCTTTGGTCGGATCTTTTCCGCTCCAAGGGCCTTGATCCCGCCATCCATGTCGTCCCCGGAAACCGTAAAGACAATTTCTGGATGATGGGTGAGACCGGCCCCTGCGGCCCCTGCTCGGAACTCCACATTGACCTGACCCCCTCGGGAGACACCAAGGGGGCCCTTGTGAACAAGGGGAGTGCCGAGTGCATCGAAATCTGGAATCTCGTTTTCATCCAGTTCAACGCCAATCCGGACGGAAGTTTCGTCCCCCTCCCCGCCTGCCATGTCGACACAGGGATGGGCTTTGAGCGGGTCAGTTCGGTGATTCAGTGCACCAAGGGATTCACGGAATTCAGCAATGTCGTGATCTCCAACTATGAGACCGATCTCTTCCGTCCCCTCTTTGGCGCGATCGGCTCCCTTGGCGGCCGCACTTACGGATCAACCCTTCCCCAACCCTCGGGCGACGGGGCGATGGTTCCCGTCACCCAGCAGGAGAAGGATGACATCGCCTTCCGTGTCATCGCGGATCACCTGCGCACGTTGGGATTCGCAATTGCCGATGGCATCCAGCCCGGGAATGCCGAGCGACACTATGTGCTTCGCAGGATCCTCCGGCGCGCCGTGCGATACGGACGGACTCTCGGATTCACCGGGCCATTCCTCCACAAACTCACCCCCGTACTGGCATCCGTGATGGGCGAGGCCTTTCCCGAAGTTCGTACCCGGGAGACCTTCATCACGGAGACGCTGAAGCGCGAGGAAGAGGCCTTCCACAAGACCCTCGACAAAGGTCTGGCACTCTTCGAGACCGAGGCAATCAAGGGCAGGGAAATCTCCGGTGAGGTTGCCTTCCGACTCTATGATGAGCAGGGCTTCCCGCTCGATCTCACCGAACTCCTCGCCCGTGAGCGTGGCCTCTCCGTGGACCACGCCGGTTTCGAGACACTCATGCAGCAGCAGCGTGCTCGTGCCCGAGCCGCCCAGAAGAAGGAGATCATCAGCCTCTCCTCGCTTGAGACCACGACTCCCACGGCCTTCTCGGGCTTCGATTCCCCAGAGACCGAGGCAATCGTCCTCGAAGTGCTCCGTATCAAGGATCGAACCGCGGTCATCCTGGACCGCTCCGTCTGCTATGCGGAGATGGGTGGGCAGGTCGGCGATGCGGGATTACTCGATGCGGGTGGATCACTCTGGCGTGTCTCCGACACGCAGAAGAACGGCCCGACATGGCTCCACTTTCTGGATCTGACGGAGGGTGAGGAGATCCCGCTGCCCGGAGCCAAAGTCACCCTCTCCATTGATTCCCCCCGTCGAGCCTCCATCCAGCGCCACCACACGGTCACCCACCTACTTCACTGGGCACTTCGCGAAGTGCTTGGAGATGGAGTCTCCCAGAAGGGATCCTTTGTCGGACCGGACAAGCTCACCTTTGACTTCTCAAGCTCGGCCATGACGCCAGGAGAGATCTCCAAAGTGGAACAACTCGTCAACGAGCGTATCCTCGAGAACGGATCCGTCAGCTGGCAGGAGATGCCTTACGCCGAGGTGAAAGGTCGATCCGGTATCCTGCAATTCTTCGGAGACAAGTATGGTGAAACCGTTCGCGTCGTCCAGATCGGGGGGACTCCGGGATCTCTCGACGGCTACTCGATGGAACTCTGCGGTGGAACACACGTCCGCGGAACCGGGGAGATCGGACTCTTCAGGATCAACAGTGAGGCGGCTGTTGCCGCGGGAGTCCGCAGGATCGAGGCTGTTGCGGGTCATGAAGCTCGGATCGCCTCAAGGAGCGATTCCGAACGTTTGCAGGGAGTCGCCACGCGTCTCGGCTCCCCCTTGGCCGAGGTGGAGAAGAAGCTTGAGGTCACATTGGCTCGTCAGAAGGAACTGGAAAAGGAGCTGGAAGCCTTCCGCCAGCGCGAGGCTGCCTCCCTTGCGAAGGCGCTCCTGACCAAGGCAACCTCGGGAACGATTCCTTCCATCGTCGAGGAGATTCCGGGTGCCGATGGGAATGCCCTCCAGGCGGCGGCCGATGCCCTGAAGGGTTACTTTGACGGCATTGTCTTCCTTGCGGGAGTCGCCGATGGAGCCGTCTCATTGGTCGCCGTTGTGGGCAAAGCTCATCAAGGCAGCCTTCCGGCCGGTAAGCTGATCTCCGCAGTGGCTCCTCTGGTTGGGGGCAAGGGGGGCGGCAAGCCTGATAGTGCTCGAGGTGGTGGCCGCGATGCCTCCGGACTAGCTGCCTCCTTGGCCAAGGCCAAAGAGATCATTGCTGCTGGGAAGATCTGATTTTTAATCAGACACTCAGGGAAAGCAGGACCCAAAAAAAGGGATCGCGCAGAGCCGCAGCCCAAAGGAGATCACCGCTTAGCGATAGCGTAGTGCCGCTTTCTTGAGGGCGGCTCCGATGCTTCTTCGCAAGGCGGCTGGAGCGATCACTTCGGCACGAGGACCCCAGGCCAGGATCCACGACTCCAGATCGGGCGCAAGGCCCACGGTGAGTGATAGTTCGCCTGATCCATCTTTGCGAAGCGATATCCTCTGGGAGGGATGCCACCGACGCTCGGAAGCCAACGCCGTTGCAATCGGATCAAGCAGGATCCTCACCTTCTGGGCACGCTTGGACTCGAAGACCGAGAAGCTCTCCCCAAGAAGTGCATCGAGTGAGAAGTCCTTCGGCCTGACAAAGCGCCGGTTCAGGTTCTTTGGCTTGGAGATGCGGGCAAGGGCAAAGGTTCGCACCGCCTTGCGGGCCAGATCGAGACCAATCAGGTACCATTGACCGGCGATACAACCGAGATGGTAAGGTTGGATGCGTCGTTCATTCTTCAAGCCATCTCCCGGCTTCCGGTAGAGAAAGGCAACCTCCTGGGAGGCAAGCAGGGCAGTACTCAGCGTCTGGAAGGAGTGAAGGTCATCTGCGGGCGGTCCCGAAGGGCGAAAGGAGAGTGCCTGGCTTAAATCCTGCAGTGAAATCTCGGATCGGGAGGGAAGCCCCTCGACCAACTTGGTGAAGGCCGTCTTCAAGGACTTCTCAAACGGGGTTCCTCTGTACTGTTCCGCGGCTTTCTGGGCCACGAGGAGGGCGACCACCTCCCCCTCCTGCAACGAGAGCGAGGGGAGATTCTTCACTTCGCGGGTATAACGGAAGCCGTGCCTAACCGTGTCGTAGTCGATCGGAAGCCTCAACTGATCGCGCATGAAGTCGATGTCGCGCTGGACGGTCTTGTAAGAAACCTCAAAATCACGGGAGAGAGCCTGACAGTTGGGATACTCTTCATGCTGGAGCAACTGGTGGATCTGCATGATCCGGTAGAGGGGAAGACGGGCCGAGCGGCCCTTCTCCTTGTGGGACCCGGAACCCCCTCTCTTAGAGACGACACGTGCTGATGAAATCCCCTTTGCGATGCGGCTTGGCATGGGACAATCCATGTCCGCTTCGGCGGAAGGAATCAAGGTCAATGCAAGACAGATTTGGCGGAATGGCAGATTGATTCAGCTCAGAACAATCACAGGGATGAAGGAGACCCCGCAGAGGCGCAGGGACGCAGGGATTTTCTAACCCACAGTCGGAATCATCGAAAACACACTTAAACAACTCTTATAAAGGCGTTTGCGTATCGGTAGTTGGATCTCCAAAATATGCCAAAAATAGGCGTTACAGAGAGGAAATCCGAATTCTATTGTCAAGTTTTGGCAAGTATCCAGCCTCTGGATTTGGGCAAAACAGGATCTTTCTGAACCCTTGCGAATCCTTCTTGGTTTGCCTTTGGGTGGTGGGAGAGGTAAGGGAAGAAGATAATATGCCCCTTCAGACTTCCACCATGTCCGTAGCTGCTTGAAAGGTGATGAAGATCTCCAAGTCCAATGCAGCCTTTTCCAGAGTGCTTCTCTTAACCACAAAGAAAATCACGGCTTATTTGCAGCCTATTAGCTGTTAGCCTTCTACATATGAATCGCTGGACTTACTCTATCAATGAAGTTTCACCCGGTGTCTATGATATTGAAGCCATTCGAGATACGCATAATTCGATTGCGCGTAAAGGTTTCGAGACAGCTATTTCAGAAGTTCTCCGCGATTCGTTTCAAATGGAACTGACTTTTGGAACAAATCCTGCAGAAGCAGCTTTTCATGTTACAAAGGGGTACAAGAATTTTTGGACTTCAACTTACTATGAAAATGCTTACGGCTCGTGGGAGATTCATTATCCGAAAACCAAGAGCAGAATCGAGCTTGATGGAAAGGATTCTTATATTTCGATGATCTATAATCCATCAAAGAGCACTGAGGCATACTGGAACGGTTGGTTACCTGACCTATTAAAGCCGGATTGTGCCTATTTTCAGAAGTTGCTCTATTTTTATTAATAAGATGCAGCCTAACCAATCACTGGAGCGAACACCATTAGGTTGTCGCCTTTTTCCTCTGTAGCAAAAACGATCGTTTTTTAAGCAACACCATGTGGAGTTGTTTTTGTGAACTATCGCCGACTCTAAAATCGTCTCAGAATATAAGGCTCAAAAAACCGATGCCCCCTCCCGAGCCCAAGGCTTGGAAGATTCGATGCACCGCAAGGACTGCAAGCGAAGCTGTATATCTTATACTGCGAGCGCAGCAGAACGCCGCGGGGCGCGGAAATCCCAAGCCTCAACTATTCCCGTAAGAGGATTCGACCTTAGTCGCTACATCCCTGTACGCATAATCAACCTCGTAGATCTGCTTGAGGCATTCGATGGATTGGGCAGTCTGACCCATCTTCTCGTACACAAGGCCGAGGTTGTAGAGGAGGTCCTTCTTGACAGCATCCATCCCGGTGAGTTCCTGGGCGGCATCGGAGAGGGTCTTGGCAGCGAGGTCGTTCATGCCTCGGGCCACGTAGCATTGACCAAGCTGACTCATTGCCTTGAGTCGGACGCTGGGATTCGAGCGTGCCCGCTGAAAGTGGCCGATAGCCTCCTGATACTTCCCAGATTCCATCAGCGTGACACCGAGATCGAAGTGAGCCAAGAGGTCGGTCGGGTTACGCTCCACACGGCCCCGGGCCTCTTCAAGGGTGAAGTCAGCCCGTTGCTTCCTCAACTCCTCAAGTTCGGCGCGGTAGCGGGGAGCCTCGGGATCATCGGGAACGGCGGCAAGGTACTCCTCGCGGGCCTTCGCGGCGGCATCGATCTGTCGCAACTGCAGGTCGCTGATCTTGCGGCTAATGGTGGGATCGGCACCCCCGGAAAGTCCAAGGGTGTAGCGATACCACTCGAGGGCGTTCTCCAGATCCTCCTTCTTCTCGTAGAGTTCGGCGATCCTGCGTGACTTATCGATGCTATGGGGTTCGGCCTGAACCTGTGCGGAGAGATCGGCGATCTGGCTGTCGATGACTTCGCCGCTTTTGACCACGCGACCCTGCTGCTCGAGCGAGATGGCCTCATCCTTGTCACGGATCAAGTCACGGTAGCTGTCAGCAACCTCCCAGCCACCCTTCTTGACGGACTGGGAAGCTGATGAGTCCTTCCCCCCCTTGATGGCGGCAAGGTCGTTGGGATTGATTTCCAGAATCTTGTTGAAGAGTTCCACCGCGCGCGAGGGATCACGGGGGCTCCCGCTCTCATCCTTCTCCATGCAATAAGCGGCCGTGCGGTGAAGTTGCTCAATGTCCTTGGGGTTCCCCTCGATCAGGGTCTCAAGGGCAAACATTGCCAACTCCTTCATCGGGGGATCCCACTTCAAGGCCGCCTCGTGCAGAATGAGGTTGGCTTTTTCGTTGTAGGGCTCTTCAGCCAGTATCTCCTCTAGGAGGATCAGGAGTTGGGGATGATCCTCCCGTTTCTTGAGCAGACCTGAAGCCTTCATGAGGGCAATCGAAGGACCGCCTCCGAATGCCGAAAAGAATCCTTTTTTGGCGGCCTTTGATTTCTCGACTGCCGCACGACGGGCGAGTTTCCTGGCATCAAGGAACTCCGGGAGCGTCTTGAGCAAGCCTTGGCAGAGCTGGATCGTGTAGCCGGGATTTTTCATCTCCATGGCACTGACAGCCTTGAGCCAGGTCTGCTTCTGCTGGGGAGTGAGGTCTCTCTGCGTTTTCAAGAGGTGTAAAGGAGGGAGATGGCGCTTTCTGACGGAGATCAGGATTTCAGTAAGGAGGGCTTCACGCTTGCGGAGGCGCTCATCGTTTCACCCGCTGCGATCCACTGGATCCCTTTCTTCTTCTCGAAGGGTGCCGGGGGATTGCTGTCGGGAAGCCCCCAGCAGGGTTCCACGCACAGGAAGGGATCGCCGTTGCTCCAGATCGTCATGAAGGGGGCTTCCGAGTAATCACACTCGATGCGGTGTCCGATCGTGCTGTCCACGAGAGTAAACCGCTTGTCCTGAACACCGGAAAGATCGATCAGGTAGGAATCGACCAATGTCTTTTTCGGATAAGGCATTTCACCACCTGCAAAAACAAGCTCATCAACTCCACCGGTGAGGAAGTTATTATCGGCGATCTGCTGACGATAGGTTCCTGCGGGCAGGAGGAGACATACACTCTCGACGGATCCCACAGCAAATCCGGGATGCCATCCGAAGCTTAACGCCACGGGGTGGATCTCCTTGTTCTCAAAGCAGAAGGTCATCCGCAGCGCACCGCCAACCAGTGTGTAGGTGATGGCCGTGGCAACCTTGTAAGGATAGCTCCCGGCGGGGATCTGATCAGGCTCAAGCCGGTAGGTCATGGATCCCGAAGCCATGTCCACGACCGGATCGGCGAAAGAATGATGCCGGAGGAATCCGTGGGGTGTCGCTCCACCATCCATGGGATGGCCGTCATAGACTGATTTCTGCTCCCAGAGCCGGTGCGTGTAAAAACCCATCACGGTGGCGTGGTTTCCCCATCCCTCAGCGGGTGCCTCCACATGACCATCTCGCCATAAGAATCCGTGCCACTCGCCCGCATTATCCCTGAGGGCAAGGCTGATCACTTCCGCTCCGATGCGATTAACCGTGATCCTGACGCCACTCGCGGAATCCTCGAGTTGATCGAGCGGGCCGACGGATGAAGGGAGTGTTTTGTATTGGTAGGTCATGGGGAAAAATCTAGCTTTCAGAATACCGCGCCGTGCAAAAGAATCAACCTTCCGCCTCTCTTCCAGAAGAGGAACTCAGCGAGAGCTTTGCCCGGTCGGCGGGTCCCGGAGGCCAACATGTGAACAAGGTCTCCACGGCCGTCACCCTCACCCACCTTCCGACAGGAATCTCGGTGACCGTCTCGGATTCCCGGAGCCAGAGCATGAACCGCCGCATCGCCAGAGAGCGACTCGGTGATAAAATCAAGGAACGGAGGGAAGCCCGCCGTCTTCAGGCACGGGCGGAGGCCGCCAAAGCACGGCGCCGCAATGCAAAACGCTCCCCCTCAGAAAAAAGAAAAATGGTGGAGGGAAAACGTCACCGAGCCGAAGTGAAACGTGGCAGGGGGAGGGTCAGCGAGTGATGGGAGAGTTAAAATATTGTAACGTTAAAACCGCTGGAAGAGCTGGAAGGGGTATCACTGCCAACGCGAGAAGTTCTCCAACCATTGGAACCCTTCAACTTTTTTCACCCTTTTGAACCCGATCCCATCGCGCTCCCCTTTTTTCATTTTATCATTCACAATCCATCATACATCCTTTTCCCCATGGAACTTCTGACTCTCGATCTTCCCAGTATCAAAAAACTTCGTAGCGGAAAAGTCCGCGAGGTCTTCGACCTTGGTGAAAACCTCCTGCTGGTCGCCACCGATCGGATCTCCGCGTTCGATTGCATCCTGCCGAACGCGATCCCGGGCAAGGGGGAGGTGCTCAACAGACTCTCCTCTTTCTGGTTTAACAGGCTCGACTTCGTTCCCAATCACATGATCGAGACCGAAGCGGCCTCTTTTCCAGCCGAACTGAAGCCATTCTCAGAGATGCTAAGTGGGCGCTCGATGATCACGAAAAAGGCGGTCCCACTCCCCGTGGAGTGCGTCGTGCGTGGATATATCGCGGGGTCGGGTTGGAAGGAATATCAGGAAAGCGGCACCGTGGGAGGTTACCCCGTCCCGGCGGGACTCCGGCAGTCTGACCGACTCCCCGAGGATCTCTTCACCCCCAGCACCAAGGCGGAAGAGGGGCACGACGAACCGATCACCTGGGCCCAGTGTCGAGCACTCCTTGGCGATGAGGTGGCTCAGCGCGTGAAGCAGATGAGCCTCGACCTCTACCGTCACGGACGGGCATACGCAGCCTCACGCGGCATCATCATTGCGGATACCAAATTCGAATTCGGGATCCATGACGGCGAGATCATCCTGATCGACGAATGCATGACCCCGGATTCCTCCCGCTTCTGGCCGGCCGATCAATACAGCCCGGGAGGTAGCCCGCCGAGCTTCGACAAGCAGTTTGTCCGTGACTGGCTTGAGAACTGCGGATGGGACAAGCAACCTCCGGCACCTCAGCTTCCCGACGAGATTGTCACCAAGACAGCCGAAAAGTACCGTGAGGCGTTGACCAGACTTGCGGCTCCAAACCCCGCTTCCTGATTCCACGGGATGCAGGAGGCGATCGACTCGTTTTTACTTTTCCTGGCGACAGAGCGGGGACTCTCCACGAATTATCAACTCTCGACACGCGCTTCACTGGAGCGCTTTGTGGAGTGGGCCTCCCAACGAGGCATCAGCGAGGCCAAAAAAGTCTCCCAACCGCTGCTCTCGGAGTTCCTGATAGCGGAAAAAAAGCGCGGGCTATCCGTCACTTCCGTCAAAATCGAGGCAGTCGCCCTGCGGATCTTTTTCCGCTTTTTGACGGCCCGTGGAATGATCCCCGAGGATCCGGCTGAAAAGCTTCCCATCCCCCGCATCCCGCAAACGCTCCCTCAGCCCCTTTCCAAGGTCGAGATCGAAAAAATGGTATCAGCCCCTGCGGGAGACGGCCCACTGGAGATTCGCGACCGGGCACTTCTGGAACTTCTCTATGCCTGCGGTCTTCGCATCGCTGAAGCCTGTAACGTCCGACTGGAAAACCTTGATGAAGAAGGAGGGGTGATCCGCGTCACCGGCAAAGGGAACAAAACACGCCTGATTCCGGTCGGTCGTGCGGCTCTTGCCGCCTTGAAGACCTATCTCGAGATCGCGCGCCCCAAATTGGTCGCTCCCAGATCCGGTGCAGAAATCTTTCTTTCCATCCGGGGCCATCCACTCACCCCGGCCCGGATCTGGCAACTCGTCCGCCACTATGCGCGATTGGCCGGCATCGAGGAGGCCGTCCATCCTCACCAACTCCGCCACTCCTTCGCCACCCACCTGCTAGCGGGAGGTGCCGACCTCCGAATCATTCAGGAAATGCTGGGGCATGCCTCCATCGCCACGACCCAGATCTACACTCAGGTCGATCGGAGCCAACTCAAGTCGGTTCATCGGAAGTTCCATCCACGGGGTTAAAAGAGGCTCGATAAAGCCAAGAGGCGCCCCACCTTGGAACGGGCATGATCTTCAGACATTTATTGGATTTTTATCAGCCCATCCCGTTCCTGAATTCTTGGGTTCCTGATTGAGACCTCTCCCCTTTTTGCGTGACAGATGGGGGCCGAAAGAGGCTTCCTAGTGGGATGAATAACGGACCACTAGCAGGTAAAACAGGCGTCGTTTTCGGCGTCGCCAACAAACGTAGCATCGCATGGCATATCGCCAAGGCCTGGAAGCAGGCCGGAGCCACCCTTATTTTTAATTATCAGGGTGAACGTCTCAAAGAGAACGTGGAGGAGCTCGTCTCCGAGTTCGGTAGCGATACCTTCCTGCATCCCTGCGACGTGGGAAGCAATGCGGAGATCGCGACATTCTTCGGTAAGGTTCGTGAGAAAACTCCCAAGATCGACATGGTGCTCCATGCGGTTGCCTTCGCACCCAAGGAGGCCCTGGAGGGCGATTTCGTCTCAACAACCCGTGAGGCCTATCTGAAGGCCCATGATATCAGCGCCTACTCGCTGGTTGCCCTTGCCAGAGAGGCAGCTCCACTGATGACAGAGGGTGGCAGCATCACGGCCATGAGCTACTACGGATCCGTCAAGGTTGTTCCCCACTACAACGTGATGGGCGTGGCAAAAGCCTCCCTGGAGGCCAGCACCCGCTATCTCGCCTACGATCTCGGATCTAAAAACATCCGGGTCAACTGCATCAGCGCGGGCCCCATGAACACGCTGGCCGCCCGCGGGGTTTCCGGACTGGGCACCATGATCAAGCATTACGAGGAGCACGCCCCTCTCCGTCGCACTTGCACCGGTGAAGAACTGGGTCAGACCGGCGTTTTCCTTGCCAGCAACGGCGGCAGCGGCATCACCGGTCAGGTGATCTATGTCGACGGCGGCTACGAGATCATGGGCATGTAACGCCATCTCTTGATGGCATCTTCATCCACGAAATCCATCCGCTACGATCTGGAGCGGGATCTTCGGAAGTTCATCCCCGCCAAGGCCGGCGTGATCACCGATCCCGACCGCCTTGCGGAACTGGGTCGCGACAGATGGTTTGCTGCGGCGATGCCAGAGATCGCCGTGGCGCCAGGTTCTACCAAAGAGGTCTCCTCCGTCCTTGGCTATGCCCATAAGAGGGGTATTCCCGTGACCACACGGGGAGCAGGCTACGGATATGTCGGGGGATGCGTTCCCGTGCGTGGAGGCATCCTGATGAGCATGCACCGGATGAACAGGATCAAGGAGATCAATGACCGTGATTTTGTCGTTGTCACGGAACCTGCGGTCATCACGGGCGTTCTCCAGCAGGATGTCGAAAAAAAGGGGCTCTTCTATCCTCCCGACCCGCAGAGCTACAAGGACTGCTCCATCGGAGGAAATATTGCCACCAATGCCGGGGGTCCGAGATGTCTGAAATATGGCGTTACCCGCCCCTATGTGCTCGGGCTCGAGGTTGTTCTGGCTGATGGCACGATCGTCAAGGTCGGGGGACGAACCCACAAGAACAAGACAGGCTTCGACCTGGTCGGGATGTTTGTCGGTTCCGAAGGGCTTCTTGGAGTGATCACCGAGGCCACCCTCCGCCTGCTTCCATTACCCCCAGCGCGCGTCACCCTCTCCGCCGGATTCGGATCCATGAGGGACGCCGCAGCGGCGGTTCAGGCGATCTTCAAGGCCGGTTACCTACCCTGCGCCATGGAAGTTGCCGACAGCTTCACTCTCCAATCAGCTCGAAATGCCCACAAGGGTGTGAAGGGATCTTTCGTCCCTCCCGGGAAGGCCCATCTGCTTGTAGAACTCGACGGACAGAAAGCGAGCGTCCTGAGTGAGGGAAAAGACCTGAAAGCCCTTCTCGCAAAAAACAAGACCCTCGAGGTTGAACTCGCCACCTCCCCCGAACGTTGCGAACGGATGTGGGCTCTGCGACGTGCTTTCTCGGCATCTCTCAAGGCTACGGGCCTCACGAAACTCAATGAGGATATCGTCGTCCCGCGCGGACGCCTTGTGGACCTTGTGCGCTTTGCGGAGAAACTTCAGAAAAAAACCGGCTTTGCCATCGCCTGTTTCGGCCACGCCGGTGACGGGAATATCCATACCAACATCATGGTTTCCAAGGATCAGCAGACCAAGCAACCCAAGCAGATCGCGCAGGCGCTCGACGATCTTTTCAAACAAGTCCTCGCTTGGGGGGGGACCATCACCGGGGAGCATGGCATCGGGTTGGCCAAAAAACCGTGGTGGAATCAGGCCACATCACCCGAACTTCGCAAACTCCACTCCTTGGTCAAAAAAGCACTCGATCCCAAGGATATCCTGAACCCCGGCAAGTTTGTCTGATTGGAAAGGATCTAAGCTGCAGACATCCGCTCTATTAGAATCGAAGAATCAACGTACAGGTTGCGGATTTACACCCCTACCCCGTAGGCTCAGTTTCCCTCACTCCCAGAGGGCCGTAATATCGGGAACGGGAGCCGTTTTTATGGTGGCTCTTCCCAGGGTGGTAGGGATGGGATTGGGCTAAATGTTGATTCCAACTCGTGGTGTATTGAGCGGCCAGTGGAGGATCATTCGAGATCACGAGAAGGTTCTCAGCGTTGAAGTCCTCAGCACTCTTGGTAAAGTTAAAAGAGCCGGTGATCACCTTCGCACCATCAATCACCATGACTTTATCGTGAGCGATCCGGTACGCTGAGTCGATATAGGTTGGTATACCACTCTCAGAGATCAAATCAGCCTCTGTGCCCCTCGCCTGCTCCTGGCTCTTATCAAGGATCACCTCGACATCGATGCCACGCTTCTCGGCCTCAATCAGAGCGACGGCTATGGGCTCCGAGGTAAAGGAATAGGCCTCGACCAACACCTGTGACTGTGCCGATTTCACCGCCCTGATCACAGCCTCGGTGCACCCCCCATGAGGACTGAAGTAGACCTTGATATCGGGTGAGGCACTCTGGGCCTGAAGGCCTTTAGAAAAACAAAGAGCGATCCCTATTGATAAGAGGATCCCAAGAATCTCTTTCTTCATCATGCTTGGAAGTTTGGATGCCGAGGCGCGCGAGCGAAGCTGTAGTGAACTACTGCGAGCGAGCGGCAACAACGCGCGGCGGCAAAATTCCAAGCCTACCGCTCCTTGTCCTACTGGACTTTGAGAAGCTCGATATCAAAGATCAGCGTCGAGTCCGGGGCTATAACCCCACCCGCTCCACGCGATCCGTAGGCAAGATTGGAAGGAATAAAGAGCTCCATCTTCCCCCCCTCTTTCATCAACTGCACTCCCTCGGTCCAGCCGGGAATGACGCCGTTGAGCGGAAATGAAATGGGCTCATTGCGCTTGTAGGAGCTGTCGAATTCGGTGCCATCAATGGTCGTTCCACGGTAGTGAACAAGGACGGTGTCGGTGGCCACGGGGCTCCTGCCATGTCCCTCGGTGATGACCTTGTACTGAAGGCCGCTAGGGGTGGTGTGAACGCCGGGTTTGGTAGCGTTTTCCTTCAGGAAGGCCTGCCCCTTCTGAAGGTTGGAGGCGGAATCTTGGGCCATTGTCGTTGTGGTGGTGAGGATGGTGGTGGAAGCCAAGGCCAAAGCCGTGGCCAGGGATTTGATGGTTGGGAGGTTCATGGGAAAATCAGAAACTCTCGGTGATTCAATCCTCAAAGGAACGGATCACGACCGAAGAGTTGTGACCACCGAAACCGAAAGAGTTACTGAGCGCCACCTTGACCTTGGCCTCACGCGCCTTGTGAGGAACATAGTCGAGGTCACACTCGGCATCGGGATTATCGAGATTGATGGTCGGTGGGATGACCCCGTCGCGCATGGCGAGCGCGCAGGCCGCAAGTTCCACCCCTCCGGCGGCCCCAAGTAGGTGACCCGTGACGGATTTTGTGGAGCTGATGGGTACCTTGTAAGCGGCCTCCCCGAAGGCGTCCTTGATCGCCTTGGTCTCGCAGATATCGCCGATCGGCGTCGAAGTGCCGTGGGCATTGATGTAATCGACCTCTTCCGGGGTGACCTTGGCATGCTTCATCGCGATCTGCATGCAGCGACTTGCCCCCTCGCCCTCGGGACGCGGGGCCGTCATATGGTAGGCATCAGCCGTCGCCCCGTAGCCGACAAGTTCGCAATAGATGCGGGCACCGCGCTTCTTGGCATGCCCGAGTTCCTCGAGAACGACAATGCCGGCTCCCTCGCCCATGACGAAGCCATCGCGGTCCTTGTCGAAGGGGCGGGAGGCCTTCGTCGGTTCCTCGTTGCGGGTGCTCAGAGCCCTCATGCAGGAGAAACCAGCCACCCCGAGTGGCGTGATGGTGGCCTCGGCTCCTCCGGCGATGAAGGCGTCCGCATCACCAAACTTGATGATCCGCCAGGCCTCGCCGATCGAGTTGTTCGCCGTTGCACAGGCCGTGACGATCGCCATGTTCGGTCCGCTAAATCCATACTCCATGGAGATAAGACCGCTCGCCATGTTGCTGATGATCATCGGGATCGTGAAGGGAGAGAGCTTCGTCGGCCCCTTCTCAATAAGACGGCGCGTCTCATTCTCGAGGCTCTGGAAACCACCGATGCCGCTCCCAACAATGACACCAAAACGCTCCTTGTCGGTCTTCTCGAGATCAAGGCCTGAATCATCCAAAGCAAGCTTGGCTCCGGCCATGGCAAACTGTGAGAAACGATCTGCGCGGCGGGCGTCCTTTGGTGTCTTGAACCAGGGAGTCGAATCAAATTCCTTCACCTCACCCGCGATCAGGCAATCGAAGCCAACAGGATCAAACGCTTGGTAATGGGAGATACCGGAGTGACCGGTTGTGAGATTCCTCCAAAAAGTTTCGAGGTCGGAACCGACGGGGCTGATGACTCCGATACCTGTGATGACAACTCTGCGTTCGCTCATAGAAAAAATTTGCCAAAAAGGCGTCCTGCAAATGAGTCGAAGAGGGGGAGTCTTGGCAATCAAATTCTGTCTGTTGGGGGCATCTTGTGGAATAAAGTTGACCCTTGCATGACGGTGGATTTCGGGGTTTTTTTAACGAATGGAAATGCCCCCACCCCTCACGCCCAATCCAAATACCGATGAATCGGCCCGCTCTTGGTGCATCGGTCTCCATCTCTCGGGGTTCTCGGGGATTCTCCTCGGATGGTCCTTGATGCACATCATAGCACCCCTAGCGATCTGGTTGATCAAGCGATCCGATAGCCCGGAGATTGATGCCACCGGCAAGGAGGTGCTTAATTTCCAGATTTCCTACTCCATCTACACTGCGATCTCAATCGCTCTCTGCTTCGTTCTGGTGGGCTTTGTAATTCTGCCGATCGTGCTGGTTACCTGGATCGTCTGCATGGTTATTGCTGCAGTGAGGACAAGTAACGGGGAATCTTACCGCTACCCCTTGACGATCAGATTCCTGAGGTAGAGTGGAGAATGCACGGATGGGTTCTCGGGTATTAATCGGATTACCGATACCCCACCCTCCATTCAGCCGTGGGCTGAAATGCCCCTTGCGAAACAACATTCCCTGGGTCAGATTAGGAACTGTAAGGGGGGCGTACTGGTTTCGACTCGAAGCTCATTACGCATTCTGCATGCCGAGGATGATTCGTTGGCCTCGTTAAAAATCGAGTCACACAAAATAAACGCAGATTACGAAGATCTAGCTCTCGCGGCCTAAGTCCGCGACGCTGACACACAGACGCCTGCTATGTGTGAAGGCGACGCCAGCAGGATGGCCCCTTGGCGGATCGACCGCGCCGGGGGGTGAATCGATTTCGTGGACGATCGGAGGAAAGCAGCGCGCCGCACCGTGGCCGACCTCCTAAAACTCAAGTGCGGTCAAGCATGTGGACGGATGCCTGATAAGTTCCGGGGACAGGGGTTCGACTCCCCTCGCCTCCACCTCTTTCAAAGGACTTGAAATCTCCCCAAGCGGGGAAAATTCAAGATGTTCTGAATTCCGAAAGACGGCGAAGGAATTTCAAACAACACCCCAAGATTCGGGCAACACGTGCATAAAAGTGCATACGGAGTCCCAAGCGGGGAAAGCTCAAGAGATGAAAATGTTGGAATAGAGTCGAAATCTTTTTTCAATATACAGGAGGTGCGGTCTGGATCTAAATAGTCTGATGAAGGTCTTTTCACACTTCGCATTGCCTTCACTGACCGTGATGATTTTAGTCCTGTTAGGAGGATGTTCACTCCCGGAGCACTCCGCTCCAACGGATGCACGTTATCAGGTCTCCCAAGGAGATCGTTACTATTATGGAACATCGGTCAAACAAGACCTAGAAGTCGCTGCAAGGTGGTATAATCTCGCAGCCCGACAAGGAAATCCGGAGGGAGAGTTCTACCTTGCTCGATGCTACTCTAGGGGAGACGGGGTACCAAAAAACTATGTCGAAGCAGCGAAGTGGTATCGCCTTTCAGCCTTGCAGGGAAATCCTGATGCCCAGCACCAACTGGGACGCTGTTATGTGATTCATGAGGGAGTCGAGAAAAACAATACCTTGGCTTACATGTGGCTGAATCTTGCGGCAACCACTGGCAATGAAAGCGCCCGGCAGGATCGTGACGCCGTCGCACAGCGGATGACCGATGCTGAAATTACCACAGCCCAGAGATTGAGCAGGGAGTGGTCGCCTGGATTCAGCCCGAAGGAGTGACTCAGCTCCTGCAATCAGGGCCGCTTCGAACTAAAAATTCCGTTTTCTGATCAATCGGAGGGGAAAACATGTCGGGAGGTTTCAAACTGTGTTGACACCGACCCAACAAGCGATAGGATCTCACCTCCCGCAGCAAAACAAACCGGGATATTTTTTATGGCCACTTCCGAAGTCATCCTCACCGAATCCGTCCCATCATTGGGAGCAGAAGCCGATATCGTCAAAGTACGTGCCGGTTATGCACGCAATTTTCTGATCCCCAGCGGTAAGGCGCTCGAGGTGACGCCCTCATCCCTCCGCAAAATCAACAATCTCAAGGCAAAACGCGCCGAGCGTGAAGCCCGTGAACTGAACGAGGCGGAGGCGATCGCAACCAAGATCAATAAACTTCGCCTCAACCTGAAGCTTGAAACCGGGGAAACAGGCAAGGCCTTCGGATCGATCACCGCCGCAGATCTTCTTGAGCGCCTCAATGCCGAGATCAAGGACCTTGCTCTTCCGCGTCATGCCATCGTGCTGGACCGCCCCCTCAAAGAGAGCGGGGAACACCAGATTGCAGTCAAGATTCACACGGAAGTCACCGCTACCCTTCGCATCGAGATCGCAGCCGCCCCCAAGGTGGAGCAGCCTCTTGATGAAGAGGAATCCGGCACACGCAGGCCACGCCGCAAGAGCAGCGAGGCTTAATTCCTGAGAGGGGGCAAGCGCATGGCCGAAGGTCCACAGGACGGCCCTGCCTCAGTTTCTGAAGCCAATCCGAGCTCAACAACTCCCTCTGTTCGCAGGGGGAATAGTAATGACTCGGCACCGCGTTTCGGCGGGGGTCAGCGACTTCCGGAAGCCCATCGTCCCCTACCGGCCAGTATAGACGCTGAGAAAGGGGTTCTTTCCTCGATCCTTCTCTCGCCGAAGGACACGCTCTCCATCGCGATCGAACGGATTGACGAAAGTCATTTCCACCATCCGGCCCACGGCACCATCTATGAGGTGCTGATTGATCTTTGGAAAAAAAATCATCCGATCGATCTTGTCACTGTCACCCAAGTCCTTGCTGACCGGAATTTGCTTCAGCAGATAGGTGGTCCCGCCATCCTGGCAGATCTTCAGACATTCCTTCCCACGGCAACCAACGCGGAATACTACCTCGACATCATGAGGGAGAAGCATCTCCTGCGCCGGATGATCTCGGTCTGCACAGCTTCAGCCGCGAGGTGCTACGAAGAGCAGGGAGACGTCAAAACGCTCATTGATGATGTCGAAAAACAGGTCTTCACCGTTGGAGAACAACGTTTCCGGGGTGAACTGCCCGACATCAAGGATCATGTGAACGCAGCGATCGAGTCGATCGAGAAGCTGTATAAAAACAAGGGCGAAGTCACCGGTGTCCCTACCGGATATAAAAAACTCGATCAGATGACGAGTGGAATGCACCCAAGCGAAATGATCGTCATCGCGGCCCGACCCTCGATGGGAAAGACTGCCCTCGCCATGAACATTGCGGAGCATGTCGCGGTGGATAATGGCACTCCGGTGGGTATCTTCAGTCTAGAAATGAGCTCCCAGCAACTCGTGCAACGTCTT
>CAINEX010000132.1 GCA_903847935.1 uncultured Spartobacteria bacterium | reverse complement strand
TTTTACCTCCTCCCCCGGACTCTCCTCACTCCTTCAGAGCCCGGGAGTCCGCTTCACCGGATACCTGAGTGATGAGGATCTCGCCAATGCCTATGCCGGGGCCAGGGCCTTCTGCTTTCCATCGCTTGAGGAAGGCTTTGGACTACCTGTTCTGGAGGCGATGAGCCTTGGATGCCCGGTCCTCACGTCGAATAGATCCTGCCTTCCGGAAATCGCTGGACCCTCTTTGCAAGTTGATCCCTATTCCGTGGATGCCATTGCAGGAGGCTTGCGGCAACTTCTCGACCTCTCGCAAAGCGAACGTGAAAAACTCATCACGGTTGGGCAAACATGGTGCCAACGCTTCAGTTGGGAAGACTCCGCCATGAAGTACCTCACCCTTTATCGCGATCTTAGCCGATGAGTATTCCCGCAGAGACGCAGAGAATCGAACAACAACAGCATGTAAGACTTAAGAGGAGCGAGACGAACCAATGTGGGGCAACTCTCTCTTCCTTTTCAACTTATTAGCTCTGCGTCTCTGCGCGAGAAATTATTTAATCGTTTCTCCCACGCATTCCTTCCTATCCCGCCAGAGCCTTCCTGTATTGCTCAAGCACCGGAGCATAGCAGGCCTCATGCGAGAACTGCGTTTCGATCAGGGATCGATGGTTCGTTCTGACACACCCCCGATGACACCTGATCTCTGCAATCATCGACTCAATCTCATTTCGTAGCGCAGGGACATCCCCCACCCCTGCCGTCCAGCAGTGAGAAAGCCCCAAGTGCGGCAAGTCACTCAACCCGGGCGAAAGAGTCGTCACCATGGGGAGTCCACAAGATGCAGCTTCCAAGAGTACAAACGGGATGCCTGCCTCATAGCGTGAGGTCAGCAGGAACCCATCAAGTGCGTGGTAAAAGGGCAAAGCTTCCTCAAGGTAATTGAGGCGGAGAATCTTTGGAAAAACTCCAGCTTGGCGTGCCTCCTCGTCGAGCACCTGCTTTAACTCACCCTCCCCCAGAACGGCAAAAAAGAGATCGGCTTGCTCCTGAAGGAGCGGTTCCAGTGCCTTGAGTGCTGACGTCGGATCCTTCTGAAAGACAAGCCGACCCGAGGTGCCGATCATGATCCCCTCATCGGGAAAACCGAGTGCCCGCCTCGAGGCCCGTTTTTGCTCCGGAGTGGCTGGTGTGAAATGCTCCACGAGTACGGGATTGGGAATGATCGGAGAGGATTGCCTTGCACCCAGCACCTCCCTCGCAAACATCGCCTCGTCGGGCGAGATATTGATCGTGATCCCGTGAGGTGCCAACCAGCGCTCTAAAAGATTGAAGAAGGCTGCCAGAAGCCCATGCCGCCCCATCCCATAATAGGCATTGGGGGTATAAAAAACTGGGATCCGGGGCCTGAATTGATTCAGGATCCTGACGAGGGCACCTGCCTTGGAGCTGTGGGCATGAATCACATCAGGTTTCGTCCGATCGATAAATTTGGAAAGTTTCCAGAAGGCTGGCAGATCCGAGAGCGACGGGCGATTGATGGTCTTGAGATTCAGCACTTCACCACCGTGTTTCAGAACCTCCTTCACAAGGAGCAGCAATCCAGGACTCGGACGTCGGTCCGAATAGGCAAGCGATACAGAGATCCCCTTCCGGATCAGGTAATGAACCAATCCTTCCACCTGGCGGAAAACACCTGCAAATCCTGGTTCGACAACGACAAGAACCTTCATGAGGTGGTAAGATATCTTCGCGCAAGGAAATGCCCTCCCCGGTTGAACGGCAACTCGATAAAGCGTCTAAAGAGTTCTGCGATCGGTATGGTCACCACGATCGACACAAGAAAGAGGATTAACGCCGGTATGATCGAGGGCTGAATCATGAGCACTTTAGGCATCAGATGACCCAATACGGCATAGGAAAGCAGGAGTAGAGGAAGGTTGATCAGGTAGAAGCTGAAGGAGATCATCCCGAGAAAATGGAGTGGACGGCTATTCAGCAGGGCGAGAAGGCTTGGCCAATTGCAGGGAATCAGGATGATAAGGATCCCTCCAAGGATGATCGACTCGGTGATGTAGTTGAACTCATGCCGAATGGAAAAGAGCCAGAGTAGGATACCGAACGCGAGCAAGAGCTTCGTCCTCCCCGAAGTAGGCACTCGGAAGAATGGCTCCACAAGGTGAATCAGATAACCGATGTAGAATCCGAAGAGAGGAGCGATCCAGTAACGAGTGCTTCCATCCGAACGGAAGGCAAAGCAAATGAGCACCCCTGCCACAGCAAGAAGCGGCACGGGACGGCGCCTAGGGAGAAGTAGGAGCCAAGGCAGTAAGAACGATCCCATCAACTCGATGATGATCGTC
Organism: uncultured Spartobacteria bacterium; assembly: GCA_903847935.1. Classification (GTDB taxonomy): domain Bacteria; phylum Verrucomicrobiota; class Verrucomicrobiia; order Chthoniobacterales; family UBA6821; genus UBA6821. The sequence goes on along the minus strand of CAINEX010000132.1, from coordinate 24,674 downwards.
CAGAGCGGTGGATCAAGACGCCTGTCCAGCAGGAGGGCATTCATCAGGTAAGCCGAGAAGCCCGAGACCGAACGGGCCTTTTCGACCTGCTCATGGAACCAGGGAGTCGCATCGTTGAGATCTGGAATCTCCCGGTAGAAGAAGGCCACCAAGGCAGCAAGGCCAACAGCCACCAGCACAGCAGGATAAATTCGGAAGAATCGTTTCACATAGTAGGCCGGAATACCAGTTACCCCAGAGCGCCCTCCCCGATCAATCGACCGACAGAGCACAAAGCTGCTGAGGAGGAAGAAAAAGACGACGGCCGACTCCCCGGCCATTCGGTAGATAAACTCATTTCCCGTGATGCCACGGAAGCTGTAGAGCGCATGGTGAAGGCAGACACCGAGTGCGGCGATCCCACGCAGTGCATCGAGATGAGCGATCCTTCCACCGGATTTTGGGGAATCAATCATTCTCACAGGGAACTTACTAGACATCTCAAACATCACTATTTCCCCAGAGTTCAATCACGCCAAGGCAATCCGTTCATTCTTTTCAGAGGAATCCGGGGAACAAGTGATTAACGGCTTAAAGATAAGAATTCCGCTTACATCTATTCCTTCCCCATTCCTAGTTAACAGAGATATATTGAATCCATGAATAACGAAGGGACGGGTTCCCCCGCCGTATCAGTCCCTCCTCCCCTCCACCCAAGGGAAGAGGAACGCATCGCTCGACTCCTCGGCTATGATATTCTCGATAGCACTGACGATCCCCTCTTGGATCGTCTTACCAAGATGGCTGCTGAGATCACCGGCACCCCGATCTCCCTTATTACACTGATCGACGATAAGAGACAGTGGATCAAGTCTCGCTACGGAATAGAGCTTCGAGAGACATCTCGCGAGGACGCTTTTTGCAGCTACACCATTCTTGAACCAAAGGGAGCCGAACTCGTCGTCAAGGATGCGCAGAAGGACAAGCGATTCAACGATAATAAGTATGTCACTGGGGATCCCTACATCCGTTTTTATGCAGGCGTTCCGCTGGATGCGGGGGATGGCCTTGCTATTGGAAGCCTCTGCGTCATCGATCAAAAACCGAGTTCACTCTCCCAAGAACAGATCAAGGCCCTGCACTCCCTTGCCGCCATCGCGATGGATTATATTGCGATTCACCGATCAAATCGGGAACTGACTAACCTTCTAATGCGGGAAAAAGAGGTCTACAGCAACCTCCTGAGGGCCTCTTCAGAGATGGCAATTGAGGCTCCCACCTTCGATGATGCGCTTCATAGTCTGATTGAGCACCTCGATCCCAACCTGGGCTACCTCTCCTGCAGAATCAGGAACATGCAGACAGGTGGGACGACCGGCATTATCTACAATCCCCTCCTTCCGAAGGATCCCGAATTACCAATGCTCTGGGTGCAGCTTGATTCAGCCCCCCAACACCCGACGGGGGACACAGCAAAGACGGATTTTATCTCCACCGGAGCACTACGCCCGGAGTTTTCTTACCTGGTGGTCCCTGTCAGGATCCGTGATCGCCTGGTAGCCGTTATCGAACTGATCTATCCGGATCACCGCAAAATGGACTCGAGGATCAGGGAGGTCTTTGACATCATGGCCACGAATCTCGGGATCGTTGCAGAACGGGAGCTTGTGAACCTGGAACTCAAGAAGCAGGCCACGCACGATGGTCTCACCGGAGCGGCAAACAGAATCGTCTTCATGGCACAGTTGGAGAGGGCGATCGCGGAAGCTGACCAGAACTACCCCTCCTCGGCATTGTTGTTTGTCGATCTCGACGGCTTCAAAGAGGTGAATGATAATTTCGGGCACCAGATAGGAGATCGCCTGCTTATCGAAGTGACGAAACGACTCAAGGGGATCTGCCGTGGGGAGGATCTGATGGGGAGGCTGAGCGGCGATGAGTTTGTGCTGATTGTCTCCGGAATATCGGATCGGAAGGACTTGGAGCGTGTGCTCGAGCGTATTCATCGCCACTTGGCCATGCCCATTATCCTTGGGGAACTCGAGATAAGGATCGGATCGAGCATTGGTTGTTGCATGGTGGATAGTAACGAGATCTCCTCCTCAGAACTCATCCGGCGGGCTGAAGAGGCGATGTATCTCGTCAAGACAGGAAAAATCAAAAATTACTGTATCGCGGACAGCCAACTCATCAAGGGGTTCAAGGCGAAACACGATCTGGACCGCATGATACGTGACGCCGTGAAGGAGAAACGGATGTTCATTTCACTTCAACCGATCGTCGACTTCTCAACGGGAGCGGTTGTCGCTGCCGAAGCTCTCCTCAGGGCCGTTGACAAGCAGGGCGTGGTCGTTAATGCGGAATCCTTCATGGAATCTCTTGATCGGCTGAGGATTCTCCCGGAAATCGACGAATGGGTCTTCGCCGAGACACTGCGCATCCTGCAAATACACCTTAAGGAATTCTCAGTAATTCCAGATTTCCGAATCTCCATCAATGTCAGTCCCGCCATTCTCATCACCAACGGCTATGCAAAGACCTGTCTTGCTCGTCTGGAAGATGCCGGGATTCCCAGCTCAATGCTACGTATTGAAATCGTGGAGACGCATCTCCAGACTAACAATCCGTGGCTGCATGAGAACCTGAAGATATTCCGTCATGCGGGGGTCCGGATCGCGGTAGATGACTTTGGAACAGGGTTCAGTAACCTTCAATACCTGACAGCTCTGCCGATCGACACGATCAAGATCGACAGGTCGTTCCTCAAGGGAATTCTTACCAATGATAAGCACGCTAACGACCTGCTCAAAGCAATCATCGGCATCGGAAAAAACTTCGACTACACGATCATTGCCGAGGGAGTGGAGCATGCGGATCAGGCTACATACCTGGCTTCGCTTCATTGTCAACTCATGCAGGGATACCTCTTTGGAAAACCAATGCGAACGGAGAATTTCTTGGAGTTGATCAATCAGAAGCGACAGTCAACGCCATAGTAGTGATCATGTTCCCGGGCGTCCGGATAGCCTTATCTCAACGTTTGTTTTTTTGCAAAAGGGCGGAAAAAACACCTGATGAAATCAGTGCGGTGAGAATAATCGCCAGCGACCATGTTGTTGGGAAGTGCCCCCCAAATTGAGCGTCGAGCCACGACATCTTTAGACCCACGAAGCAGAGAATGAATCCAAGACCATACTTGAGGTAGTGGAACTTGGAGGCCATTCCCGCAAGCAGAAAGAAGAGGGAGCGAAGGCCTAGGATCGCAAAGATGTTCGAGGTAAAGACTAGGAATGGCTCCTTGGTGATGGCGAAGATCGCGGGGACACTATCGACGGCGAATACAATGTCAGTGAACTCCAGAAACAGAAGGGCAAGAAGCAGTGGCGTCCCTAACCAACGCCCACCCTCCCGAACAAGGAATCTCTGATTATGAAAGGCCGGCGCAATCGGAAGAATGCGCTGCAACAATCTCACCAGCATATTCTTCGAGGGATCGGGATGAGATTCCGGGCCGAAGGCAACTTTCAATCCGGTGAATGCAAGGAAGACGCCGAAGATTAGGGGAACCCAGGAGATCTGCATCAGCAGGGAACCCAGGACGATGAACAATGCTCTGAAAAGGATAGCTCCAAGAATGCCGTAAAAGAGGACTCGGTGGCGGTATTTCTCGGGAACCGCAAAGAAGTCGAAAACGACGAGGAAGATAAAGAGGTTATCGATTGAGAGACTCTTCTCGATCAGGTAACCGGAGAGAAACTCCAGACTACTCTGCTTGGCGAGTGCCCTCGGATCGTATCCGGCGAGACTCGGATCGAGGGGAAACTCCCACAGTCCGAAACAATAGAGTCCTCCACAGAAGAGCAGTGCCAATCCGATCCAGAAGACGACACCATGGATAGCCTCGCGATGGCCGATGACATGCTCCCTACCCTCCCTCCCTCGTAAATCGAGGTAGAGACTCGCGAGAATGAGAAGACAAAAGAGTCCGTAAAGCCACCAGGCTCTTGCCATCGGGAAGAGCTCCGGATGAAGAGCGACAGCCATCATTCGGAGCTTCCGGGAAGAATTGGAGCGGGAATCGGCAGTCTTGAGACCAGAAGCTTGTCGATCCGCTGGCGATCCATGTCGACGATCTCGAAACGGAATCCATCCTGCTTGAATTTTTCACCCTCGACGGGAATATGCCCCAGATGGTGGAGGACATATCCCCCGATGGTTTGATACCTGTTCGCCTCCAACTCCTCCTCGGAAAAAACGAGTCCGATCGCCGTTGCCGTCTCTTCAAAGTCCAGTTGGGCATCAACCAGCCAGCTGCCATCCTCACGGGTAATGATCTCCGGATAATGCTGACGAACTCCGCGCTCGGGAAGCCTTCCCACGATAGCCTCGACCACATCCTTGAGAGTCACCATCCCCTCGACCACGCCGAACTCGTCAACCACCAGCGCCACGTGACGTCGCACGTTCCTGAACTCCTCGATCAGGCGGGTTGCCGTCATCGTCGCAGGAACAAACAAGGGAGGGGTGAGGACATCAGCAAGACGAACCCCACCGGTCATCGACACATTGGCCCAGAGGGATTTCACATCGACCATTCCCATGATGTTGTCATGGGTTCCTTGAAAGACAGGGTAGTCGGAATGCCCCGCACCGGCGATCCTTCGCCAATTCACTTCATCCAGATCCTCAAGATCGAGCCACGTCACGCGCGAGCGCGGAGTCATCAACTCTGCGGCCGACTGCTCATCAAGATCGAGCACTCCCTCGACCATCTCCTTTTCCATGGGGTCGAAGGCACCGCTTTCAAGCCCCTCGTCCATGATCTGGAGAACTTCATCCTCGCTCTCTTCGGCAGTCCTTCTCCTGTCAAGATGGAGAAGAGTGAGCACGGCGGTAACAGCCCCCCATCCCAAATCGGCCAACGGATCAACCCAAACTGTCAGCCAGTGAGTCAGCTTTGCGATGGCCCGGATCGGTAAGGACTCATGGAGCGTCTCCCCAAGGGCCCGAGGGAGAAGAATGCCAAAAAGCAGAATCAGGAACGAGAGTCCGGTGGCCATAACGCCGATCCAGACCGAAAGCATGGGCGTGGAGGTCACCCGGAGGAGAATGAGAAGATCCCTCGTGGAGACTGCTGTGGAAATCGTGAAGAAAAACACGGAGGCTAGTCTTAGCCCGGGACGAGGTCGCGATCCGGAACCGATGAAGGAGGAGACTGAATCCGCATCCCCTCGCCGCTTCAACAACACGACATCAGCCATCACGCAGATCCCCCCAAGCACGATCAGACCGAGTGGAAGCAGCAAGATCAGGACATAGTCCACCGAGGCGTCTGGATTCATCGGGAAGGACTCCCTGCAAGGGCGGAGAGTTGACCGATCGAGACCTCTTCCATGGAGGCGAATGCCAGATCACACATCCGCAGTTCATTGAGTGGGTTCGTTGTGGCCACCCCGACGACCTTCATCCCAGCACGTCTCGCTGCCTCGATCCCGGCAAAGGCATCCTCAATCACGATGCACCGCACCGGTTCAAGAGCAAGCAAGGAGGCACCTTTCAGGAAGACCTCGGGATCGGGCTTCCCATGGAGAACATCGCTCCCACAAACAATTTCATCAAAGAGAGCATCGAGCCCCGTGGCCGCAAAGAGGGCGTCCAGGTTCTCACGGGGAGTCGAGGAGCCTAGGGCGCGCGGGACTCCCTCCTCCTTGAGGGAGAGGAGCAACTCACGGGCACCCGGGAGAATGAGTACCCCATCCCTGGCGACAAGCTCCCGGTAGAGTTCCTCCTTTCGAAAGGAGAGGGCCTGGACCTCGGCCGCGTCCGTAGCCCAACCCAGAGCAGGAATGATCACCTCATTCTTCTTTCCGAACCCGGCCTTGAAGTGCCCCTCCGGTAGAGGAAGCCCGCGTTCCGCTGCAATCAGTTCCCATGCACGCTCGTGCTGTGCCGAGGAATCGATCACCACTCCGTCCCAGTCAAAGAGAACTCCCCATTGCTTCATCGAACGATTAAGAGGGATGAACCCCTCATCGGGCAATGTCATTCTCTGGTACCGCTCAGAAGACTCATCATGGGGAAAAGAGTCGTTTTCCTAAGGAGAATTAGCACTGGACTGGCTTTATTGAGTAGTTAAATTCTCTTTTTTCCCCTTTATCCCATCGATCTCATGTCCGAACGCAAGCTTGTCGTAGTACCCACTTACAACGAACGGGAAAACCTCCCGAAACTGGTCGATCGCCTTCTCGCCCTGCCTGATCACGTGGAGATCCTTGTTGTTGATGATGGCTCCCCCGATGGAACCGGCCAATGGGTTGCGGAAAATTCCGCAACGAATCCGCGAATTCACCTCCTCGCCAGAACAGCCAAGAATGGCCTCGGACGCGCCTATATTGCCGGCTTTGAATGGGCCTTGGCTCATCAGTACGATCTGATCGTCCAGATGGATGCCGACTTTTCCCACTCTCCGGAGGATGTCCCGAAACTCCTTGCCGGGATCACGGAGATGAAGGGTGATCTGGCCATCGGTTCACGCTATGCCGGAGGGATCAGGGTCATCAACTGGCCTCTGAAGCGCTTGGTTCTAAGTGTTGGCGCCTCTTACTATGTCAAGTGGATCACCGGACTTCCCGTCTGGGATCCGACGGGTGGATTCAAGTGCTGGCGCAGGGCGACTCTGGAAGCCATCAACCTTCCATCCGTGAAGTCGAATGGCTACGGTTTCCAGATCGAGATGAACCACCGCGTCTGGCGTCAGGGGTTGAGCGTTGTCGAAGTTCCAATCATTTTTGCAGACCGCGTCGAGGGCACCTCCAAGATGTCCAAGAAGATCATTGTGGAGGCTCTCCTGATGGTCTGGTCCCTTCTTTTTCAGAACGGCCTGCGCAGATCTCCCAAGGGCACGGGCGCCCCAAGATCCTAATCACTCAACTTTGATAATTCTCCCAGTCTCTGATTCCAGACCTTACACCCCCGATCACTCTTCCAATCACCCTATGAGCTCTTCCACAGCTATTGACGCTAACTCACCCCAATCTGACTCCGAGAACGGGGGAGCTATTCACCCCTTCCGGATCTTTACCAAGCAGGAGCGTCTGACCGCCCTTGTCTGCTTCCTGATTGCGCTGGCCACCTACTGGTACACTGCCATGCCGAACATCGGTCTGAACGATGATGGGGAGATGGCGACGGCTGCGCTTCATTTCGGCGTGATGCATCCTTCGGGGTATCCGCTCTGGACGATCTTGGCAGGACTCTTCAGTCACCTGCTCCCCTTCGGCAACGGCTCCTGGAAGATCAACCTTTTCTCTGGGCTTTGCATGGCGACAGGAGCCGGTGTCTTTTCCCTGATCTCCCTCAATGCCACGAGTTGGCTGGGCGTTGCCCGCCGTCCCGCGACCATTCTCTCGGTCGCCTCGACACTCACCTTCATTTGGGTCACCCCGATCTGGTCACACGCCGTGGTGGGCAAGGGTCTCTACGCCCTTCATGTCTGCCTGATGATGACGCTCCTGATGCTCACCTACATCTGGATCAGGAGACCTCACTGGAAGAACGCCTTTGTCTGGGTGGTCTTCCTTTTTGCGCTCGGGATGAGCAATCACCACATGACCCTTGCGATGGCCCTTCTGCCGTTGCTTGTGATCCTGCTGCTCCATGCCGAGCTTTTCTGGGAATACGCCCTTTACAGCCTCTTCACCGCAGCTCTCCTCTACCTGGGCTTTGCCTACCTCTCCACGGACCAGTACCACGCGCTGGCCATGAAGGCGGCAGTCCGCCTCCTCTATGTTGTCGGAACCGGATTCATCGCTCTGATCGCTATTCGCCGGAAGTTAACCGAATGGCGTCAGGGGATCCTGATCGTGGTGGCTGTCTTCGCCGGACTCCTTCCTTACGCCTACATGCCGTTCGCCTCCTCGACGAATCCACCGATGAACTGGAGTTACTGCAGCACCCCGGAGGGATTCTTCTACGCCATCAACCGTTCCCAATACTGGGGCACCCTTGCTGATCAGCTTCAGGGCGTGGTCGGCAAGTTGGTGGGCGTACCCCCGCTCCAAAAGGAGAAGGGTCCCAAGGCTCCCGATGAAGAGACGCCACTCCAGTCTTTTACGGGATACTGCAAGGTCTTCTGGGCAGTCCTTGCTAAGAATGTCTCACCCATTCCCCTCATCTTCGCCCTATCCTCGTTCCTTCTCTTCTGGCGCCTTCCCCGTGAACAGCGCATCTGGTTTTATCTCTTGGTCATCGGATTCTGCCTCTCCGCATTCCTCCAACCCCTCTCCTATAATAACGGCTATGACAAGGCCGGTTGGGACATGCAGTACCAATATCAGAGCCTCGCCTATGGATTCTTCATCATGCTCGCCAGTTTTGGTGGCGCACTTCTTTACTCCTATCTGGAACAGGCGTTTCCAAGGATCGTCTTGCCTCGCGCCGTCGTTGCCGTTGCTGCCGCCGCCGTGGCGTTTTATACCTTCGTGATCTGTCTGCCTTCGAGTACCCAGCGAGGACATTGGTTCGGATGGATGTATGGCCACGACATGCTGGCCGATCTGGAAAAGGATAGCTTTGTCTTCGGCGGGACCGACCCGGGACGTTTCGTGCCCACCTACATGGTCTTCGGCGAAAGTTTTGAGACAACCAAGCGTGATCCCAACTTCGATCGCCGCGATCTCTACATCGTCACCCAGAACGCCCTAGCTGACACCTTCTACAACCGCTATATCCGTTCTCATTACACCACGGAGCGTCCCACGGATTTCAGTTGGTTTGAGAAACTGCTCGGGCGGGAGCACACCTATCCAGCGGAATACCTGACCCTTCCCCACCGCGAGGACATCATGGGACTCTTCGAAGTCCTGATGCGCAAATATCAGGAGAATCCAACGACGACCCCTAATCCGCAGAGCGATCCTGTCGCGCTCAACTCCGCTGTTGGTGAATGGATATTCCTTCATAATCGGGACAAGAAGGATGGATCACCCCGCCATTTCTACGTTGAGGAGAGTTTCCCGATGCAGTGGTCGTATCCCTATGCGATTCCGCACGGACTCTGCTACGAGATCGCCCATGACAAAATGGATGCCCTGCCCCCGGGTACTGCCGAGAAAGATCTCGCCTGGTGGGATGATTACATCAAGAAACTCGATGCCGTTCCGGGATTCCGCAACGATGATCTAGCCCTGCACTCCTTTGCCAAGCTCAGGAATACAGGTGGAAACATTTATAGCTTCCGCAACATGAGACCCGAAGCCGAGCGGGCCTATCGCCAAGCTCTCTCCATGTGGCCGGGCAACACGGAAACAACAAGCAACCTCGTCAATCTCCTCTCCTCGGAAGGCCGATTCAAGGACGCCCGTGACCTGATCGTCGAATCGATCCCCTTCGATCCCAACAGCAAGATCCTTCAGCGGCTTAAAGTCGCCACGGAAGCACGCTACAAGGCATCACAGGACCTCCCGCAGCAAATAGCCCTCCTCCAGGCCAGTCCGGCTAACAGGCAACTGCTTGCCCAAGTATTGCAAAACTACATGATTCTGGGACGTCAGGGCGAGGTCGATGCCACCGTGAAAAAAGCGATCGCTGATTCACCCGGTGACGTTTCTTTCCTGCGCGACATGATTAATTTCTATGCCACCCAGAGCAGGATCCCTCAGGCCCTCGAAGTGGCCAAGGCCCTGCAGAAAGCGCAACCCGACCAATGGGACGTCCCCTTCACGATTGCAAAATACGAACTGATCACCGGCAACAGGGAAGAGGGATACGCAAACTTGCACCGGGCCGTTCTACTGGGGGGCAGCAATGCGCTCCAACAGATCTCCAGGGAGGCAATCTTCCAGCAGTTGGGCGCGGATCCCGCGTTTCAACAGGCCCTGCGGGTCGACCCGGCTGACCACAAAGAGTAAATAATCATCCCCTAAGCAACGATCTCCTGAAATCGACCCGGCCCGCTGACACAAGGGCTGGGAGGAGATCAGGAAAGGCCGTCGGAGCATTCTGCTTCCTAAGCAGGAAGCACAGCGGTTCTATTCCCCGAGTCCGATCGTCTTGCCTCCATATCCGGTCATTTCCAAGTACCCCTCGGCAGTGATCTCCTGACTGGCTTTGATCCCCTTAGCCCGAACGGCTCCCTCCCAGTAAGCAAAGGGAGAAAGAACGAGCTCCTGGTCGGATATTTTGGAAGAGAGCGTGAGTTCCAGACTCTGCGATGGAATGTTCACAACCCAGGTAGTGGGGTAGAGACCTGCCGTGTGTGGACTCTTCCAAGGATCGCGAGGGGTCATGGAGAGATCATCGATTGTTTGAACCATCCCCTGGGGATTACGAAGCGTTCCAGTCAGAAAAGCGGACTTTCCCCGGGAATCACGGATCTGAAAAATCATGAGATCATCGCCATTACTCAGGTGAAGCCCGGACCAATCCCAACCGGTGTCACCCTTGTCAAGTTGGTTGGTGGCCCATTCATGATCAAACCAAACAAGACCACTGACCTTGTGAACTTTTCCATTTAGGGTCACGGAGCCGGTCCCTTTGAGATGGGTCAGCGAATAGTAATGGGATGCATGTCCCGGCTTGGACGATTTGCTGCTGATCCCATGTGAACCATGAATAAGAGGAGGGCGCTCCTCGACAAGCCTCAGGTCGATTCCCCTTTCCTCGCCCTGCTGTTCGGAGTGAGCCTTGAGCATCAAGTCACCATGATCATTCATCGCGAGGGACCAATCATTCAGCCATGCCACGCGCCCCGGGGGGATTGCAAATCCCGCCTCTCCGAAGGCTCCCCGAGAGGACATCTGATAGGATCGAAAGGTATGTCCTGAAACATCGGTGAAGGCGAAATGTGCAAAGGGGAGTTCGCTCAGACGGAATCTCGAGGATCCCGCAGGCTTGCCCCCTGGAAGGAGTCCCTGTCGGAAAAAAGTGAGTTGAAATCCATACTCATGCCCCGACTCATCAATGAGGTTCCCCGTCGCGTACCACCACTCGGTCTTGAAGTTGCGATGAGGGCCATGATCGCGGGGAAATTCATACTTCCATCCCGGAAGCGCCTCTTTCCACCCGCCTGACACAACCTGTGCATTCAGGACAGGAAGGAGGGCATTGAGGAGGACAACACTGGCCGCCAGAAAGAACCGGGGAGAGCGACGGGTGGGATTTCTCATCTTAAGAATCGTCAGAAGGGCCGGGGGCCACGTGTTCTTGGCATTGATGATAAGATCACCATCGCCACACGGGCTTTCTTAATAAACAAACGGCTCATCGGGAGCGGCACACTCCTCGACCTTTCTTGCCTCTAGGACTGCGGCTCTTCTCCCCCCCTCGATCGGGAAAGTCGGGATCCCGGTGATCTTGATCCAACCCATCTCGGGAACATTCAAGGAACCATGATACCGGACAGTGACTCCGACAGGCTTTGCATCGGCGGCACAGCAGGTGATGAAAAGACGAATCGCCTGGAAACGGTCACCGTTCGGATTACCTGTCGTCAGGGGTACAAACTGCCCCGTCATCTCGACCTCTTTCCCCTCAAACTCCTCACGATACGAAGGCATCTGAACGGCGTAGAGAAGATCAATGACCTGGATCGGCATCGGTTGAGGAGATCCAGAGGTCGAGGAGGAGGATGAGGCCGAAGTTGCTATTGGAGCCGTGGACACCGGAGCAACTGAGGCATTATTGCCTGGCTTAGCCGCAGGAAGATTTGCCAGATCCTGAACGACCCCCCTGTTCTGGACGGTCGAGATCGAGAATTTGGTGCCGTTGCCGGCATGGATCATCACCAGAGGGAGAAACAGTAGAAGCGTCTTGAAGGTGAGAGATGCGATGCCGGAAGTCTCCCCATGGGAATGCCCATGCCCTTCGTGATCAAGATGGTGATCATGACCATGGGCATGAACGTCAGCATTGGCATGGACATGATCCTCTTTGGATGAGCAACAGGAATGGTCATGTCCTGACTGGTGGAACCCTTCCCGTTTAATGCCCTTATTGATGATGTCTCTTGCGGCAAAGCCGGCAAGAACGAGGAGGCAAAACCCAGCTCCCAGTGTATACGGCTGGAGCGATGGGTGGAGATAGAGGGCCAAGGTCCCGTGGTACGCAAGCCAGAGGATGGAGAGACCCCAGAGAAGGAGCAGCAGCAGATCCCTGCATGACCTGACTGGAAAGCTGAATGCTCGGTTATTCATCACCATCCCAGATTAAGTGCGGAGATTCTCCAGCATAGAAGGCCGATCACAACAAAAAGTCCCACAGCCAGAAAGAGAATGAATCGTCTGGAAAAGGCCGCCCCGTAGAGAAAGAGAAGTTTGAAATCCATCATCGGGCCAAAAACAAGGAAGGCCAGCTTCGCCGCCATCGGGAAGGTTGTCAGTGTTGCCGCAATGAAGGCATCCGTCGTGCTGCAGACGGAAAGCACCGAGGCAAGTCCCATCAGGGAGGCAATGGCAAGGGTGGGGTGTGCGGCGAGTGGTAAAATAATCTCCTGATTCACCGCTGTGCTGAAAAGCGAGGCGGCAGCCGCACCGATCACGAAATAAACAGCCACATCAAGAAAGTCCCGGATGGCAACGGATGCCATGTTCTGAAGCTTATCAAGAAGGCTGCGGGACTCCGCGTGGTGATGGTGATCCTCCCCGGAGGAAATAACACCGCTCCTTAGAATCTGAAAGGGAGGGAAAAAACTGGCAACCCAACCGGCAAGGATTGCAACCGAAAGCCCAAGCACAAAACGAAGTGATGCCATTTCCCAAGCCGCTTGGCCACGGAAAGCAGCCAAGGTGCTGAGGATGACGAGCGGATTCACGATCGGTGCGGCCAGCATGTAGGTGACTCCGCAGGAAACTGGCAACCCCTTCCTCATGAGGCGACGAACGACAGGAACGATACCACACTCACAGACCGGAAAAATGACTCCGAGAAGACCGCTGACCACCACAGCGAGTCGTGGATTGCCCGGCAGGAGGCGAGTCATCAGTGACTGCGGTAGAAACTCTTCCAAAATGCCCGAGAGAAGGGCCCCTCCAAGCAGGAACGGTATGCCCTCCAGAAGGATACTCAGGAAGGCATACTGAAAGTCAGGCAGGCTGAAATGGAACCATCCAACGGCTAAAAACACAGTGTTACAATAACACAAAGCCGAGGGAAGTCATCCCCCGGCTTTGCTTTGACTGATGCAGGGCAGCGATGTAAATCGAACCACCTTTGACTTGGAATAATTAAAGAGCCTTGGCGGCGGCAACGACGGCTTCCGCAGTCATGCCGAGTTCCTTGAGGACGGTACCTCCCGGTGCACTCAGACCGAAGCGATCGATCGCAACAGTCTTACCATCGATGCCGACGTAGCGGAACCAGGGTTCGGAAATTCCAGCCTCGATGGAGACGCGCTTGCGGCAGGAAGAGGGCAGAACCTCTTCCTTGTAGGCGGCTTCCTGACGATCAAAACGCTCCATACACGGCATCGAGACGACGCGTGCACCGGCGCCAAGAAGCTTGGCCGCCTCCAGCGCGACGCTGAGTTCGCTGCCACAGGAGAGAATGATGACCTCGAGGGGGGCTGACTCCTTACGGGCTATGTAGGCACCACGGAAGACACCATGACGGCGAACCTCGACGGGAATCTCCTTCAGGTTGGGAACATTCTGACGGCAGAGTGCGAGAAGGGTCGGGCCATCCGTGTGCTTCAGCGCCGCGGCGAAGGCACCGGCCGTCTCTTCAGGATCAGCGGGACGGATGACATCAAGACCCGGAATCGCCCGAAGTGCGGCAACGGTCTCGACCGGTTCGTGGGTCGGACCATCCTCGCCGACGGCGACGGAGTCATGGGTGAAGATGTAGGTGGTGGGGAGTTTGGAAAGCGCAGCCACACGGATGGAAGGACGTCCGTAATCGCTGAAGACAAGGAAGGTGGCGCCTGCAATGCGGAAGATACCGTCGTAGGCATAACCGTTCATGATCGCGCACATGGCATGCTCGCGGATGCCGAAGTGGATGTTGCGCCCCTCGTTGTTCTCGCGGGTGAAGTCCCCACCTCCCTCGATGTAGTTGAGCGTGGATCCGAAGAGATCGGCGCTACCGCTGACAAGCAGAGGCATGGCCTTGGAGATCGGCTGAAGTGCAATGCTCCCGGCCTTGCGTGTCGCGATCGACTCATCTTCCTTGAAGGGAGGAATAACGGCGAGAAGATCGGGGATCGTTTGATTCACACCGCTGTCGAGCAGGGCGGCAAGCTCCTTGTTGGAGGAGCGCCAGGCGGCATACTCCTTCTGCCAGGCGGCATGCGCCTCGGCACGCTTTGACTTAAGGTCTGCAAAATAGGCAGTGACCTCGGGAGAGATGTAGAACTTCTCCTCGGGAAGACCAAGACCCTTGCGGGCTTCATCGGAGAACTTCACTCCGGCCTCGCCGTGAGCCTTGTTCGTCCCCTCGACCTGCGGGATCCCTTTTCCGATCATGGTCTTGCAAATGATCATGTGAGGCTTCCCTTTGGTCGACTTGGCCTTGTTGTAAGCGGCCAGAATCTCATCCATGTTATGGCCGTCAATCATCTGCACGTGCCATCCATAGGCGGCATAACGGGCGCCGACATCCTCGCTCTGGCTGACATTCAGCATCGCGTCAAGGGTGACGTTGTTTGAGTCAAAGAAGACAATCAGGTTGTCGAGACCAAGGTGACCGGCAAGTGAGGAGGCCTCGGCAGAGACACCCTCCTGAAGGCAACCATCGCCGCAAAGAACCACGACATGGTTGTTCAGGATCGTGTGCTGAGGGGTGTTGAAGCGGGCTGCCGCCATCTTCTGGGACATCGCGTACCCGACACCATTCGCCACACCCTGACCGAGAGGACCGGTGGTCGCCTCGACTCCGGGAGTCTCGTGGAACTCAGGATGACCGGGGGTGATGCTGTGAAGCTGACGGAATTTCTTCAACTCATCGAGGGAAAGATCAAATCCCGCCAGATGAAGCCATGAGTAGAGGAACATGCTGCCATGACCGGCCGAGAGGATGAAACGGTCACGATTCACCCAGCGTGGATTCGAGGGGTCGATCTGCAGTGCCTCACCGAAGAGAACGGCACCGATATCGGCTGATCCAAGTGGTAGTCCCAAGTGTCCCGACTTGCAGGCGGTGACGGCATCGATGGCAAGACCGCGGGCATCGCGCGCGGCGAGTTGAAGAATATCTGTGTTCATAAATTCAGGCGCCTAGAACATCCTTCCCTCCGACTTTTGGCAAGCATTCTGCTTGGGAAAATGTTGTACCCCGAGTCGAACGGGGGGTGAGAGTTAAAACACCGAGGGTTGCTGCTGCGTGAGACAGTGAAAAGCCCCAAGTCCCCAGATCAGTTCACGGCAATCGATGGGGATGACTTTCCTATCTGGGAAAAGCTCGGAGAGGATCCCCGCAGCCGCTTGATCCGAATCACCTCCGAAGGCCGGCATCAGGATGGAGGCATTGGCAATGTAGAAGTTGGCATGACTGGCAGGGAGCCTTAATCCCTCACGGTCAATCCGTGGCGGCATCGGCATCTCGATCACATTCAGGGAAGTGCCGTCAGCAAGGCGCATGGAACGAAGGAGTTCGAGATTCGCGGCAAGAGGAGCGTGGTTGAGATCGGTGATATCAGGTTCCACCGCGGTCACCACGGTGGATCTAGAGACAAAACGCGTGATATCATCGACATGACCATCCGTATCATCCCCCTCGATGCCGTCTCCCAACCACAGGATCTGTTCCACGCCGAGATAATCACGGAGCCCCTGTTCAATGGACTCCCGGTTCATGGTTGGGTTACGGTTGGGATTCAGGAGGCAAGATTCCGTGGTCAGCAGGGTTCCTGCCCCGTTTCCGTCGATCGACCCCCCCTCAAGAATGAATCCGGGATTGAAAAGGGGATAACCAAAGTGTCTGGCGATGACTGTGGGAACGGCATCATCCTCCCCAAAGGGAGGGTACTTACCCCCCCAGGCATTGTAACCGAAATCATTGATCGCCAGACTCGGGGAAGTCTTTCGTGTGACGAAGATCGGACCATGGTCCCGGCACCAGGGTTCGTTCGTGGGAATGTTGAAAAACTCCACGGACCCCATTGGCGCAACGGATGAGAGCAGTCCCCTCACCTCCCTCTCCTGCTCGATACCGGAGATGTTAATCCGAAGGATTTCCGACTCAGCGATCACAGTAGCCATGGAGACAAGGGCGGGAAGCACCCTGTCGTAGCTCTCCGGAAAGCTTTGTCCCTCACGACGAGGCCACGAGATCCAGGTCGCCTCGTGCCTCTCCCACTCGGCGGGCATGGAATACCCACCCGCACGCGGTGTTACAGTCGCCTCCGACACGCGATCCGGAATAACTGAGGTGATCAAAAAGACCGCTTAGGCGGCCTGAAGCTTCTCCACCAGGGCAGCCTTGGATGAGAGGCCGGTCATTCGCTCTGCGAGAACGCCGTTCTTGAAAATCATGAGCGTAGGAATCGCGGTGATGCGATGCGCACCGGCTACTCCGGCCGCATCGTCCACGTTGACCTTGGCAACGGTTACTTTGCCTGCAAGTTCCTTACCGAGTTCCTCGATGATCGGGGCGATCATCCTGCAAGGGCCACACCATGGTGCCCAGAAATCGACTAACAAGACGGGGGAAGAGGCAACAGCCTGATCGAAAGTTGCATCATTGAGTTCGAGGACGTGTTCGGAAGCCATGGTGTTATGAGATATGGGTGGAGTGATTTAGGAAAAGAGTGTCCAAAGTTGAACAGCCAAGGCCAACAGGGCAAGCACAGTTGCGGCGATTGCCGGAATAAGATCACCCTGACCCTTGGTCTCGTCTTCGGATACATCGATTGGAACCGCTCCGGATCGCCCTTTCGCATCAACCTCAGGCGAGGTCGTCTGGAGTTTGATAGCAACCTTGGGCGCCTGCCTCGGAGCCGTTGAATGTGGGGTTGCTGCAGGTGCCAGAGAGTTGGCCGGAGTAACGGGAGGCTTTGGAAGGGGAACCTCTGCTTTGACCGGCACTGAAGTCGGGGCAACAGGAGGAACCGGGGCTTTCGGAAGTTCGGTCACGGGGGGAGATGTCGATGGTGTTGAAGGCGGCACCAGCGGCATCGGAGGCTTCAAACCACCGGGGGAGTTTGCCCCGGAGAGAACAGGCTTGGGAGGAAGCTTCAGCGGCGGAAGTTTGACCGGACCCGGAGGGATTGGTGCCAACTTGGGACCATCGGAGGCAGGGGAGTCGTTCAGGGGATCGCTCATGATGAATAGAGTTGGTAAGAGGTGGGAGTCTCCCTGTCAATGATTCAGACTCACCAAAAGATCAACTCGACGTGTCGCCTGTGTGGTAAAAAAAGACGCGTGTTAATTATTGTTATTGTGAGTCGCGCCCGCTGTCTTGACGGAATGGAGCATCGATGTGAAATCCTGCAGGATATTGATGGCTTCGTGGCGGATGGGGTCAGGAGCGACAGTCGTGGTATCCGAGTCCGGATCCTGCTCCTCATCATCGGAAGACTTGGGAACGGGATCCTTGGCGGGCTTCTTCTTGGCGGTGACACGAGGCAATTCAGGCTTGTCAACCGTATCAAGCGAAACCTCATATGAAATAGGTTCGATGGCATGATGTTCCTTGCGCTCGGCCACGCGCTCTTTTTTGCGCTCTTTCTCCTTGGCTAGCTCCTCCTTCCTGACTTTTTCATTCAGGGACAATTCATTCTGATCAAGCCTCTTCCTCAGGATTTTCATGTCTTCCTGGATAAAATGAAACTCCGGTTCCTTGGCGACACGTTCTTCCGAATGCTGGCGGAGGGTCTCTAGGAAAGGTGTCGTGAAGTTGAATTTCTTGATGGGTTGGGGATCAACCTCATCGTAAGCAAGCGGGTTCGGCAAGGATCCCTCCCCGATTTCAGGTGTGTCCGTCGTGGAGGGAATCACGATATCTGAGATCACGCCACGATGCTGGGTGGAACCTCCGGAAACACGATAGAACTTCTGGATGGTCAGCTTGAGGGATCCGGCATTCGAAGATTGGGCATGAAAGAGAGGCATGAACTTCCCGACATCAAGGAGGGTCTGGACGGTTCCTTTACCGAAGCTGCGCTGGTCACCCACGATGACAGCACGACCATAGTCCTGAAGGGCTGCTGCAAAGATTTCGCTGGCGGAGGCACTCAGGCGGTTTGCAAGGACGACCACGGGGCCGGTGTAAAAGGGTTGCGACTCATTGTCCTCGGAGACGGAGACCCGTCCGTTGGAGTCTTTTGCCTGGACGACTGGTCCGGGTCCGACAAAGAGACCGGTCAGATTGATAGCCTCCTCAAGGGAACCGCCGCCGTCCCGGCGAAGATCGATGACGAGGCCCTCGATCCCCTCTTTTTTCATGCGCTCCAGAATACGGCGGACATCCTTAGTCGTGCTTTTTGCATCTCCTTCACCATGTCTCTCCATCTCCGCATAAAAGGAGGGTACGGTCAGCCAACCCAAGCGCTGCACCTTCCCGTCGGCATCCTTGGTCTCGATCACCTCCCCCTTGGCCTCCGACTCCTTGAGTTTCACCTCGTCACGCGTGATCTCGATCACGGAGCGTTTGGAAGGATCCGTCGCATTGGCGGGAATCACCTGAAGCCTCACAAGACTACCTTTGGCCCCGCGGATTTTCTCCACAACCTTGTCGAGTTTCAAATCGACCACATCCTCGAAAGGTTCCTTTCCTTGGGCCACAGCAGCAACACGGTCATTCGGCTTCAATCTGCCATCCTTGTCAGCAGGACCTCCCGGAACAACCTCGACGATCCTGGCATAACCATCATCGGGCCTGAGGACTGCGCCGATGCCGACCAAGGAGAGCTTCATCTGGATGTTGAAGTTCTCCATGTCGGAGGGACTCATGTATTCGGAATGGGGATCGTAACTCTCGGAAAGGGCGATCAGGAAGGTCCTGATCACATCCTCGTCGTTCTGCTCGAGGATGTCCTTGCGGAACTGCTCGTAACGCTTCGATACCACCTTGGCAGGAGGATTGACGGGGTGTTCGTTGAGATGCTCCTGCAGGAGCTCTGCCTCGATCCTGTCGGCCCAGAGTTTGTCAGCCTCCTCGTTGTTGGAGGGCCAAGGTGCCTTCTTTCGATCGATCTGTACCGTTTTGGTGCTGGAAAAATCATGGGGCGCCGCGGCAAGCGCTTTATTCTTGGCGACCCGCTCCTCAACACGTTCGCGGAATCGGGTGAAGATTTCCCGGGGCGCGGTCAGATCCCCCTGAAGGATCGACGTGGAGAGCGTCGGTGCAAACCTGTCCATGAACTCATCGATATCCCCGGAGGTAAGGTAGAGATGGTTATAATCAAGGAGTTGGAAATAGTTCTTCAACACCCTCTGGGCCATCGTCTGATCTGGCTCGGATTCAGCGTGGGGGGGGGTCTTCTCAGACAATGAAAGCGGGTGCAGATAATGCCCCTGCTCGAGCATTCTCACCACCGTTGCGGCAACTGGCCCCATATCGGTGGGGGTCTTGTTAGTATCCGCGGCGCAGAGCAGACTGCCCGCACAAAGAATCGGCACAAGAAGCTGAACTGCAGGGATAAAATGTCTGATGCGTCTGACCATGGGATTCGTTAAGGTTGCAGAGGGTGAGGAAAAAGGCAAACTTCCTGATATGCGAATGAATGAGACACCCGATACCCTGAAAACGTTCACCGGTGGTATTGCGGATACAAACGCCTACCTTTACGGCTGCCCGGAGGGCAATATCCTGATCGATGCTCCTGAAGGGACTGCCGAGGCCTTTCAAGGGGAGAAGATATCACTCCTTTTCCTGACACATGGTCATTTTGACCATGTCTGGGATGCGGCAAAGATCGCACGTCAACATGGGTGCCCCGTGTTCATGCACACAATCACCGAAACGATGATGGCTGATAAGAACCTCCTCAGGAGATTCGGGATGGATCTGGAAGTAGAGCCACTTGCCGCAGATCGGAGGATAGGCGAAGGAAGCTGCTCGTTTCTTGGGAGAGACTTCGAGATCTTTGAGGTTCCGGGCCACTGTCCGGGTAGCCTTTGCCTTTACACCGCGGGAGAGGAGGGCAAACCGGGCACCCTCTTTGGCGGGGATGTCCTTTTCGCAGGGGGTGTCGGCAGGTGGGACCTTCCCGGCGGTGATCGTGACCTGCTCATTTCAGGGATACAAAACAAGCTTCTCCCATTGCCCAGCGAAACAATTGTCCACGCGGGTCATGGTCCCTCGACAACGATCGGCAGGGAGAAGACCGGTAATCCGTACCTGCAGCAAATCATCCCCTGAAGCTCGGCACTCGACAGCAAACAGCATCCCGACATAAATACCTCCCATGCCCTCTTTTGCCTTTGTAGCCCTTGATGCCCAAGGACAGCAGGTCAGTGATTTCCTTGACGCCGCAAACCAATCGGAAGCCATCAATGCACTCCGCTCCCGGGGTCTCTTCCCCACGAGTCTGAAGGAGGAGGCACGCGGGTTTCTCGCCACGGGTTCAAAGGTCGGAGCAAAGGGGGAAAAAACAGGTAAGTCCTCCTTTAAAATTCCGTTCCTTGAACGTAAGACCATCAAGGGGAAGACCCTGATGATCTTCACACGTCAACTCGCAACACTGATCGATGCCGGGCTTCCCCTTCTGCGAGGCCTCACCGTACTCGGCAAGCAGGAGCCAGACCCCCTTCTCAAGAAGACCATCACCCAGATTTCCGACGCGGTGCAGGGTGGTGGCACCTTCAGCGAGGGGCTGGCCGGTCACCCCAGGATCTTCAACAAGCTTTACGTGAACATGGTCAGGGCGGGCGAGCTTGGCGGTGTGCTGGAAATCGTCCTGAACCGGCTCGCCGAGTTCACCGAGAAGGCTCAGAAAGTAAAGGGTAAGGTCACGGCGGCCATGTACTACCCGGCGATCGTGCTGGTCATCGCCATTCTGATCATGGGCTTCCTGCTCGTCTTCATTGTTCCCAAGTTCGAGCAGATCTTCACCGACATGCTGGGTGGCAAACCGCTGCCGTTACTTACCCAAGTGGTTGTCGGAGCCAGCAGATTCGTCCAGCAGAACCTGTTCTGGATCATCCTTGGCACGGGAGCATGCATCGCTCTTATCAAGTATATGGCGGCCACGCCGAAGGGATCTTTGCTCCTCGATACCTTCATGCTGAAGGCTCCGGTTTTCGGGGATCTTACCCGCAAGAACGCGATCTCCCGTTTTTCGAGGACTCTTGGAACCCTGGTCACCAGCGGCGTGCCGATCCTCCAGGCATTGAACATCACCAAAGAAACGGCAGGCAACGCCATCATCTCCACCGCCATCTCCAAGATTCATGACAGCGTCAAGGAGGGGGAAACGATCGTTCGCCCCATGGAAGCCAGCGGGGTCTTCCCCCCCATGGTGATCAGCATGGTCGATGTCGGTGAGGAGACCGGCCAACTCCCGGACATGCTCCTCAAGGTGGCCGATCTTTACGATGACGAGGTGGACAACGCCGTGGCCGGACTCACATCCCTGATGGAGCCGGTCATGATCGTCTTCCTGGCCGTCATTGTCGGCACCATCGTCATCGCGCTCTTCCTTCCGCTTATCGGGATCATCAGCGGGATGCAGTCACAATGATGACCTCCGGGACCTTCCGATATCCCGCGACTCTCCGGCAGTGGGCGGCGGGATTCACCATTGTGGAGCTCATGGTGGTCATCACCATCATCGCAGTTCTTGCGGGGCTTGTCCTTTCAACAGCCGGTTACGTGCAGAAGAAGGGGGCCACTTCGCGTGCCTCCGGAGAGATTGCGGCCATGGCGGCCGCCCTGGAAAATTACAAGGCCGATAACGGGGAATATCCGAGCAATTCAGCAGCCAACTCTTACAACTCGATCTCATTGCTTCAGGCCCTAATGCCAAGCAATGGTGGAAAAGTTTATTATGAGTTTAAAACGAACTCGATCACCAATACCGGGATCCTTGATCCCTTTGGGCTCAACTACGGGTACCAGTATCCCGGCGCATCAAACCACAACGGCACAAATTTCTACGACCTTTGGTCCTCTGCCGGTGGATCCGGCAATTCGGCCAAGTGGATCAAGAATTGGTGATGCTTAGATCGCCGAAATCGTCGGGAGTTCTCTCCAACCGGCGACGACCAACTGCGACCAGCTCTCCAGTTGATCGTGGCGGGCTGCCAGTTCCTCAAGGTTAAGGAATCCCAATTCAGCGATTGCCTCCTCGTTCGCAGTCACAGCTGGTTCGGAGAGTTGGCACTGATGGACAATGCCGAGGTGAACGGATCCGACCGCGTTGGAATCGTCATTCAGAAGCGCCAAGGGACGCTCGATGAAAGCGCTGGCAATGCAGAGTTCCTCCTGCAGTTCGCGCATGAGCGCACGCTGATAGGCCGCCTGATCAAAGGCCTCTCCGAGACCATCCCCATCATTGATATGCCCTCCGATGCCCACGGAACCCTTCTTGAGCAGGCGGGTTTCTCCACTTCCTGATCCGCGCCGATAATGCAGAAGCCGGTCTCCGGAGGTCACCACGACATAGGGAATGATCTGCTTGAGCGAGGGATCCTCCTCCGCATCGGGACGCGGAACGAAAAAATGGTTTCCAGGTTCAAAGAAAGCCTTCAAGTAGCGGACAACATCGGACTGCAATCCCTGGAAGGAACCGAGTTCGTCAAAAAGAGAGCGGCGGATAACAAGGACTTGTTCGGACATTTGGCAGAGGAATGTGGGGTGCGTGGTTTTTTTAGACTCCTGATCAGCGGAAACTATGGGGATAGCCTCTTACCCTCATTTCGAGAATTCCTGATTTCCAGATTAATCTGAAAAAAGGTTGATCTTTTATCCTCGGAGATAGGGCGCCAACTGTTCCTTTAAGGAATTGCGGGCTCGAAAAAGGAGGCTTTTAACCGCCGGGAGAGTGCATCCGAGAACAACTGCTATCTCCTCGTACGGCAACTCCTCGTAGCGCCTCAGCACCACGGCAAGACGCTCCTTTTCCGGAAGGGAGGACAATGCCACCTCGATCGCACGATTGAGTTCCTCGTCCAGCAGCGAACGATCGGGAGACTGCCTCCCGTCAGGATAGTCGGTGGTCTCCCGTTCCTCATCGGATTGCGGGACCAGTCTGGCCCGGGATCTGCGCCGGGATTCGTTGAAGACGAGTCTCTTGGTAATGGTGAGTAACCATGTGGTGAAGCGCGCATCCGGACGCCAACGAGGAGCTGATTTCCAGACATTCAGGAAGACCTGTTGGGCAATATCCTCCGCCTCTGCCGGACCGACCATTCGAGCGACCGTTCCGATCACCAGATTCTGATGCCGTTCCACAAGCGACCGGAAGGCGATATCATCGCCGGAGGCAACAAGCACCATCAACTCCTCATCGGATGGAGAATTCGGATCCGTCACGGTTGCCATCGTGCCTGAAAAATCAAGATGGGGGGATGAAGAGTTTCATCCCCTCCGAACAGCCAGTCGCCCTATGGGATCTCCCTTGGCCAGGAAAATGGTTTCGAACTCCGTGATCGGTCTCTCCAAGTCATCCTTCCACGGAGCCTCAATCCATCCCCCATGCGCGGAGACATCTTCCTTCATCGAGTGAAAGTATCCCTGATGATCTGTCATTAAACGCAGGGTACCTCCCGGTTTGAGCCTTGAGGAGGCAACCTGTAGAAAATCGACATTCACAAGACGACGAAACCAGTGACGGCGTTTCGGCCAGGGATCGGGAAACGAGACATGAAGGGCGTCAAGAAACCCCTCAGGGACAAGAGTCTTGAGCGACTCACTCCCCCACCCCCTCCAGACCAGGGCGTTAGACAAACCGAGGCGCTCAATCTTTTTGTTCGTCCTGGCAACCCTGGCGGATAGTCCCTCGATCCCGAAAAAAAAGACCGACGGATTCAGGATGGCGCTCTCGGTCAGGAACTTTCCTTTGGCCGCACCGAAGTCGCATTCGATACGATCAACCCCCCTGGACCTCCCGATCAAGGACTCGGTAGCCGCAGAGAGATCCCTGTTCGGAACCATCCTTCCGGGGGTCGGGGGCGACTCTAGCTCGGAGATCCGAACCACGGGAATCAGGCGGCGTTCTTATCCTGCCGACGACGGACGAGGGCGGATCGGCGTCCCTCGACAACGGCCCTGTTAAGGGTCACACCTTGAAGATCGTCCCTGTCAGGAGCCTCATACATCACATCAAGCATGATCTTCTCTAGGAGTGAACGGAGGGCCCGCGCACCAGTTCCCTTTTTCACAGCCGACTCGGCGAGGGCACTCAGGGCATCCTTCGTCACGGTCAAGGTGATGTCATCCATGGCAAGAAGCTTGGTGAACTGCTTTACCAAAGCGTTGCGGGGTTCGGTCAGGATCTTGATCAACTCGCTTTCCGTGAGTTGCTGAAGCGACGTGAGAATGGGTAATCGACCGATAAATTCAGGGATCATCCCGAACGCGAGGAGATCCTCCGGCTCGACCATCGAAAGGAGCTTTAATTCGTCCATCACCTCTCCGCTTTGCTGTGAGGCGGCATGGAAACCGAGGGTCTTGGAGCCGAGCCTTCGCTCCACGATCTTGTCAAGACCGACAAAAGCTCCGCCGCAGATGAAGAGGATATTCTGGGTATTGAGTTGGATGTACTCCTGATGGGGGTGCTTGCGTCCACCTTGGGGAGGCACATTGCAGGTCGTTCCCTCGAG
>CAINEX010000131.1 GCA_903847935.1 uncultured Spartobacteria bacterium | reverse complement strand
GATGATTGAGGTCAGCAGAAGTTCACGCCCCTTACCCTCTTCATTCCAAAAGACCATCTTGGAGAGGCCAGGGATCCGACTTGGAGTTAAGTTCTTTTCCTTGGAGGCAACAACCGACTCAGGCGTTCTCTTGAATTTCAGCCAAGTAAAGTATCGCGACCATCCACGAACCAGTGGCTGGGCAAGTGCCAGGAAAGCTACCAGAAGGCGAGCCCTGATAGTGTCGAAGCGGGGCTCCAGCTTGGCGTGGATCATGTAGGAGAGAGCCACGAGGAATGTACCGCCGAACATGAGATAGGCCACGATCCGAAGCGCGGGGAAGGGGATCGACAGCAGGAAGAGGAAGGACGTCAGGGTCACCCACTCGATACTGCTCAGGTAGGCAGCCAACTCCGACTGTGGAGTGGGGTAGATGCACTGGAAGAGCCCCTCTCCGAAGACGCCGTGATAGATCACCGGTTGATTGATCAGCCAGGTGAATCGGGGTGCGCCGTAGACCTGACCCTTCCACTTAGCCGTTCCGGTGGGCCCGAAGAAGACAAGATGCTTGAAGCGAAGAAGTGACTCGGCCTCACCGTACCCCTCTTGCTGTTTGCGAAAGGCCTTCAGCGTGAATCGGCGGTAGTGCCAGACGATTGCGGAGGGGCTGAAGGCAATCAACTCACCCTCCTGTTGAAGGCGCCAGCAAAAGTCGACATCGTCGCCCGCCTTGCGGTACTCGGGGTCAAATCCCCCGATTTTGTCAAAGGCCCACCTGTGGAAGGCCATGTTGCATCCCGGAATATGCTCCGCCACCACGTCGGTCAGCAGCACGTGGCTCGGTCCACCTGGGGCCGCAGAGACGCATGCCTGGTGCCAGTTCTGTGCTGGTGGAGAGATATTCGGTCCACCGACACCCGCGTAGTCGCCGGAGAGAAGGGTGCCGACCAGATAGTAGAGCCAGTCGGGATCAGCCATGCAGTCACTGTCCGTGTAGGCGATGATCTCACCTGTCGAAGCTGATGCACCCACATTGCGTGCCACGCTTAATCCGTGATTGGTCTGGGTGATGGCCTTGACCCAAGTGTGATGAGAGAGGATCTCCTGAGTGTTGTCGGTGGAACCGTCATCCACGACGATCACCTCGTAGTCGGGATAGTCGATCTTCTTGAGTGAGCGGAGGCAAGATTCCAGCGTCTGACCTCCATTGTAGCTGCAGACAATTACCGAGACCTTGGGGACTCGGGGGAGCGGAGCATGGTGGGTGATCGAGGCGGTGTTTTCGTAGAAGCCCTTCACCGTCGCGAGCACCTTCTTCGGGGTGCGGTCACGCTTCACCAGACCGAAAGCCCAGTCCATGATATCCATTCCTCCTCGGTGCCATTCGTCTGTCCAAGCGTAAAGGATCGTGCCGGCAAGACCTCCTCGCACCACGGCATCAAGGTGCCAACCGATCATCTCCGACTGCTCCTCCTCGGTGTGGCGGATCGTGTCCATTCCGAACTCTCCCATGATGAGCGGCTTATCCTCGGCGAGATTCTGGAGACGGGCCAGATAGCGTTCGAAGTCCTCCCGGCGGTGCAGGTAGACATTGAATGTCAGGAAATCGACATTCTGGGGCAGAAGATATTCCGTTGGGGGATAGCTAGCGTAGGAAAAGAGTGCCCTTGGGTCCTCGCGACGGGCGATATTCACCAGGTGCTCCACGAATTCCGTCACCCGTTTGGCACCCAACCAGCGTACCATCGAAGAGGGGATCTCGTTACCGAGCAAATAGCCGAAGATGGCATGGTGTCCCTTATGCTCGCGTACCGCGTCGACCACCGCCTTCTCAACCGTTGCACGGACCTTGGGATCATTCAGGAACTCCACATGCTCCATCCAGGCAATGCTGAAGAGGACACGCAGGCCGTTCTCCAGACAGAGGTCGAGGAACCAGCGGGGAGGTGTTGTGTAGATTCGAAGGAGATTGGCTCCTGTCTCTCGGATCACCGCCAGATCGCGGGCCACCTGTTCCCTTGGGCCGAACTGATATCCCTCGGCATCGGGGGCGAAGGGGCCGTAGGTCACCCCCTTTACAAAGAATTTCTTTTCACCCTCGAAGAAGAACTTCGAGCGGACAATTACACGCTCAGTCACCCGCAAAGTGTTATGGAGCGTTGAACTGAAGTCTAGCCATAACAGATTGGAAAGGCCATTGAATGAAACATTCAGAGCACAAAAAAAGACACTCTATTGAGTGTCTTTGATATTCCCCTCTCGGATAACGCAGTTTTGAGAATACCCCCCGATACCTCAAAACTGCGTTATAACTCCAAAGAGATGATTTCATATTAGCGAATCTTATAGTGTTCGCAATATTTTTTTTAAGCAGTGCTGAATAGCCAGTAATGCTGCCCCTAATTCAAGATTCTGCGATCAAGATTCCTGTAACTGAGGGCCTCCAAGAGATGATCGGGAGCTATGGTGACGCTGTCAGCCAGGTCGGCAATGGTACGGGCGACCTTCAGGATTCGGTCGTAGGCGCGGGCGCTGAAGTTGAGATCCGTCATGGCATTCTTAAGAAGTTCGTTCCCTTGATCGGTGAGGCGGCAGTGCTCCCTTAACTGGGAGTGATTCATGCGGGCATTGCATGAGACTTTTCTGGATTTTAAAAAACGCAGCTTTTGGATCTCCCTCGCTTTAATAATTCTCTCCCTGATCGCTTCTGAAGATTCTGCGGGCATCGTGTCCGAGAGTTCCTTGTACTCCACGGCAGGGGCCTCCACATGAAGGTCGATCCGATCAAGGAGAGGGCCTGAGATCTTCTGCCGATAGCGTTCGACTTGACCGGGCGAGCAGCGGCATTCGCGCTTCGGGTCACCATAGTAGCCGCAGGGGCACGGGTTCATTGCCGCGACGAGCATGAAGGTCGAGGGGAAGGTCATCGTTCCGGACGCTCTTGAGATGGTAACTTTACCATCCTCAAGTGGCTGACGCAGGACTTCGAGCGTGGAACGGTGAAACTCCGGCAATTCATCCAAGAAGAGGACGCCATGATGGGCGAGACTGACCTCGCCGGGTGTGATGTTGGCAGTTCCCCCGAGGAGGCCAATA
Organism: uncultured Spartobacteria bacterium; assembly: GCA_903847935.1. Classification (GTDB taxonomy): domain Bacteria; phylum Verrucomicrobiota; class Verrucomicrobiia; order Chthoniobacterales; family UBA6821; genus UBA6821. The sequence continues at coordinate 7,554 of CAINEX010000131.1, read as the reverse complement.
TCGGAGATGGTGTGGTGGGGATCTCGAAAGGGGCGCCTGAGCACGATCGACTCATCTGCTGAGAGGAGTCCGCAGACAGAGTGGATCTTGGTCGTGTCGATGGCTTCCGCGAGAGACATCGGCGGCATGATGGTGGGGATCCGTCGTGCGAGCATCGACTTCCCTGATCCGGGCGGACCCAGCAGGAGGAGATTATGCCCACCGGCCACGGCGACCTCGATGGCACGCTTGACCTGGTGCTGTCCCTTGACCTCGGAGAAATTGACATCGAAGTGATGGCCTTGTCGCGCTAGGGACGTGAGTTCGCTCACCGAGGGATTCAACTCGGTCTTTCGCGACAGGAACTCGTAGGCTTCGCGGAGATTCCTGACGCCATAGACTTCGATGCCTTCAACGATCGATGCCTCGCGGATGTTGGCAAGTGGAAGGATGACGGCCTTCTTGCCACGGCTCCGCGCCTCAAGGGTGAGCGGAAGCGCTCCCTTGATCGGACGGACATCCCCGGTGAGGGCAAGCTCCCCTGCAACGGCACAGCGTGAGAGTCGAGGTAACTCTTCCTCCTGATCGGTGGCGATCATTCCGATGGCGATCGGGAGATCAAAACTGGGTCCCTGTTTTTTGATGTCGGCCGGTGCGAGATTCACCGTGGTGCGCTTGCGCGGCCAACGGTATCCGCTGTTGGAAAGTGCGGCGATGACGCGGTCCTTGCTCTCCTTGACGGCCGTATCCGGCAATCCCACGACAATGATGGAGGGTTCTCCGCTTCCGGTGTTCACCTCGATCTCTATTTCCGTGGCATCCACCCCGACGACTGCGGCTGAAAAAACACGTGTGATCATCAGGAACTCATCACACGGAGGTGTCGCGTTGTAAACGGGTGATCCGATTTATCAAAAGATTTCGAACGCACGGGAAGTGCTCTTTGTCAAATAGGCATAAGGAAACAACCAACCAAATAAAAATATGTCATACGAAGATACAGACTCAGGATTCCAACTCTACCTGCGCCAGATCGCGCAGTATCCGCTCATCACCCGTGCCGAGGAGATCACTCTTGCCGCCAAGATCAAGAAGGGGGACATGAAGGCAAAGGAAAGAATGATTCGCGCCAATCTGCGATTGGTCGTCAAGATTGCCCGCGATTATGCCAATCTCGGACTTCCGCTCATGGATCTTATCTCGGAGGGTAACATTGGCCTGATGAAGGCCGTTGAGCGCTTCGACCCGGCCAAGGGAGGGAAGCTATCGACCTATGGTTCATGGTGGATCAAGCAGGCGATCAAGCGCTCCCTCGCCAATCAGGGAAAGACCATCCGTCTGCCCGTCCACCTCGTCGATAAAATCGCCAAGATCCGCCGTGTTGCCGCCGGTATGAGCGACGAGATGGGGCGTGAGGTATCCGACGAGGAGATTGCCGAGGAGGTGGGAATGTCGGCAGCCAAGGTGACCCAACTCAAGTTGGCCGCGATACGACCAGCCTCCCTCGATGCGCCTGTCGGCGAAGAGGACTCTGCGGAGTTCGGTGAGATGGTTGGTGATGAGGCGGCCGAGGATCCCTTCGAGCAACTCAGTGGTAAGAACATGCTTGAAGAGGTCGGTGATCTCCTTGAACAACTCGATGATCGTGAAAAGAGGATCATTAACTCGCGATTCGGGTTGGATGGCGCAGATCCCATCACGCTTGAGGAGGTTGGGGTGAAGTTCGGGGTCACCCGCGAACGCATCCGCCAGCTTCAGAATGTGGCACTCACGAAGATGCGCCGCGCTCTGGGCAAAAGGGAGCGGCCCGACATCGAGATGGTTCCACAAGCCGCCTAACAGGGACGCCTGCGGCGGAAGAGGAGCTGTTGGGAGCGGGGTTTCTACCCCGCTCCATTTTTTATTACATCATTACAGGTTAAGGCGGTGAAGGAGTCCCCCATGACGATGTCTGGTGGATTCGTTTCGCACCGCCATGCCGAGGGCCTTTTTCTGGCCGATGAGGACGACCATCCGCTTCCCACGGGTGACTCCGGTATAGAGGAGATTCCGTTGAAGCAGGAGATACTGCTGCATGGCCAGAGGGATGACAACGACCGGGAATTCCGAGCCTTGACTCTTGTGAATGGTGATGGCGTAGGCAAGTTCGAGTTCGTCGAGTTCTGCGAACTCATAGGGGACCTCCCGTTTTCCGAATCGGACGAGGATCTGCTTCTCTTCCCTTTCGATTGAGCGGATTCGGCCGATATCGCCGTTAAAGACCTCCTTGTCGTAGTTATTCGATGTCTGGATTACTTTGTCTCCGATACGGAAGAGGTTCCCGAAGCCCTGATACTCCTCGCGGTACTGGTTGTGTGGATTGAGTGCCGCCTGCAGATGCGTGTTGAGTTCGCGTATTCCGAGGCTCCCGCGGTGCATCGGGCTGAGGATCTGGATGTCATCGATGGGATCGACACCCAAGTGCTTCGGGAGACGATCTCGCACCATGGTCACGAGCGTGGCGGCACACTCCTCGGGATCTCCCCGATCGATAAAGACGAAATCGGATTCCTTTGGAGCTTCGATGATGTCCGGGACTTCACCCCTGTTGATGGCATGAGCACCGCTGATAATCCGGCTGTCGCCAGCCTGACGGAAGATTTCCCTCAAATGGACGACTGGAATCGTTCCACTGCGGATGATGTCTCCAAGGACAAGCCCCGGCCCAACACTCGGAAGCTGATCCGCATCCCCCACAAGGATCAGGCGCGCCTTGCGCGGGAGTGCATCCAGCAGGCGGCTCATGAGGGGGACATCGACCATCGAGACTTCATCGACAACAACGACATCTCCCTCCAGCGGATTTGATGCATTGCGCTGGAATCCCCCCCTTGCAGGCTGGAACTCAAGTAGCCGGTGTAATGTTGAAGCTTCCAGACCGGTCGCCTCGGCGAGCCTTTGGGCCGCCCGTCCCGTGGGTGCCGCAAGGAGACACTTGAGCTTCTTTGCGGTAAGGATTCTCAGCAGGGATTGAACGAGAGTGGTCTTCCCCACACCGGGGCCTCCCGTGATGACGACGGCACGACTCCTCAGTGCTCTCCTCAGTGCATCATGCTGACTCGGGGAAAGCTTTCGCCCCGTCTTTTCCTCCACCCAGGGGATCGCCTTCTCCACATCGATCGGAGGCTCTGGTTCGCTGGCCTCGGAGAGACGTCGGAGTTGCCGAGCGATCCGCTCCTCGGCATCACGGAGCAGTGGTAGGAAGATCATCTCCTCTCCCTCAATGCGTTCGGAGATGATCTTCTCGTCTTTCAGATGACGCTCGAAAGCCTGGGCAACGATATCCTCATTGACCTCCAGAAGCCGGGTGGCTCCCTCGAGAAGATCGCGACGGGGAAGGGCGCAATGCCCCTCGGTCGTGGCCTGATCGAGGAGGTGATCCAGAGCCGCCCGTGCGCGTAAGAGCGAATCCGCCTCCATCCCAAGCTTCTCGGCAACGCTGTCGGCGGAGTGAAATCCGATGCCGTGGATATCCCTTGCCAGTCGGTAGGGATCGGCTCGGATCATCGCAATCGCTTCGGCGCCGTAGTTCTTGTAGATCCTGACCGCTCGGTTCGTTCCCAGTCCATGCGCGTGCAGGAAAAGCATGATGTCCCGCACCACTTTCTGTTCCGCCCAGGCCTCCTTGATCCGCTGACGGCGTTCCTGACCGATCCCCTCGACCTCCTGAAGGCGCTTCGACTGATTCTCGATGACATCGAAGACTTTCTCTCCGAACTTCTTCACGAGTTTGGTGGCGTAGACCGGCCCGATTCCCTTGATCATACCGCTGCCGAGATATTTCTCGATTCCCTCAAGGGAAGTTGGTGGCTGGGTCTTGATCTTATGTGCCTTGAGTTGGATCCCATGTTCACGATCCTTTTCCCAAGTTCCCTGGGCCGTCAGCCATTCTCCCGCCGCAACGGAGGGAAGTGATCCGAGAACCGCCACGGGTTCCTTACGTCCCTGGACCTTGACTTTGAGAATGCAGAATCCGGTCTCCTCGTTATGGAAGGTTACCCGCTCGACTTGTCCGCTCAGGGCATCGTCGGGACCTCCGGGCACCGGTTCATTATCCGGTTTCTTGCGGAAGGGGCGGCGTTTCATCGAATCTTCTTGAAGGGATGGGGATTTGGAGGATTTTGGCAACGCTGATTCAAGCCATGAAAAAGTAATGAAAACTGCTATACTGCTCTTCCTTATTCTTCTATCAGCCTTGGCTTCCATTCAAGCAGCCGATGTCAAGATTGTCGAAAACGGTTATGGAATCGTCCGTGGACCGGGCTATGCCTTTACGCTGAAGGCCCCCCCGGGATGGGTGATCGACGCGGCAAGCGGTGTGGAGCAGGGACTTCCCGCGGTTTTCTATCCGAATGGCACTACCTGGTCCGAGAGTCCCGCCGTGGCGTATGCCCGAGCCCGTCCCCGAACAAAAAAAATCAGCACCATCGAGGAGACCGTTCAGGCCGCAGTGGATGCCCTTCGCGCACAGGGAAATCCGGACTACAGCGCCAAGTTCCTCAAGATCATCAAGAGCGACGATGGGAAGCAGGGGATGATCTACCGATTCAGTGGTTCCAAAACAGGCGACATTGAGGCCACGGCCTACTTCAAGGAGAAGCAGACGATCGATTTCGTGACTTTGAGCTGCCGTTCCGAAAAGGTCTTTGACGCGGCGCTTCCCTCTTTCGAACAACTCGTCGCCTCCTACGCCTTCCAAGCTGAAAAGATCCCGGTTGATCCGAACAAGCGGGGTTTCTTTCAAGACGGAACCCCGAAGGAATAAACGTCTGTTCCCTAAAGAATGAACTCCTGCCACTCCGAGGAGCGGTGAAACTCCCGGGCTTTGTGAACTGAGGTGCTTGAGAGAATAGGTGCTCTTCCGGTGCCGTAGTCGTATCGGCTGCAACTTACCCTGATCCGGTCTCCGGGCGCGCCTTCCAGTGGGACGACGAGTCGCCCGCACCATCCCTCTTTTGTCCTCTGCGCCTTAGCTTCCAAAGGAGGGGGAATGAAGAACTCTTCAAGTTGGCGTTCACCTTTTCTAACGGCAACGGCCGCGGCATAATCCGGATAGTGAAGCGCCAGGGTAAACCCATTCGGGGAGATCTGATACTCGTGGTAATCGATATTTCCTTCGCGCTGAAAAAAGAGTTCGATCACATCACCATGCTCCCACATCTTCTGCTGATTTGCGGTGGCGGAGCTTCCGGCTTCATCGTCAATGAAGTCGGCTTCCAAAATGAGTCTTCCATCCTTCCAGGAGAAGGTGGCCGTGCCGGGACGAAAATCGGTCTCTTGCTCAAGAAGCCAGGATTGGCGGAGATCAAGTTTCATGATTCAGCGAGGCAAGAGAGAGATCACCTTCTCCGCCTGTTTCAAGTGAAGACCAAGGTGAAAGCCGAGCATGCAGTGCCACTTGTGGGCATCAAAGAGACCGAAGACAGGATGGGGAGTTTCTGCGGTTCCTCGGAGATGAGGGAGAGTTTCAATCATGGAGAGATAGTCATCCACTGACTCACGGAAGGCCTCGATCTGTTCCGAGCCTGATAAGGCTACTTCATGCGGCAGAACATCGGTCTTATGGTTGACCGGGCGCTCGGGGGTGGGATCCTCGCGGCGGGCCAACTTCTCCACGGTGTGCGCGATCATCCGGTTCACAATGGCATTGTGTTCCAGAATCTGGAAGAAAGACCAATGTTGCATCTCGGGATCGACTCCGATCATCGGAGGAATGGAGACAGCGGTTGTCCCCTCCTGAATGGAGAGCTTGGATGCGAGTCCCAGATACTGGTCACGAATCTTGATGATGCCATTGGTCGCTGAGGCACGTCCGGTCAGAAGGAGTTTGGTGCGGACGACGGATTTGATCAGCGGACTGCTCATGAAGTCGAATAGTCTCTTCCTGCTTTCCTGTTTTCCATATTAATTCTTCGATAGCATCGCCATCACCTTTCAATGACTATTAAGGAACCTGACTTCATCGATCTCTCCACTCCGACCGGCCCGATGCGCGTGCATCGGTTTCTGCCCAAGGAAGGGGGCTGGCCTGCCGTAATTCTCTATTCTGAGATCTACCAGATGACCGGACCGATTTCCCGATTGGCTGCGCGTCTCGCCTGCGAAGGGTTTGAAGTGCTGGTCCCTGAGATCTACCACGAGTACGAGGCTCCGGGCACCGTCCTTTGCTATAACAAGGAGGGGACGGATCGGGGGAATTTCCTCAAGTTCGAGAAACCGGTTTCGGGCTTCGACTCCGACTCCAAGGCACTGATCGATTCGCTCGTGAATCGTCCAGAGTACCGAAGGAAGGGGGTTGGCACGATCGGCTTTTGCCTGGGAGGACATCTTGCCTTGCGCACAGCTCTCGATACCCGCGTGCTTGCCTCGGCTTGCTGGTTCGCGACCGATATCCACTCCGCGACCTTAGGGAAGGGAGAGTGCGATGACACGCTCGTGCGCAGCGGTGAGATCGAGGCGGAGTTACTGATGATCTTCGGTCGTCAGGATCCCCATGTCCCCGCGGAAGGACGCCGTAAGATCTACGATCATCTCACCGAAACGGGGAGGGACTTCACCTGGCACGAGTTCAACACAGCCCATGCCTTTGCACGGGATGAGGGCCTCCGATATGATGCGGCGGCCACACGCATTGGTTGGGAGATGACGCTAGAACTCTTCAAAAGGAAGTTAAGGTAGGTTTTGTGATTTTGGCGCAGTGAGGTATTGCTAATTGGTCGGCGTAGGACTTTACGCCTTTCCTTGCGTTGTGTTCTCAGGGCTTGGAAGTCGGGTTGCAACGCTAGACGTCGCGGACAGGTTTTTAAAACTAAGATATGGAGACGGCTTTAGAAACAGCCATGGGAGCCTAAAACGACCAAATCTGGTCAATCCGACCACTGCTTCACAAACGATCGTTTTTGCTACAGGGGCAAAAGTGACCACCCCCAATAGATCGTGAGTCCTACAAATTTTGTGTTCATCGATACCGCTTACTGCGATCTCAAGCACCACCCAAAGGCAATCCCACTTGGGAAAGGTTCATTCAAAAAAAGTTACATTCTGAGTTACACTGATTTCTGATCGGCTGTAGAGGCTCATTCTATAAGCCTCTAGGAGGTAAGCGGATGGAGGGAATCGAACCCTCGTCTCGGTTCACAGCCACTGATATGGATGTTTTAACAGTGTAGGAATTCTTACATAACCTATCTTGACCTATGTGACTTTTCCCAGTAATTTCCCAGTCATGGCAACCGTGTTCCAAAGAGATGGCACCAAGGTTTGGTACTGCTCATATAAAACCAATGATGGGGACTGGGTTAAAACCACCACTCGACAAAAGGACAAGGACAAGGCACTTGCCGTCTGTCTGGAACTACAGAGTGCCGAGGATCTTGTGCCAGAGGGAGGCATGACTACTGATGTGGCAAGGGAGATCCTCAATGGGATTCTGAAGAGGGTAGGGCAACCCACTCTCGACAACTACACCGTGAGGTCGTGGATCAAGGAGTGGTTGAGCATGAAGTCATCATCCCTCTCGGCATCTTCACTGGAGAG
>CAINEX010000130.1 GCA_903847935.1 uncultured Spartobacteria bacterium | reverse complement strand
GCCCTCGGCCAAGGTGCTTAGCGTCGAAGCGTTGCCCTGGTGGACTCATGCCCCCTTGGACCCAGGAGGCTTACTCTACAACACGGTCATGCATTCCAATTTCGACCACCTCGACAGGATCTACGATGTCTGCGACATCATCGGGTTCAACTACTACTATAGTCAGATGGCCGGCCCAATCAGCTTCCTCTCCGAGGGAGCCAAGCATGGTCCTAACTTCACGATGATGGGATGGCGCATCGACCCCAAGGGACTGGGCAAGCAGATCCGCTATGTCGGGAAACGCTATGACAAGCCGATGATGATCACAGAGAACGGCATCGCCACCAAGAGTGAGCAGAAGCGACTCTCCTACCTGAGGGAGCATATCAACCAGATCCGCGAGACCATGAACGAGGGATACGACGTGAAGGGGTACTTTGTCTGGTCGCTCGCCGACAATTACGAGTGGCACTACGGCTATGTCCCCAAGTTTGGCCTCTCCACCATGGATCCAAAAACGAAAGACCGTATTCTGAAGCCCTCAGCCTACTATTACAGGAAGGTGATTTCTGCCTCCAATCGGGAGCAGAAAGTGATGCCGGATCCACGGTGAACCTGCCGAATGGCTGGAACGAACGATCGTTCCTCGCCATGATTGAGCCATGAAAGTCGCCGTCTTCAACACCAAACGCTATGAGCGCCATGTTTTGGAGCATGCCGCCAAGTCCGTGCGGGGTGGCTCCATCGAGTTCACTTTTCTTGACGTTCGGTTGGATGGGCAGACCGTAGCGCTTGCCAGAGGGCACGAGGCGGCACTGATTTTCGTGAACGATGTTGCTGACCGCTCCGTGCTCGAGAAACTCAAGGAGGGGGGAACCCGCTTTCTGGCCACCCGCAGTGCAGGTTTCAATCAGATCGATCGGATCGCGGCACAGGATTTGGGGATCCAGCTTGCCTATGTGCCCGCCTACTCGCCCAATGCCGTTGCTGAGTTCACGATCGGCCTTATCCTCACGTTGGGTCGCCACATTCACGAGGGTCACAACCGGGTGAGACGAGCCGATTTTAATCTCGAAGGTTTATGCGGGTTCGAACTTCGCGACATGACGGTCGGAGTCTGCGGAACGGGGCGTATCGGATCAGCTGTCGTGCGACTACTGAGTGGATTTGGCTGCAAGATCCTCGCCTATGACGAGGAGCCGAACGAGGAGGTCATGCTACGGGCCTCCTACGTGGATACCCGCGAGGAACTCTTCCGGTTTTCGGATATCATCACGCTGCATGTGCCGCTGATGCCCTCGACCTTTCACCTCATCAACGCAGAGTCAATCGACCTGATGAAGGAGGGGGTTTTCCTGATCAACACAAGTCGCGGTGCTCTTCTCGACACTCCGTCCGTCGTCGAGGCGCTGAAAAGCCGAAAAATAGGATTCCTGGCCATCGACGTTTACGAGGAAGAGGCCTCACTCTTCTTTGAGGATCGCTCTTCCGATATCATTAATGATGACACTTTTGCCCGTCTACTCACCTTCCCGAACGTTATTGTGACGGGTCACCAGGCCTTTCTGACCAATCATGCGTTACGTAATATCGCTGAGACCACGCTGCTCAGCCTGACCGAATTTGCCGAGGGTGTTCCCTGCAGCCACGCGGTCCCGCATCATGACTGAGAAGTTGGTGGCTCGATTCTTTTCGTTGGTGGTCTTGTTGGTGCTTTGCTGCGGTTGCTCGCCAAGCCACCCACGCGCTGATCTCATCTTCATCAACGGAGCGGAGCCGGAGACACTCGATCCCGCACTCATCACCGGACAACCTGAGGGGAGGATCGTCAATGCCCTCTTTGAGGGTTTGCTCCGCTTTGACAAGCGCGGCCATGCTTTGCCGGGAGTGGCCTCATCTTGGGAAATCTCCACCGATCAACGGACCTACACCTTCCACCTTCGGCCCTCTGCTCGATGGTGTGATGGACGTCCCGTCACGGCAAATGATTTCGTCGACTCCTGGCGGCGGACTCTTGATCCCGTCACCGCCTCCGCCTACAGCTACCAGCTCTTTTCAGTCAAGGGCGCCGAGGATTTTGCAAACGGGAAGAGCGTTGATTTCGCGTCTGTCGGAGTGAGAGCGCTTGATCCGGGAACCCTGTGGGTCACACTCCGACAACCGACACCCTATTTCCTCGATCTCTGCGCCTTCCCGACACTCTATCCGGTTCGCACTGATCTCATCGCCAAGTATGGTGATGACTGGATCAAGCCCGGCAAACTCGTTGGTAATGGCGCCTTCACCATGAGCGCTTGGAGGATCAATGAGAGCGTTCTTCTTAAGAAAAACCCCTCCTACTGGGATGCCTCCGCAGTTGGGTTAGGCTCAGTGGAAGTCCTGCCGATCAGCCAAGCCAACGTGGCCTACAACTTTTATGCCGTGGGACAGGCTGACCTGATTATGGATAAGGGGCTGGCACCACCCTCGCTGCTCGAAGCGCTCAAGGTGCGATCCGATTTTCATGCAGCCCCTTTTCTTGGGACGTATTTTCTCCGCTTTAATTGCGCCAAGGGGCCCTTTACGGATCCTCGCGTCCGCAAGGCGTTTGCGATGACGGTGAACCGGAGACTCATCACGAACAAAATCACAAGGGCAGGGGAGTCGACAGCCCTGAGTTTTGTCCCACCCGGCATCCCCGGATACAATCCCGCAAAAGGACTTTCCGAGGATGCCGAGAAGGCACGGGCCCTTCTCTCAGAGGCGGGTTACCCCGATGGAAAAGGATTTCCCCTGACCACCTACCTCTACAGCGAGGGGGAGATGAATGAGGCGGTTGCCATCGAACTCCAGGCGATGTGGAAAGAACAACTCGGCGTCACCATCCAGCTTGCGCGTCAGGAGTGGAAGGTCTACTTGAACTCACTTGGTTCGCTTGATTTCGGGATCGCCCGTTCCAGTTGGGTGGGGGATTACCCCGATCCAAATACCTTCCTCGATCTCTTTCTTTCTGAAAGTGGTAATAATCGCACCGGATGGAAGAGTCGTGACTATGACCGAATGATTCACGAAGCGGCAGGGCAGACCGATCCCAAGTTGCGTTTTGAGACACTGCAAGCCGCCGAAGAGTTCCTTGTGAGTCAGGAGTTGCCTATCTGCCCACTCTTCTTTTATGTGGGCATCCAGCTTTATGATTCCGAAAAGCTGGGAGGAATCGAAGCCAATGTGCTGGACGAGCACCCGATCCGTGAGATTTTCAGAAAAGATCGATTATCAAAACAATGATTCAAGGACGCTTACAAAAATTTTCCACCAAGGGCTGCACGGCACTTATCACCGGTGCTACGGCTGGTCTTGGATCCGAATTTGCCAAGCAACTCGCACCTGTTGCCGCAAGGCTCATTCTCGTCGGTCGGCGGGAAGGGCGTCTCGAGGAGTTGTCGGCCGCGCTTAAAAAAAGTTTTCCATCGCTTCGTCTTGATACCCACAGGGCAGATCTCTCCCTCTCAAACGAGCGTCTTAACCTCTCCTCCCGGATCATTAGGGAGCAGATTCCAGTGAACCTCTTGATCAATAATGCCGGCCTCGGCGATCTGGGGACTTTTGACACGGCTGAGTGGGAGAGGATTGCCCCCATGCTTGAGGTGAATGTAACCGCACTGACCCATCTCACACACCTCCTGCTACCCATGCTCCAGGCCCAGAGTCCCTCGGGTATCTTGAACGTGAGTTCCGTGGCGGGCTTCTACCCGTTGCCGGAGATGGCCGTCTATGCGGCCACCAAAGCGTATGTCACGAGCCTCAGTGAGGCACTCCGCATGGAGCTTGCCCTGGAGGGAATCAATGTCACAGCGCTTTGCCCCGGACCCGTTCCGACCGAGTTCTTCGATGTGGCGGGAAGGAGTGGAGAGACCATCCGTGCCATGGAGCGGACTCATCCCTCCTTGGCCAGCACGCCCGAACTGGTTGTTCGGCAGGCCCTGATTGGGCTGGAACACGACAAACCGGGAGTCATTCCGAATCCCCTGCTTGCCCTTCTTGTGCGCGGTAGTCGACTTCTCCCCTTTCCAGTGATCAGGGAAGCCATCCGCCTCGGAATGGGACCCAAAAGACCACGAAAGGTTTAATTAAGGTTAGGAGGGGTAATCTCTTGATCATTCCTCACGCTTAATCAGCGCTTCATTGACGATCGTTCGCCAATGAGCGAAAGTTATGAGGTGAAAAACTTCACAAGATGGTCGACAAAAGAAATTGATCCGAGATCCCACGAGGCCTTCGCCTCGGCGATCGAACTAATCGGGCCCGACCTCTATTCCGTGGAGGAGCGAATTCTGGAGCAGTCCAAGGCTGTTGATTCTGCCGTCGAGCATTACATCGAGTACGCTATCGGCGGCAGCGGAAAGCGTCTCCGTCCGGCCTTGGCCCTTCTTTCCGGAGGAGCTACCGGGAGGATTGTCTCGGACCACGTTGATCTCGCTGTCATTGTGGAACTCATCCACATCGCAAGCCTTGTGCATGACGACATCATGGATGGTGCCGACCGACGGAGGGATAGGCCCACGCTCAATGCCAAGTGGGGAAACTCCCTGACGGTTCTGGTGGGTGACGTTCTCTTCGCGCATGCCCTGCGCCTTTCGACAAAGTTTTCCAACTCCGATGTGTCACGGCGGATCGCTGATGCGGCGGCTGATGTCTGCACCGGCGAGATCCTTCAGACTCAGCGTCGATTTGATGTGAACCTTCCCCTTTTTGAATACTATCGGATGGTCCAGATGAAAACGGGAGCCCTCTTCGCCGTCTCCTGCGAACTCGGGGCCTTTTTGAGCGGCGCCTCACCGATGGTGATCGGCGCCCTTAAGAACTACGGCAATAAAGTCGGTATCGCCTATCAGGTTCTTGACGATTGCATTGATCTTGTCGGTGACGAGGAGATGATCGGTAAAACGCTGGGTACCGATATTGCCTGCGGCAAGTTCACCCTTCCGATCCTTTTGCTGCTTCAGAACTCCACCCCGAAGCAGCGTGATGAGATCCAAAGTCTTCTTCTATCGGAGGGAGGGATGTCCCCATCAGTGCTTGTCGAACTCGTGACATCCCGCGGGGCCCTCGGTGCAGCGGTTCAGGCGGCGAGGGTTCTGGTTGATGAGGCCGAATCCGAGCTCGAAAAGGTTCAGGAGAATCGCCACGCCGCAGCCTTGGGTTCGATGACCGAATACCTGCGGGGAGTGCTTGATTCGCTCTGCTAGGAAGTGGGAAAATATCCCTCCCGGTGATGCTGGGTCTGGTTGATTATTCTGGAGGAAGTTCTCCAAATTCTATCCCTTGCGGATAGCTCTCATCGGGCTAGGTTCCCCCATGATCGCCTCGAACTTTCGGGAACTTTCCGAGTCTGAGAAACCAAGGGAGCGACTTGCCAAGCATGGTGCCGATGTCCTGACAGATGCGGAGCTTCTGGCTATTTTCCTGCGGACCGGCACGGCAGGAACAGATGTTCTCTCCCTTTCCAAGTTGCTTATCAAGGAATGGGGGACGCTACGCCGCCTCGCGGGATGTACCACTCAGGAATTGGGTAAGTTCTCCGGGATCGGCCCCGCAAAGGCTGCTGAGCTCAAGGCGGCCTTCGAAATGGGACGCAGGATGGCCAGACCGGAAGCCGAAAAATTACGGGTGGACCGCGCCGGGGTGATTTATGAACTCCTTGCCGGGGAGATGCAGTCACTCCCTCACGAGTCACTGAGGGTGCTCCTGCTCGATACTCGACATGGTCTGCTTGAGGAGAAGGAGATATCCCATGGAAGTCTTAACGAGAGCATCGCCCACCCGCGTGAGATCTTCAGGCCAGCCGTGGCCAAGGGGGCCTACGCGATCGCCGTCGTTCACAATCATCCTTCGGGAGATCCGCAACCGAGTGAGGCTGACCGCCGGTTGACACGGCGTCTGAGCGAGGCCGGCACACTCCTTCAGATCCCCCTGATCGACCACGTGATCATTGGAGCGAAAAGAGGAGAGCTTGCCCCCTACTTCAGTTTTCGCGAGACCGGATTGTTATAGTTCTAAGCGTTGGCGATGGATCGCAGTGCGGCGGAATGAACTTCCCTGACCGGCACCTGATGCCGAGCCGCAGCCTCCGCACAGGAGGAGAATTCAGGGGACTCTTGGATCACTTCGCCTCCCAGGAGTCCGACCTTGACCGAAATGTTCCCGAACTCCGTGCTCACGTCACGATGGTGGCGCTCGAGCTTCATTCGCTCCAGGCGATGCCTCCGGACACCGAATGCGGTGGTCTGGCGCAATATGATTTCGGAAAGTCTCTGGGCATCGCTCTCCCCGCAAAGAACCTCCAGAATCCAGCCCGAACGCCCTTTTTTCATGACGGTCGGCGTCAGCGTGGCATCAAGTGCCCCTGCTTTTATCATGGCCTCAAGGGCGCTGGAGGCATGTTCTGGAGAGAGATCATCGAGATTGCAGCGGAGTTCGACGACTTCATCCGTTTCAGCGGTATTCTTTTCCACTCTCTTCCCAAGAATCAGGCGAAGAACATTGGGCCGGTTGGGGGTGTGACGGCTTCCTAGTCCGTAGCCGATCGATTCGACGGACATCTCGGGCATCGGGGTAAAGGAGGTAGCAAATTCCGCCACAATGGCCGCCCCGGTTGGAGTGATATGCTCCCATGGTTCGTTGACCTGGCGAAAGGGAATGCCCTTGAGAAGGGCTAGCGTGGCAGGTGCTGGCAGAGGGAAGGTTCCGTGGGCGCAATGAATGTGACCAGATCCCTCGATGAGTTCACCACAGCTGATCCGATCGATCCGGAGATACTCAAATCCCGCGCAGGCGCAGACAATATCCGCGATCGAATCGACGGCACCGACCTCATGAAATCCGACGCTTTCTGGTGGCACCTCGTGAATAGAGCCCTCGGCGATGGCAATGCGTCGGAAGAGGGCAAGAGCTCGGTTTCTGACCGCAGGTGAGAGAGTGCTCTTTTCCAGAAGAGTCACAATTTCGGCATGATTCCGGCCATGCGTATGAGAGTCCGATGACTTATGCCCGTGATCGTGAGTGTGCCCATGCCGATGCAGGTCGGAATGCGAGTGAGAGGGAGAGTGAGGATGTGAATGGGTGTTTCCTTCTCCGTGATGATCCTCTTCTTCGGGCCTATGATGATGGTGAACGGCTTCAGATCCATCCTCTTGATCGTGTCCCTTCACCTTGAACCTCCATCCGGCGATTCCATTTCTAAGATCCCGCTCAAATCGGCACTCCGGGAGCTCTATGGAGAGAGCGGAAAGGGCTTCTTGGAAGACCTCTTCCGGAACTCCCAGATCACGTAGTGCGGAAACGGTCATGTCACCACTGATCCCTGCAAAAGCGTCAATATGGAGAATTTTCATCTAGGAGGAAGTGCTATGTGAGAATGCTCTCACACTGGGCGCCAGGGATCAATCCCCCGGCATCCGTTGCAGGATGTAAAAAAATCTCAGCATCCAGTGGTAAAACGGGTGGGGGTTTGTTAATTCCATTCCCTGCCTCTTTTATCAATGACACCTTCTCCATCCGGTAACATCACCACCCAAACATCAGCGCTCTACAACGTGGAGGGATGGTCTGAAGGATATGTCACCGTGAATGCCTCGGGGCACGCAGCCATCCGGCCGCGACGTCGTGAGGGTGAGGAAATTGATCTCATGGAGCTTGTCGCTGAAGCCAAGGAACGCGGGCTGCGGTTTCCTCTCCTGATACGTGCCCATGACCTGCTTCGGGACCGGGTTCGCAGACTGAACGAATCCTTTGCCCGTGCGATCTCCGAATGCGGCTACAAGAACCAGTACAGGGGAGTCTTTCCGATCAAAGTGAACCAACTCTGCGAGGTCGTGGAGGAGATTGTCGATGCGGGCCTTCCGTATCATTTTGGAATCGAGGCGGGTAGTAAACCGGAGTTGATCGCCGCCCTTGCCGTCCACTCCGATCCCGAGAGTCTGGTGATTGGAAACGGCTATAAGGATGACGAGTTCATCCGTGCCGCGCTCATTGGACTGAAATTGGGAAAAAAAGTGATCCTTGTGGTGGAGAAGCTCGAAGAGTTTCACCAGATCCTTGCCGTGGCCAAGCAGGTCGGGGTGACGCCCATGATCGGCGCTCGCGTGAGACTGCTTTCCAAAGGAGCTGGCAAGTGGGCCACGAGTGGCGGGGAAAACGCCAAGTTCGGTCTCTCCACGGCGGACCTCGTCTCGATGAGCGACACCCTGCACGCAGAGGGCATCTCGGATGCTCTGGTATTGCTGCACTACCACGTCGGCTCACAGGTCCCTGACATCGGAACGATTAACCGGGCCACTCGGGAAGCCGCGCGCTTCTATGCCAAGTTAAAGAAAATGGGTCACTCACTCGGCTATCTTGACGTGGGTGGAGGTCTCGGCATTGACTACGACGGCTCACGCACGAGCTTTGACAGTTCCCGGAACTATTCCCTCCACGAGTACTCCCGCGACATCGTCTACAACATCATGGAGGTCTGTGACTCGGAGCAAGTCGATCACCCCGTGATCGTGAGCGAGAGTGGTAGGTTCATTGTGGCTCCCCACTCCGTCCTCGTCATCGAGGCCTTCGGTTCCATCGAGAAAGAGAACCACTTGGGTGAGGTGACTGCCTCCCCCGGTGATCCGAAGCAAGTGGCTGACATGATCGAGATCAAATCGGGTCTGAATGAGAAACGCCGGCTTGAGAACCTCCACGATGCTCAACAGATCCGCGATCAGGCCCAGTCCATGTTTGACCTGGGTCTTCTCGATCTCCGACCGAAGGCGAAAATCGACACTCTCTACTGGCAGATTGCAGCTGAGATCGTGAAGCTTCATGTCGGGATGAATCAGGTGCCTGAAGAGGTCAGGGAGCTTGAGGTGGCCCTTGCTGACCAACTCCTCTGCAACTTCTCCGTCTTCCAGTCACTTCTTGATCACTGGGCTCTGGGCCAGTTGTTCCCGGTGATGCCGATTCACCGCCTTGATGAGATTCCAGATCGCAGCGGCACCCTAGTTGACATTACCTGCGACTCTGATGGGAAGATGGCGAAGTTTATTGATTTTCAAGACGTGAAGGAGACTCTTCCCGTTCACCGAATACGTCCCGGCGAGCCCTACTACTTGGGGATATTTCTTTCGGGTGCCTATCAGGACATTATGGGAGACCTCCACAATCTCTTTGGCCGTGTCAACGAGATGCATGTCTTCCTGGATGAGGATGAAGAGGCCGGCTATTACATTGAGGAGGTTCTTCCCGGTAACACGATTGACCAAGTGTTGACGCTGACCCAGTGGGATACCAAGGAACTGGCACGACGCATCAAGTCGCAGGCCGACGCCGCCCTCAAGGGGGATCGTCTGAAGCCCAACGAGGCCATGCGTCTGGTTGATGAATACGAGAAGATGTTCCATTCCTACACCTATCTGGATTTCAATGTCCGTCGCCCCAACGGATCAACAACCCAGCAATCATGAGCGACCCAGTCACACTGAAACACACCCCACTGGAAGCCTGCCATCTTGCAAGCGGGGCCCGGATGGTGGAGTTCGGAGGTTGGCTCATGCCTGTTCAGTATACCGGTATCATGGATGAGCATCGTGCCGTGCGTTCCTCATCCGGGATGTTTGATATCTCCCACATGGGTGAGGTTTTGGTCGAAGGTGCCGGTGCTCTGGAATGGCTGGAGCAACTCCTGACAAACCGCGTCGGAAAACTGGCCCTATCCCGTGGTCAATACACCATGATGCTTAACGAGAAAGGTGGTGTCATCGACGATCTGATCATCTATCGGACGGGAGAAGCTGCCTATTTTCTCGTGATCAACGGGGCCTGCCGTGATCTTGATTTGGAGTGGATGCGTTCGAGGTTGCCCTCTGATGGATCGGTGATCTTGAGGGATCTCGGCGATGACTATGCGGCAATTGCTCTCCAAGGCCCGGATTCGGAGAAGATTCTCCGCTCCCTTTACCCCTCCTGCGAGGTGCCCAAGCGCAACGGCATTGCCCCACTAGTGGCATCGGATGGATCCATTCCTTCGCTGGTTGCCCGAACGGGTTACACTGGGGAGGATGGCTTTGAGCTTTTCGTTCCCGTCGCCCAAGGCAATGGGGAAGCACTTTGGCAGAACTTGCTTGCTGCCGGAGTCAAGCCCTGTGGTCTCGGTGCTCGGGACACGCTTCGCCTCGAAATGGGATATCCTCTCAATGGCTCCGATCTCTCACCGGATCGTACTCCTCTGGAGGCTGGCCTGGGAAAATTTGCCTCCTTGGATGATGCGGCCAAGGGTGATTTCTCGGGAAGGAAAGCACTCGAAACCCAGCGCTCCAAGGGACTACCCTCCCTGCTGACCCCTTTGAAACTGACGGTCACCGGGCCCCCTCTCAGATCCCACTATCCCGTGATTTCGGAAGGGCATTCTGTGGGTGAAACCTGTAGCGGAGCTCTCTCCCCAAGTCTTGGGGAGGGGATAGCCATGGCCTACCTACCCCCATCGCTTGCGACTCCCGGTACGGGGCTTGAAATTGAAGTGCGGGAGCGCCGCTACGCCGCTACCGTGGTTGCACTTCCGTTTTATTCAAAATAGCGGTTTTTAACTCCCCTTTCAGCTTCAAAGTCGACTCATCCTTACCCATAATCCTCTTTTCACGATGAATGTTCCTACCGATCTCCGCTACGCCAAAACACACGAATGGATCCGCTCCGAAGGTGATACAATCACCGTGGGGATCACCGATCATGCTCAGGCGGAGTTGACCGATATTGTCTACGCCGAGCCTCCCAAGGTCGGTGCTGAGGTGAAAGCAGGTGCCACTGCTGCCGTGGTCGAGTCAGTGAAGGCTGCAAGCGACATCTATTCCCCGCTCTCGGGGAACGTGACCGAGGTGAATGCCGAGCTTGCATCGAATCCGGCCCTACTCAACACAGACCCCTTCGGCCAGGGCTGGATTTATCGAATGAAGGCATCAGATGTCGCGGAAATTGATTCCCTGCTCACCCCTGAAGCCTACTCGGCCCAGATCGGTCAATGAGCAGCGTTGACGCAGCTCAGCTTGATGGAGTTCTCTCCCGAGGCCGCTTTTCCCGACGTCATCTTGGATCCCATCACACGGGGATCGGAGAGATGCTTCGCCTTCTCGGCTTCACCTCCCTTGAGGAACTGATCGACAAGACCGTTCCCGAAGAGATTCGTCTTCGTCGCCCTTTGTCCCTGCCGATCGCTCTCAGCGAAGAGGAGGCGCTGAAGGAATTACATGATATAGCCCTTCAGAACGAACTCCGTCCCTCCTACATCGGCATGGGATATCATGGAACCCATCTTCCTCCCGTTATCCGCAGGAACATCCTCGAGAATCCAGGATGGTACACCGCTTACACGCCGTATCAGGCTGAGATTTCACAGGGCAGGATGGAGGCCTTGGTAAATTTCCAGACGATGGTTTGCGACCTCACCGGCATGGCAATTGCCAATGCTTCAATGCTTGATGAGGCGACTGCCGCGGCGGAGGCCATGGCGATGTGTCATGACCTCAAGGGCCATGCGGACTCCCCACGGTTTTTTGTCTCCAAGGATTGCCATCCCCAGACGATCTCCCTTCTCCGCACAAGGACCGAGCCACTTGGGATCGAGTTGATCGTTGGTGGAGTTGAGGAGATTCCCGATTCGGGACTCTGTGGTGGACTTCTTCAATACCCTGCCACGGATGGCTCCATCACGGATCCCTCACTGGCAATCGGGAAAATCCATGCCGCCGGTGGTCTTGCCATCGTGGCCTGCGATCCACTCGCCCTAGTACTTCTCAAGCCCCCCGGAGAAATGGGTGCTGATATCGTGGTGGGCTCAACGCAACGCTTCGGGGTGCCGATGGGCTATGGCGGACCTCATGCTGCGTATCTTGCGGTTCGTGATGAATTCAAGCGTCGACTACCGGGCCGATTAGTGGGCGTTTCGCGTGATGCTGATGGAAATCCCGCCTACCGACTCACGCTCCAGACACGCGAACAGCATATCCGCCGCGAGAAGGCGACCAGCAACATCTGCACGGCTCAGGTTCTGCTGGCCGTGATCGCTTCCATGTACGCCGTTTATCACGGTCCAAAGGGACTTCGCGAGATTGCAGAGAAGATTCATCTTCATGCCTTGAAACTTGCCGCCACCCTCGCCACAGCAGGTTGGTCCGTTGCAGGCGCCCCGTTCTTCGATACCGTCCGGGTGAATGTCACGCCGGCGGAATCGGCTTCCTTGCGTTCCCGCGCCGATAAGGTTGGCATCAACCTCCGCTTCATGGGAGATCATGCCGTGACAATCTCCCTTGATGAGACTTCCGTAAGCACCGATCACCTTGTTGAGTTCTTTGGCAAAGGTTCCGGGGTTATCCGAAATAATCCGATTTCCTGGCAGATGCCCGATGATCTGCGGCGCTCCTCCGAATTTCTTACACATCCCGTTTTCAATACCCACCACACCGAGACTGAGATGCTCCGCTATCTTCGTCGTCTTGAGGCCAAGGATCTCTCCCTCACGACCTCGATGATCCCCCTCGGATCCTGCACGATGAAGCTTAATGCCACAGCCGAGATGCTGCCTGTGACCTGGGAACATATCGGTTCGCTCCACCCGTTCGTGCCTCCTTCCCAGACGCAGGGGTACGCAATCATCTTCCGTCAACTGGAGCAGTGGCTCTCCGAGATCACCGGCTTCCATTCCTTCTCCCTCCAACCCAATGCAGGTTCTCAGGGGGAATATGCGGGATTGCTTGTGATCCGGGCCTATCACCGTTCCCGAGGCGATCACCATCGCAAAGTCTGTCTGATCCCCCTTTCCGCCCACGGGACCAACCCGGCCAGTGCGGCGATGGTTGGTATGGAAATCGTCGGGGTTGCCTGCGACGATGAGGGGAATGTCGATGTGAATGATCTAAAGAGCAAGGTCGAGCTCCATCGCGACCGGCTTGCCGCACTCATGGTGACCTATCCCTCCACGCACGGAGTCTTTGAGTCACGGATCAAGGAAATCTGCACAATGGTTCACGAGGCGGGCGGTCAGGTCTACATGGACGGGGCCAACATGAACGCACAGGTGGGTCTCTGCAGTCCCGGTGATATCGGTGCCGACGTCTGTCATCTGAATCTCCACAAGACCTTCTGTATCCCTCATGGAGGAGGAGGTCCTGGTGTGGGACCGATCGGTGTTGCCGAGCACCTTGCACCCTTCCTTCCCGGGCACTCCGTGATCCCAACGGGTGGATACCAGGCGGTGACCGAGGTCAGTGCGGCTCCCTGGGGGAGTGCCAGCATTTGTGTGATCAGCTGGATGTATCTTCGCATGATGGGACCTGACGGCCTCGCCATGGCTAGTGCGATTGCCATCCTGAACGCCAACTACATGGCCAAGCGCTTGGAGTCCTTCTTCCCGATCCTTTACAAGGGTGCCAACGGAACCGTTGCCCATGAGTGCATCCTCGATCTGCGTGAATGGAAGACGCGGGCCGGGGTTGAGGTAGAGGATGTGGCCAAGCGCTTGATGGATTACGGATTCCATGCACCGACCATGAGTTGGCCAGTCCCCGGAACACTGATGATCGAGCCAACCGAGAGCGAATCTAAGGAGGAGATGGACCGATTCTGTGATGCCATGATTGCAATCCATGCTGAACTCATCGCCATCGAAAAGGGTACACTCGATAAAGCCGACAATCCCCTTAAGCGTGCCCCTCACACGGCCCTCACAGTCACTGCCGATGAGTGGTCAAGACCCTATTCGCGCACGCAGGCCGCCTATCCGGCTCCCTGGCTAAAGAACCACAAGTTCTGGCCCTCCGTCTCACGGGTGGACAATGTCTACGGAGACCGCAACATCTTCTGCAGTTGCTTGCCTGTAGGGCAGGAGTCGCAAGGGGAAGACTAAGAGCAATCTTTGGGTGTGAGACTCTAGACCACGCCAAGAGATACCTAGCCTCTAAAAGGCAAAGGACTTGGCCTGAAACTTCCGGAGGAGAGGTTGATGTTCCGCAAGGGTTTCCGGGGAGAGGTAGTCGATAAAGAGGATGCCGTGCAGATGGTCAACCTCATGCTGGGCGGCTCGTGAAAGAAGTCCCTCTGCCTCGAAGTCGAGCATGCTCCCGTCGATATCCTGACACACAACACGGACCCGGGCGGGACGCTCTACCTCGTTGTGGAGACCCGGTATACTGAGGCAACCTTCGGTCTCAATGGTTCTCTCGTCGCCCACAGCGTGGATTTCGGGATTGATCATCACAAGCGGCATGAGAGACCCGACCTCAATCTCCCTGCCACCAACCCAGGCACGACTGGGACGATCCTCAAAGGCCGGCATG
>CAINEX010000129.1 GCA_903847935.1 uncultured Spartobacteria bacterium | reverse complement strand
CTACGACCTTCAGGTTATGAGCCTGACGAGCTACCGGGCTGCTCCACCCCGCGTCAATAAATAGAATTTATCACACAACCCGCACGGGGCAAGTCTTTATACCAGAGCCTTCCGGGGATCTATCTCAGGCCGATTACTTTCCTGAGCCTATCCATGACAGGGGTAGCGATTTCAGTGGCGCGCTTTGCACCCTCGTTCAGGATGCGATCCACCTCACCAGGATCGGCAGAGATGCGGGCACGCTCCTCCCTCATGGGGGCAAAGTGCTCCCAAACACCGGCAAAAAGACGTTTTTTTAAGTCTCCGTATCCTTTTCCTCCGACCAGAAAGTCAGCCTCCATAGCGGCATAATCGGCGGGTGAGGAGACATGTCGATAGATGCCCAGGATCGCCGATCCCTCGACTGGCTTCGGTGACTCCACGGGGGTGGAGTCGGTCTGGATTGCCATGATCTTTTTTCTAAGTAGGGCCTCTTCCAAAAAGAGCTCCACGGTATTTCCGTAACTCTTGCTCATTTTGGCCCCATCGGTGCCGGGAAGGGCTGCCGATTCATCACGGATCATGGCTTCTGGCAGCTTGAAGATCTCCCCATAGAGTTCATTGATCTTCACCGCGATGTCACGGGTCACTTCGAGGTGTTGTTTTTGGTCGCGCCCTACCGGGACGACATCGCTGTCGTAGGCAAGAATGTCTGCAGCCATGAGAACAGGGTAAGAGAAGAGGCCGAGTGATGCATGAAGGCCCTTGGCTAGTTTGTCCTTGTAGGAGTGGCACCGCTCCAGCAGGCCCATGGGGGTAACAGTCGAGAGAATCCAGGAGAGTTCCGGAATACAGGTGATGTCACTCTGACGAAAGAGGCATGCTTTCTTCGGATCAAGCCCACAAGCAAGGAAGTCGATTGCGATCTCGCGGGTATTCTGACGCAAGGCCCCTGCATCACGCACTGTGGTGAGCGCATGAAGGTCGGCGATGAAGTAGAGGGCCTCCCCTTTTTCCTGCAACTCAATGGCAGGTTTCATCATGCCGAAGTAATTCCCCAGGTGGGGAAGCCCCGTGGGTTGGATGCCTGAGAGGATGCGCATGGGGAAAAGTGAAAATTGAAAGGTGGGAAAGTGAGTAAAGGACGACGGAACGATTATAGAAGATGCCCGATCACCTTCGCTATTAGCAATCCCCGACTAATACACCAACTTTCTGTGAATCCAGATGCTCTGAAGCAGGCCAAGACAGGCCATCGTGATCAGTAGAAAGGATCCTCCGTAGCTGACCAGGGGAAGGGGGAGTCCGGTGATCGGAGTGACCGCGACCGTCATACCGATGTTCATGAAGACGTGGGTGAAGAGTAACATGACAATACCTACAGCGAGCAGTCTTCCCAACTGATCTTGAGCTTGGGAGGCGATATACAGACCGCTGAGCAACAGCGCTGCAAATGAAGAGATGAGAAGTATGGCGCCGATGAAGCCGTGTTGTTCGCCGAAGACAGAGTAGATGAAATCTGTATGAACGATGGTGCTGGGCAGATAGCCTAGCTCATTGAGCGTGTTGTGGGCCTTGAATCCCTTGCCCCAAAAACCGGCGCTTCCTATGGCGTTGAGCGATTGGTTGATTGTCCATCCCGCACCGCGAGGGTCGAGGGAGGGATCAAGAAAGATCAAGATACGGTCCTTTTGATAAGGTTTCAGGCCAAAGTTGACCACAAGCGGAATCAGGGCAACGCCGAGCAGGAAAAGTGTCACCAAATAACGAACCTGAACGCCTGCCACAAAGAGCATCGCGAAGAGCACCGGCAACCAGACAAGGGTTCCGCCAAGGTAGGGTTGAATAAGGATTAATACACAGGGAACGGCCGTCAGGGTCAGGCAGATGAGGATCCTGAAGACGGGATTCATCTCTTGGGAATCATTCAGGAAGAGGGCGAAGATTAGGACCCCTCCAAAGATAGCCATCTGAGAGGGTTGGAAGTTACCAAAGCCAAGATTGAGCCAACTTCTGGCACCGAAGACCTTCACCCCGATGAAAAAAACAAGGATCAGCAGGATGACACTGACGATGTAGATAGGCACGGCTCCCATCCGTACCCAGCGATAGTCGGTGAACGAGATGAAGAAAAACACTGGGAAGCAGATCAGTAACCAGCGGATCTGGCTTGTCCAGAAAGGGGTGTCGCGCATCCATGTCGCACTGTAAATGGCATAGATCCCGAAGAAGCCCAGCGCCATGGTGAGGATGAGCAGGAGCTTGTTCATTGCACGGAATTTGCGTGCCAGCATGAGGGTGTTCATGAAAGAAGGGGCTCCTCAAGACATGGAACAGCTGCCAGGAGATCGCGGGTGTAAGGATCAATGGGATGTTCCAGGACATTGCGGGCAGGGCCGGACTCGACGATTTCCCCCCGGTGGAGGACAAGTACGAAGTCGCTGATGTGCTCCACAACTGCGAGGTCATGCGCGATGAAGAGGAGGGCCAGTCCAAGTTCCTCCTGCAGATCCTGGAGGAGATTCACGATCTGTGCCTGCACGCTCACATCCAGCGCGCTGACCGGTTCGTCGCAGATGAGGAACTCGGGTTCCACGGCAAGCGCCCTGGCAATCCCGATCCGCTGACGCTGACCGCCGCTGAATTCGTGAGGGTGCCGATGCATCATCTCACCTTTAAGACCGACTCGTTGGAGGAGGCTCTCGACACGATCCGCACGCTGGGTCCGATCAAGATTTGCAAAATGGATCTCAAGGGCTTCCCCGATGATTTTTCCCACGGTCATGCGAGGATTCAGGGAGCCGAAGGGATCTTGAAAAATATATTGGATTTTCCGGCGGAGGGGGCGGAACTCCTTTTCACTCATGGAGAGGATCTCCGTTCCCTTCCAGAAAGCCGTGCCAGAAGTCGGGGAAATCAGCTTGACCAGCGTTCGACCGATGGTTGTCTTGCCGCTTCCACTCTCACCGACCAGTCCGACTGTTTTACCGGCGGGAATGGAGAAGCTCACGCCATCCACCGCCTTGAAAGAGTCTGTTTTGCGGCGCAATAGTCCCGAGTAGATTGGAAAGTGAACCTTGAGATCCCGAACTTCCAACAGGGGAGGCTGATCAGGACAGGCGGTTTTCATGGCTACAGAAGGGTCGCTCATCGACTGCAACCCTTTTCCAGAATGGAAATAAAATCGACGGGGTTCGTGGCGGACAAGAGTTCAGTGATGGAATCCGGATCCCTGCAGACCCTTGAGATGGCTCCCAAGACTCGCAGATACTCGGTGTTCAATGCGCTTGGAATTCCAGCAACAAAGTAAAGATGAGTTTTGATGCCCGTTTCAGATGTGGCAATTCCGGATTGTGATTTTCCAGCTGCCAGGACCAGCGAGGAGACGCTGTCCGTGCGGCAGTGGTGGAGTGACATGATGCAGGAATCATCTCCGGGCGTTGCAGCCGAGGGGGAGGGAACTAGGGATGACCTGAAGATTTCCCAATCACGAACCCTTGAGTCGTGACGTAGAGGTAACAGTAGCTCTTCAAGGATGTCTCCCGGGTTGGAGCCTTTCAGCAGAAGATGGGTATCTTTGGGAAGGAGTGATTCAGAAAGGGTTTTCATCGGCTGCCGTTCAGACATTGCTGCCAGTCCATTTGAGCTTTTGCCGGAGAATGTCCGGAAAACTGGTTCCCGGCATCATGACCAGGGGAAGAGTCAGTGGGGAGAGTTTCATCTCAACATGCTGGGATGGCTTGAGAGCATGGGGAGGACGTCCATCAACGCTTACAAAGACTTCCTGTGTTCCGACGGCCCGGATGATGACCTCGCTTTTATCCGAAATGACCAATGAGCGGTTGCTAAGAACGTGGGGGCAGACAGGAGTGATGACGAGGGCCCCGCTGTCAGGCATCAGAATAGGTCCTCCGGCTGCCAACGAATAGGCGGTTGATCCGGTTGGTGTGGCGATAATAAGTCCATCCGCATGGTATTCGGTTAGTGGTTCGCCCCCCACGGATGCCTGTAACTTTACCAATTGTGAACGTTCGCCACGACTGATCGTCACCTCGTTGAGAGCGCGTTCCAGTGGAACGAGACCCTCTGGGCCTGTAATCGTGACATCCAACAAGCTTCTCTGGCTCAGGAGATAATTTTCTCCCAGAGCGCAGTCGACAGCACGCCGGTATTCGTCCGACCCAAGGCATGTCAGGAATCCCAGTGATCCGATGTTGATTCCAAGGATTGGGCGTATGTGACCACCCGAGCGATGGAGAGCCCTCAGGATGCTCCCATCGCCACCCATGACAATCAAGAGATCACATTTTGCGGCGAGTGTGTTCTCATCGAGATCGGATATTTTCCCGACAAGTGCAGCGGTCTGCTTTTCCATCAGGTAGTGAGCCTGCCTAAGATCCAGTTCGGAGGTGATGGTCTGCACCAGATGGCCGGCCCCCTCTTTGCCGGCGTGTGCGATGAGTCCGATCATCATGCGGGTAGGGGTGCTTGTGAATCACCTCGCCTCAGAAGGGCCAGGAATTCAATGTTACCCGAGGTGCCAGGCAGGGGAGATTCCATGATTCGGTCAAAGCGGTGACCCGCCGTGATGACCCAGGATCGGATCGAGTCAACGGCACGTTGCCTGGCTTCAGGGTCTCTTACAATCCCTCCCTTGCCGATTTCGGCACGGGAAAGTTCAAACTGTGGCTTGATTAGGACAATCATGGAGCCGTTTTGGTTCAGTAACTCAAAGGCTGCGGGCAGGATTTTCGTCAATGAAATAAAGCTGAGATCCCCGACAATCAGGTCAAAGCGGCGTTCGAAGTCCGAAGAGGTCAGATAACGGGCATTAATCCCCTCGCGGACCTCGACGCGCGGATCCTGTCGCAGTGACCAGGCTAGCTGTCCGCGACCAACATCGACAGCGGTGACATGGGCTGCCCAATGTTGAAGGAGGCAGTCCGTGAATCCCCCTGTTGAGGATCCCAGGTCGAGACAGGACATCCCCGTGGCATCGATACCGAAACCTGTGATGGCTCCCTCAAGTTTGTGCCCCCCCCGCCCGACATAGCGGTCCCTTCCCGTGATCAGGATCTCACTTTGAGGACTGACCTTGGTGCCCGGTTTGTCGGCTATCCGACCTTCCACCGTCACTTGGCCTGCGAGAATGGCCCGTTGGGCTTTTTCGCGGGAATCGAAGTGGCCGGCCTCGTGCAGGTGCTGATCCAAACGAAGGCGGACTGGGGCTGTTCCTTTCATCGTTGTTCCTTTCCGAGTGCAAGGAGCTCATGGGGAGATCCGATGAGATGGTGGGGGTTGAGCGCTGCCAGCGCTCCAGGAGAGTTATATCCCCAGGTGACCGCCGCCATTCGAAGCCCGGTTTCGTGGGCTGCCTCGATGTCCCGAGTCTCGTCCCCGACATAGAGAACTGCTTCCGGGGTAACCTTTTCGGCGCGCAGGATTTTTTTCATTTCCCGGCTTTTGCCAAAAAGCTTTGAGGAGGTTCTCACGAAATGAAAGTAGGGAAGGTCGTGCCGAAGCAGAAACTCGGCGACATTGCTTTCGGAATTCGAGGTCAGGATACCGATGCGGTGACCTTGTCCGTGAAGGGATGCGAGGACCTCCGGCATGCCGATGATTGGATTTACCTGATCGATGCGTTCATGAAGGAGTTGAAGCCCCCTTCTTGCGATCGAGGGAACTCTCCAGTTGCTGATCCCCAAGTGTCGGATGAACTCTCTTGTTCCCATGGCACGGGCGGCTTCCAGATGTTCCAAGGGAAGTTCCTTGAATCCGAACTCCCGTGCCATGTCATTCAGGATGCCATGAGCCACACTCCTGGTGTCGGCAATGGTCCCGTCAAAATCGAAGAGATACATCTCCGGGCGCTGATAGGGACCGGCAAGAGGATGAGTCAACCCGTCGATTGAACCCTTCTTTGGAATGCTGTCTGAGGAATCACTCATTCTTTCTCCGAACCGGAGATCATCGCCTCCAATTCGGCAGGCAACGTCATGTCGCCCTTCTGCTTCGGCTCCTCGGGTTCGAGTCCGAAGTGCTCTGAAACCAGCTCCTTGATCCGCTGCAGTTCATCAGGCTGCAGGGGAGGGCACTCCGATGTTGCCGCGAATTCGCTTATCTGTTCCGCATTGTAGATATTTGGCAGGACCGAGAGTGTCCTTGGGTCTTCCAGCAACCACTGGATCGCAGCCTGTCCCATAGTGCGGTTCGGCCTCTCGAGGAAACGGAGTTGCTCGATTTTCTTCACACCATTGAGAAGCCAGCTCCGGGGTCGGTGGTTCCGGTGATCATTGGGAGGAAAAACGGTCTCAGCCGTGTACTTTCCTTCGAGCATTCCCGACGAGTGGGGAACTCGGATTAAAAACCTGGTGGGGGCGCCGGTTGCTTCGGCAATTTTATGGAGATCGGAGCCGGGGTGCTGCTCCAGAAGATTGTAGATATGCTGAACGACCTCAGGCTTGCGCCGGGCGATTGCTGTGCCGCCTTCACCGAGCCATCCAATGGCGGGCCCCAAAGCGATCCCTCCGTGGCGGAATTTCCCCTCTGAGCGAAGATCCTCCATCACCTCCCAGAGAGCATCGTCGTTCACCTGATCTTCACGGATGTTGTGAAGTTGAAGGATATCGATGTGATCGGTTCCAAGGCGGCGGAGGGCCGACTCGACCGCATGCCTGATCGCCTCGGGACTGAAATTCTGGGGTATTTCCTTCTGACCGCGCCGACCATCTCCATGGTTCAGGAAGTCGTATCCTACCTTGGTGGCAATAATGACATTGGAGCGTTCACTCCCCGGGAAGGCTTTTGCGATGAGTTCCTCGCTGCGGCCGTTGCTGTAAGTGTCGGCTGCATCGAAGAGATTGATTCCCTGCTCAAGCGCATGACGCATCAATGCCACGGCCTCCTCATCAGTGTAGGTACCCCACCAACCGGTCGAAACGGTCCAGAGGCCGAAACCTACTTCACTGATTTTTAGGTCAGATCCCTGCAGGGTACGATACTTCATATTTGGTTAACGTTACAGCAGTGAGCTGCGCAATCCAAGTCCCGTCGCATTGGGAATGTGTAGGATGAACTTGGGGAACTTGGAACAGAGTTTGCTTCCTTCCAGGTAGGCTGTGTTAGATTTTAACGATGATGGTGGGCCGAATGTACCACCGTAACCGATATTCTCTTCCTGCTTTGCCCCAATCCTTTTCACCATCTTCATCACAAATGACGTCCACCTCCGAATTCCACTCGAGTATCGATACCTCTGTCCAAGGACTCAAGGCCCTGATCACCAACCAGCTGAATTTTGGTCTGGCCCGCGATCCCAAGACCGCCTCCAAGCGTGACTGGTGGATGGCCACCTCCAAGGCGGTCCAGTGCCTCGTCATTGAGCGCCTGATGGCAACGCAGACCAAGCATAGAAACGGTAACGTGAAGAGGCTTTACTACCTCTCCCTGGAGTTCCTGATGGGTCGCCTCTACATCAATAGCTTCCACAGTGCCGGCGTCTTCGAAAACATGGAACAAGCAATCCGGGAACTAGGTCTTGATCTCAACGAACTCCGCGAGGAGGAGTACGACATGGGGTTGGGTAACGGCGGATTGGGTCGTCTGGCTGCCTGTTTCCTTGATTCCATGGCCACACTCGACCTGCCGGCGATTGGCTATGGCATTCATTACCAATATGGGCTCTTCAAACAGGAGTTCCGCAACGGTTATCAGATCGAGCTTCCCGATGACTGGATGAAGTACGGGACTCCTTGGGAGATCGTTCGTCCCGAGCATACCACCGAAATTGAGCTCTACGGTCAGGTTGAAAATGTCTTCGACGACCTGGGTAACTATGTCCGCAAGTGGACGGATACCAAGAAGCTGATCGGCATTCCCTATGACATTCCGATTCCAGGATATGGAACCAACACAGTCAATTTTCTAAGGCTCTGGTCATCCAAGGCTGCCGAGGATTTCAATTTCGAGGCTTTCAACAGCGGCGGTTATGACGAGGCCGTGCGTGATAAAAACGCCAGCGAGATGATCTCCAAGGTCCTTTACCCGAA
This sequence comes from uncultured Spartobacteria bacterium, assembly GCA_903847935.1. Classification (GTDB taxonomy): domain Bacteria; phylum Verrucomicrobiota; class Verrucomicrobiia; order Chthoniobacterales; family UBA6821; genus UBA6821. The sequence goes on along the minus strand of CAINEX010000129.1, from coordinate 28,245 downwards.
CGACAAGACCGAGAGCGGCAAGGAACTTCGGTTGATCCAGCAGTATTTCTTCGTCGCTTGTTCCCTGAAGGATATCATCCGGCGGTTTCGCAAGAACAACGAGGATTGGAACGAATTTCCGGAAAAAGTCGCCATACAGTTGAACGACACGCACCCCGCCATTGCCGTCGTGGAACTTCAGCGACTCCTTCACGATGTCTATGGTTTGCCATGGAAAAAGGCCTGGGGGATCGTTACCAGGACGTTTGCCTACACGAATCACACGCTTCTTCCCGAAGCCTTGGAAAAATGGAGCGTCGGTCTCTTCCAAAAGGTTCTGCCAAGGCATTTACAGATTATTTTCGCGATCAACAAATTCTTCCTTGAAGAGGTTGAGGCAATGTGGCCCGGTGACGTCGAGATGGTTCGGAAGCTCTCGCTGATCGAGGAGGGGCACTCCCAGATGGTACGCATGGCTAATCTCTCGGTCGTCGGCAGCCATTCCGTCAACGGGGTGGCCGCGCTCCATACCCAACTGCTTAAAAGGGACCTTTTTCCTGAATTCGACGCACTTTATCCCGGGAAATTCAATAATAAGACCAATGGGATCACACCGCGTCGCTGGCTCTTGGCCTGCAATCCTCGACTCAGCAAACTGATCACTTCCAAGATAGGGCGTGGGTGGGAGCGCAATCTTGCCGAACTCAGAGGACTCGAGGCGTACGCCAAGGATCCCGAATTCCAGAAGCAGTTCATGGAGGTCAAGCATGCCAATAAGATCGATCTTGCCGCCATCATCAGGAAGGAATGCGGCATCGAGGTCGATCCCTCGGCACTCTTCGACGTTCAGATCAAGCGTCTTCACGAGTACAAGCGTCAGCACTTGAACCTGCTGCATATCCTGGCCCTCTACCGGCGCCTCTTGCAGAATCCGGGACTGGATCTCTCCCCGAGGGTCTTTATTTTCGGGGCAAAGGCTGCTCCGGGATATGATCTGGCCAAGAACATCATCAAGGCGATCAATGCCATCGGTGCAAAGATCAATGCGGACAAAAGGATCAACGGAAAGCTGAAAATCGTCTTCCTTCCCAACTACCGCGTCTCGCTAGCTCAGAAGATTGTGCCCGCAGCCGATCTCTCCGAGCAGATCTCGACCGCCGGCAAGGAAGCTTCAGGAACGGGTAACATGAAGCTGGCGCTCAACGGGGCACTGACCATCGGAACGCTGGATGGAGCGAACGTTGAGATCAGGGAGGAAGTCGGAGATGAGAACATCTTCATTTGCGGCATGACCGTCGATGAGGTCGAAGCACTCTGGAGAAAGGGTTACAACCCGAATGACTTCCTCTCTGCGGATGAGGAATTGAAAGCCGTCGTGGATTGGGTCGGATCCAACTATTTCACCCCTGATGAGTCCCACGGGGTCTTCAACATGTTGCGTGATAACCTTGTCTTCAGTGATCCCTTTCTCTGCCTGCCGGACTTTCGCTCCTACAGCAACGCCCAGGCGCGCGTGGATATCGCCTTCCGTGATAAGTCTCGTTGGGCCGAGATGGCGATCCTAAACACTGCCCGCATGGGCAAGTTCTCAAGCGATCGGACGATCACCGAGTACGCCCGTGACATCTGGCAACTTGATCCTGTGATTGTCTGAAATGCCACGTTACTCGTCACGCTGATGTTCGGTGGATCAGGTTATTCCTTTGACTTGGGTCCTCCTGTTCCTATTGGTTTCACGTGATGTTTTCCAACCAAGGCGAATCAATCACAAACCCTAGTAAATCGCCTGCCAAAGTGGTCATTGTGGGGGCTGGTCTGGCCGGCCTGGCCTGTGCAAGAGGGTTGCAGGAGGCCGGGGTTGATTGGTTGATACTCGAGTCCGAATCTGATCCAGGAGGGCGTGTCAGGACGCAACTCACCCCGGAGGGGTATCGGATTGACAATGGATTTCAAGTGCTGCTCGACTCTTACCCCACCGCACGACGGTTACTTGATCTGGAGGAACTGAAACCCCGTTATTTTGAAAGCGGTGCCTTGCTAGCCGCTGGGGATGGATGGGAACGCCTGCTTAACCCCCTCCACCACCCCTCTTGGTTCCTTGCGGCCGTGGCTACAAAAGCATTTTCGCTGCGCGAGAAGATCACCCTGGGTTTGTATGCCGGATCCCAGCTTCCGCGATCTGATGCCTCCCTTCTTGGCAGGGAGGCTGGTCTCTCGACCATGGGGGAACTTCAGCACCTGGGGCTTGATCATTCGATCACGGAAAAGTTTCTGAGGCCCTTTTTTGGCGGTGTCTTTCTTGATGGCAACCTTGGTAGCGACGCCTCAATTTTTCGCTACGATTTGAAAAAATTCGCGCTTGGACGGGCACTCCTTCCTGCCGAAGGAATGGGCGCCATTCCGAAGCAGTTGGCATCACGCCTTCCCTCGGAGCGTTTGCGCTATGGAGCCAAGGTGGAATCGCTTCAGCGGAATGGGGAGAGGGTATCAGCGGTGAGGCTTGAGAATGGTGAGAAAATTCCCTGCGATCTTTTAGTTCTCGCAACCGACGAACGGACATCCCATCGATTGCTCGGTTTGTCTGACTCAACAGGACGCCCCTGGATGGAGGTGTCGACCCTTTACTTCACGGGAGATAACCCGCTTTATGAAGGGAGGCTCCTTGTGCTTCCCAAATCGGATTGTGGCTCCCTGGAAAAGAGACGACTCGTCACGCACTTCACTGATCTCACGAACACAGCCCCGGAGTATGCCCCCAAGGGGAAGCGTTTGCTGACAGCAACGATCCTGCATCCGGCCTTGGGGAGTGATGGAGACGATGCGATAGAGGACTTGGAAACTCTTCTCACCGGGGTCAGGGCCGAGATAAACGCCCTCCTTCCCTCCTTTGCCGCATGGGAGTTTTTACAAGAAGTCAGGATCCGACAGGCCCTTCCTTCGCAAGCCCCTGGATTCATGAAGTTCCGTCCCGAGAGACGGCCACTCCCCAACCTGTGGCTGACAGGTGATCAGGTTGCTCATGCAAGCATTGACTCAGCCCTTGCCAGCGGGCTCGACACGTCTGAAGAAGTTCTTAATTGTCTCCATCTCCCCTTTTAATCCAACTCGTTTTCCAATGCTCGCCTTCTCCACCAACTGGAATGCAAGCCGTCATCATGACGGCAACAAGATCGTGGAGGAAATCATAAGCCTTGGCTTTGAGACGATCGAGTTAGGTCATGGGCTTTCGGTATCCCAGTTGCACGGGATCAGGGAGGCCTACGCAAGGGGAGGGTTCAAGGTGATCAGCGTGCATAATTTCTGCCCGATGCCCGTCGAGATTCTGAACGATAATCCTGACTGCTATGAGTTCACATCCCACCGTCCCGCCGAGAGGGAACGCGCGATCAAGCTCACTCTGCAGTCACTTGCAACGGCCCGGGAGTTCGGTGCCAGTTTCGTGGTGCTTCATCTGGGCCGGATCCTTCCGCTACGCGGGATGACGCGCTCACTTCTCGAAGGATTGCGTGAAAAAGGTGTTGCCGACCGTTACTATAACCGGCTGAAGTTGGATTCGGTCAGAAGGAGGGAGGAGCACGCAAGGGTGTACCTCAACCGAATGAATGCTGCTCTTGAGGTCCTTCTTGAGGAGGCCGTGAAACTGGATATCACCCTTGTGGTTGAGAATCGGAGCAACTATGAGGCTCTGCCAACGGAGAGGGAGTTGCTTGCACTCCTGCAGCGCTTTGATTCCCCCCGGTTGCGGTACTGGCATGATTTCGGTCATGCCCAGATGAGGCATTACCTTGGTCTTCTGGATCATGGGCAATGGTTGACCCAGATCGCTCCCTATACTGTTGGCGCTCATCTTCAGGATGCCACTTGGCCTGACGAGGATCACTTGGTGCCTTTTGAAGGCGAGATTCCCTTCGACCATCTGGTTCCTCTTCTGCCATCATCACTCCCCTACATCCTTGAACTATCTCCCGAGGCCACACCCGCTTCCATCAAGTCGGCTGTGATCCGATGGAAGAACATCTGTTCTTAATGAATCTCAAAAAAACCATCATGACACTTGTGCAGGCGGGCGTGACGCTCCTGCTCCTCTGGTTGCTCTTTCACGATCCGGTGCGACGTCACCAAATGGTTCAGGCCCTTCACACGGCCAATCTCCTCTGGCTGATTCCCGGTTTCCTTTGTTTCGGCCTGGTCCTGGTTTGCGGTGCTTTCCGCTGGCAACTTCTCATGAAGGTGCAGGGCATCTCCCTCGGATGGTTCCGCGTTTGGAAACTCGTCATGATCGGGATGTTTTTCAATCTCTGTCTCCCGGGGGGGGTGGGGGGTGACCTCATCAAGGTATTCTTTGCAATGCGAGAGGCTCCCAAGTCCAAGAGCGCTGTGTTTTTGAGTATCATTGTCGACCGTATCGCTGGGATGTTTGCCCTGATCATCGTTTCCGCAGGGGTCTTTGCCTGGTTCTACAAACCGCTGATGTCCCTGCCAATGATCCGTGCCTTTCTCCTGACCGTTACCATCATTTTTTGCGCCTTCTTCAGTCTGATCGCCATGGGACTCATCATCGACCGGTTTCATCTCGCCAAGCGTCTCCCTGCCAAGATGCCGGGCCATGCCGCGATCTTGGATGTTGCCGGGGCCTTTTCCATCTATGCACGCGACTGGAAAGCCGTGGTGGCGGCCATTCTGATCTCCATGCCGTTGAATGCCTTTATCTTCGGTACGGCCATCTTCGCCGCCTTTGCTTTTGTGGGAAATCCCGGAGCCGCCGCCATGTCTTCGGTCATTCCCATCGTCAATACAATCAGTTCCCTGCCGATCAGTTTGGCCGGAATCGGAGTCCGAGAGGGACTCTTCTCCGTGATGCTCAATTCTCTTTACGGAACGCCCGTTGATTTAGCCGTGCTCATTTCAATCACAGGATTTGCCCTGAGCGTTGGATGGGGATTAATCGGTGGAATCATTTACATGACCTATAAGCCTGCAGATGGTGGAAGCGTCTCGATCGGTGAGATGGAGGCTCAGGTGGAAGCGGTCGGGCATCAGATCGAGTCAGAGGAAAACTCCTCTAGCGATCGAGTCTGATCTCCTCAACCGATCATGAAATCGTCCCGATCAACGGAGCGGGTGCTCGATTATTCCATGAGTGTGGATGGAAGAGTGATATCTCACGCAGAATTTGAACCTGCGAGAGAATTGGAAACTGCCCCGGAAGTATTCGTGCGGATCCATCCCGTGATTCAAGGGGCTTCGGAGGCAACGGAAAAGAGTACCGGCTTTCGAGAATTCCTCTCCGAGGATCAGCGTTTCGTGCTCAAATCCATCAAGGTTGAGGGGAGCGGAATAGCCAGTCTTCATTACATCAGGTCTCGGAAAAAGAAGTGGCAAAGGTCTTGATGCACACCGAGTCTTCCACACTGATTGATGCGCCTGTCGAGAGGATCTACGCGATGACCTCCGACATTATCCGCTGGCCGGCCTATTTGCCCCACTACCGCTGGGTTCGTTGGTTGGAGGGTGGTCCGGATGAGGGTATTGTCGAGATGGCGGCGATGCGGGGGGCCATTCCCATCAAATGGACCTCCGAGTTTCGGCGCGAACGGGAAAAGCATGAGCTATGGTTCCGTCATCTAAGCGCTTTTACCAAAGGGATGGAGGTCAGGTGGATTTACGAACAGACTGCGGCGGGTGCCTTGATCACGATCGATCACAAACTGAAATTCCGCTGGCCTTTGCTAGCACCGCTTGCGAATCCGATCATCGGCGACTTCATGATCGGTTGGGTGGCTCCGAGAACGCTCTCGACATTCAAAAAATTACTGGAGGTCCAACCATGACAGATCGATCTATCCGGCGCCGTGCCGTTATCACCGGCGTCGGTCCCATCAGTTGCATCGGCATTGGTAGGGAGTCCTTCTGGAGGGGTATCCTTGCTGAAAAAAGCGGCATTGCGCAGCTGACACGCTTCGATCTTGGTGAACTGGAAGCCCGCTCGTCAGGACAAGTCGATGACTTTGAACCACTGAATTATTTTCCAATCAAGATGCTCCGCCGTCTTGACCGGTATGCTCAGTTTGCCGTGGCCAGTGCCCTGCTATCGCTTGAGGACAGCGGATTGACTTATTCTCCTGATCATCCCGATCCCCGCCGTGGAGTCAGCTTTGGAACCGCTCTTGGCGGGATTTCAAATGCTGAGAAAGAACACGATGCCTTTGTGAAAGGAGGGTTCAAGGCGGTCAGTCCTCTTCTCGCACTTCAGGTCTTTGGCGGGTCGGCCCACTCCAATATCGCGATTACATGCGGCTTTCAGGGAGTCGGCACGACGAACTCCAACAGCTGTGCCAGCGGCACCGTGGCACTTGGCGAGGCTCTCCGTTACATCCGCGACGGGATTGCCGACGTTATGATCGCCGGAGCCTCCGAGGCACCTTTGAGCCCTTTGACCTACGGAGCATTTGCCAACATCAGGACCATGAGCGAGGCTGACCCCTCTGTCTCGTGCAGGCCATTCGACCTGAATCGGGATGGCTTTGTCATGGGTGAGGGTGCGGCCTCATTAGTCGTGGAGGAGTACGAACACGCCAAGGCGCGCGGTGCCCGGATCTATGGGGAGATCTTGGGCTTCTCCCATAATAATGACGCCTATCACATGACTTCTCCCCATCCGAATGGAGAGCCCACGATCAGGGCCATGAAGGATGCGCTTATCGATGCGGAGACGAATCCGGAAGAAATCGACTACATCAATGCCCACGGCAGTTCCACCAAGATCAATGATTTCAACGAGGCTCGCTGCATCCACGAAGTCTTCGGCGCCAGTACTCCCTCGATTCCCGTCAGCGGTACCAAGGCTTACACGGCACATCCGCTCGGAGCCACGGGTGCGCTGGAGGCCGTTATCTGCTGCCTTGCGATGTCGGAGGGATATCTGCCGCCGACCCTTCACCACGAGACCCCTGATCCCGAATGTGCGCTGGATGTGATTCCCAATTACGGGCGCGAGACAAGACCGAGCAAGATTCTTTCCAACTCTTTTGGTTTTGGAGGAATTAACTCGTGCCTGATTCTCGGCAGTGTCTAAAAGGGAAGGATGGTGAGGGGAATGACTGCAACTCTCATCGGTTTTGTTTCAAAAAATCCAAAATATTTTGAAGGGCGATCTTTCCCTTTTCCTCAACGGCTTCTTTGGTATTAAAGCCGATATGGGGTGTGGCGATGAGATTGGGAGCTGTTAGCAGGGGGTAATTCGCCGGAAGTGGAGGCTCGACATCAAATACATCGACTGCCGCACCTGCAATGCTGCCCTTTTCTAAGGCCTGAAAGAGGGCCTTGCTATCGATGATCGGCCCTCTTGCTGTGTTGATGATGAAGGCAGTCGGCTTCATCTGCTTCAGACGTGCCTCATTCACAAGCCCGCGTGTTTCCTCAACGAGTGGTACATGGAGCGACACGAAGTCCGATTGGTCAAATAGCTCATTCAAAGGGGTCCCGCTTCCACGGTTGTGTGACAGGACTTTCATCCCAAAGGCAGTTGCCAATCTTGCCACCTCATTGCCAATCGCTCCCAATCCGATAATGCCGAGGACCTTTCCCTTGAGTTCCGCTCCCGTGTTGGTGAGGCCGCCATGACTGATTTTCGTGGCATTGGTCAAGATGTTTCGCGCTAACGCAATCATGAGCCCGATCACGAGTTCGGCCACTGCGGTCTTGGCATAACCGGAGGCGTTTTTAACCGTGATCTTACGTTCGCGCACGCTGGTGGCATCGATTTGATCAATGCCCGTGAAGGCCACGGAGATGAATTTCAGCACTGGGAGATTTGCGATGATCGTTGCAGGTAACAAGCGATTGCTGATGGCAATGATTTCAGCATCCTTTGCCGCATCAATGACCTGTTCATCCGTCCATTTCCGGGAATCAACCTCCGTGACGTGATGTCCGGCGAGCTGCTTTTGGCACTCTTCCAAACTAATACCGATCGGCTCAAGGATGACGATGTTCATCTCTCATTCATAAAGGGACCTTCACTCCGGGCAAGGTATTTACAGGAACTTCTGCAAGACATCCCAAGTCGCAACCATCCTCTAGGGAACCCCTCTGATCAATGACTGATTGGCTTGAGATTCCTACTTGGTCAGAAAAACTTCCTTTTTGGGAAACTGATCAAAGACCGATGGGTCGACTCCGAAATTGGCTCCCAAAACATCCGAGGGGTTCCCTGCGATCCACTGGGAGAGATTGATGGTCTGGTAGTGCCCGCTATTGAAGACAATCAGGATGCGGGCCTTTGTTGATCCAATATTCTCGATGGAGTGTCCGAATCCTTGGGGAATGAATGCGATATCACCCTGCGCCAAGGTCTCCTCACGCCAGCGACCTCCCGAACCGAAGAGAGTCACGCGAAAACTTCCACTGAGGGCATACTGCCACTCGGAAGCGTTCGGGTGCCAGTGAAGTTCACGCAGGGCTCCGGGCTCCATTTCCAAGACAACGCCGGTCATGGTAGTCGAGATTGGAAATTGAGCCCCATCAACCCTCCATTCCGTTCCTCCGGGGAACGTCTCGTAAGGTCTCTGCGATAGCAGGCTGTATTTGTGAGTCAGGGGGGGGTCTTCGACCCTTGAAGTGGCGCGGCAGGTTCGGCCGGTGGGATTGTACTCTTGGAAAAATAGACTTCTTTTTTCGGAAATGAGGAGAAGGTTTCGGCTGGAAGGCCGAAGTTTTTCGCCAGCAATTCGTTGGGCGCATGCCCGATCCAGTCACTGATGCTAAAGGTTCCGAATTCCGAAAAATACCCGTTGTAAAAAACGAGGATGAAGTGACATGGCTCGTTTCCGAGTGTTGCGATGGAGTGACCATGTCCCCGTGGAAAATACCAGATTTCTCCGGGGCCGAAGTCATTGGATTCCGAGTATCCCTGAGGATCGATCACAGTCGTGCGGACAGCCCCCTCGGTCACAAAGCCCCATTCAGCTGCGGTCGCATGCCAATGCAACTCCCTCATCGCGCCTGGTTCCATCCTCATCGAGACACCGGCTAGTGCCTTGGAGATCGGCAACTGGGTTACTGTTGCTTCCTTACCCGAACTTTCTCCTATCACTTTGCCGATCGATTTCTCCAATTCGAACTTAAAGGTCGGCAGTTCTTTCCCGGAGGCAACGGGATCCGGAACATTGTTCTGAAAACTGGAATCTCCCCCCTCGGAACTGACAGGCAGCATGGTCGTGTACATGCCGTGAGCTATAGAACATGGATCCCTCCGCACAAGTTATTTCAGCCTTCTCTAAGAAAGCGTATCATCAGGGATAAGGATCCCTGTTATGTCGTCCCGTTCATCTGAGACGTGCTCCCCATTAAGTTACAATTTAGCGGGTTGGACCATGGTTGATGATGGGACAGAGAATTGGCCCATGGCGAGGGAGAGGGCCGCAAGGCTCGTAAGATAATCGGCCCTTGCCCCTGCCTGATCGAAGCGGGAGGCGGCAAGCGCGCTCTGATTGGAGATAAGGTCGGTGATATTAAGAAGCTGATTGTCGAAGGCGGCTTTGGCGGACTTGAAGTTTTCCTCCGCGGAGGAGACCTGTGAGTCGGCGTAGGCAACTCTCTTTCTGGATCTGAGGAAGTCGTTGTAGGCTATCCAGACTTCTTGGGTTGTCTGCAGCTTGGTCGATTCGGCATTGGCCCTCGCCCGGGACTCCTCGGCCTGGCTTTGATTGACCTTTTCCACACGCTGGAATCCGTCGAAGAGATCCCAACTTAGGATGGCGAATCCTGAGTAACCTTGGGCGTTGCCATAGAAAGTACCAGTTTGAGAGGGCTGGGATGCCGTGTAGACATAAGGTTCGCTTGAATAGGCTCCTTGGAGGGAGAGTTTAGGCATGAAGTCCGCCTTGGCCCTCTCGACCGCCGCCCTGCTTGCCGCGATATCGGCTCTTCGCGCTGCCAGATCGGGACGTTTCAGGATGGCTTCATCGATCATGGTGTCCACTTTCGAACCAAGCACCTCGTAGGGGGAGGCGTCAGCGTTCGTGTCATTGCCTCCCGGAACGACCTTGAGCGGAGCATTGGCCTGCAATCCCGTGGCGACGCGTAGATTGCCAAGGGTAACTTCGACATTCCGATCGGCGCTTGAGAGATCAAAATCGGCTTGGGCAAAGGTTTTCCTGGCAGTATCGAGCTCGGGCTTTGTTCCTAGGCCATTGGCCACCTGGGCCTCGACCATGGCAAGGATGGTTTTACTCAGTTCCAGATTTGCTTTCGCAGCATCCCGCTGGGAGAGGGCTGCGGTGTGGGCGAAGTAGGATTGCTGGATTGCGTACACCGTGCTCTGGACATTCCTACTGAAGGCAAGATTGGCCGCTTCCAAGAGGGCCACTGTTCGGCGGACGTCGGCGGCGCGTCGGCCGAAATCAAGCAGGAGATATTCGAAATCGAGTTCCGGAGTAAGGCTTGTCTGCCTAAGCCCCATGGGGCCGTTATTGATCTGATAAAAACTTTTCTGATAACCGCCCTGAGCATCCAGGGAGAGTTTTGGATAGTAAGGGGCTTTGGCCTGCCCCACTTGAGCGCTGCTTGCAAGTGCGTTGAACCAAGCGGAGCGGGTCTGAGGATTATTGGCTAGACCCAGTTCGATGAGGGAGGAGAGCTCGTAGGAACGATTCTGATCGAAAGAACCGACGTGGTCGGAGAGAGGGAATGTCTTTTGGTGCCCCAGGATCGGGGCCATGATGTTGGCATCGCTCCCTCGGCTTGACACGCAAGCAACAGAGATCAGGACCGGAAGCAGTGCCACCAGTTTGAATCGTATTGCGTTGTTGATGGAAAGGCTCACAGGGTGGACTCGTCTCTCTATACGTTGGGATGGTGAGACGATGGAGTGATCTTGCCGCAAACTCAACCCCTTCCTTGATTCTAGAAACAGCAACGTGGTGCTGCGGAATGGGGGGATTGGAGTTGCCATGATGGAGGGACAACGATTTGATCCCCCTGTGATTACTGAAATCCGCTCTGCCGTCGGTTTTGCCACGCAACTGCCCCGTTACAATGAGATTGTGACGATTCTTTTCAAGTATGGCTTTGCGGATGTCCTGAAACTCGTCGCGTGGCAGCAGGTCATGGGAAGCGGCGCCGTGCTGGAAAGGCACGCCACCGGCCCCCTAGCCAAACCACCCCAGGAACGTCTCCGCCTCGCTCTGGAGGAACTAGGGCCGACATTCATCAAGTTCGGACAGATCCTGAGTTCCCGACGGGATCTCGTAAACGACACTTACTATGAGGAACTTTGCAAGCTTCAGGATAACGTCCCGACTTTCCCGGGAAGCTTGGCCAAGGAGATCTTCGCCCGCGAGTTGGGGATGACCGTTGGCGAGGCCTTCTTGGAGTTCGATGAGAAGCCTCTTGCTGGGGCCTCCATTGCCCAGGTTCACCGCGCTGTCACGCGCGAGGGGGTGACTGTAGCTGTGAAGGTTCAACGTCCCGACATCCGTCCCGTGGTCGAGCAGGATCTTTCCATCCTGGTTGATCTGGCGAAGTTCGTTCAAGAGCACGTTCCCGATCTTGCTTCCTTGAATCCGCTGGCCGTGGTGCAGGAGTTCGCCGAGACCCTTCTCAAGGAGCTCGATTTCACGCATGAGGCGGGGAATGCCGAGCGCTTTGCCCAACAGTTCCGAGGATCACCATTCATTAAGGTGCCGGCACTCTTCAGGAAACTGAGTGGCGAGAAGATCCTGACGATGGAGTTTATTTCGGGGCGCTCCGTGACCAAGAGCGAGGAGTTGAGATCCTATGGCGTTGATCCGATCGCCCTCTCGGAGAGTATCTCGGGGCTGATCTACGAGCAGGTCTTCAACCATGGTTTCTTCCATGGTGACCCCCATCCCGGGAACATGACGATCATTCCCTCCAAGGAAGTGCCCTGTGGTGGGGTGTTGGGGCTCTATGACTATGGGATGATGGGAGCCTTCTCACCGAGTTTCCGATCCAATCTGGCTCATCTGATCGCCGGTCTCGGCGAAAAGGACAACCGGCAGGTGATGCTCGCCCTGATCGATCTTTCCGAGGATGGGAATGTGGAAGACTTCGACCGGATGCTTCGCGATGTCGAGGAGTTCAGCGACAAGCACCTCAATAAACCTCTCTCCCAAATCAATCTCTCCGTTGTTCTGAATAACCTGCTCGAACTTCTGAGGACGCACCGTCTCCGGATGAAGGGGAGCTTCTACCTTGGCATCAAGGCCCTTTCCCAAGTGGAGGCGGTCGGCCGCTCGCTGAACCCGGCACTCAACTTCGTCGAACTAGGCCGACCCTATGCCGAGAAGCTGATTGCCGGAAAGTACATGCCTGCCCACCTGTTTGAACTCCTCAAGAAACTTGGCACCGCCTCGGTGGATTTCCTGGAGGTTTTTCCAAGCGATTTCAGGATGCTGTGGAATCGAATCAAGAGGGGTGATGTGATCATCCCCCTTCAGCACCGTATCGACGCGAAGGGAATCGAACCGCTCCGTGTGACCCTTGACTCCATCGCCAATCGATTGGCCAATGCCATTGTCGCAGCCTCTGTCCTGATCTGCTCGGCCCTGCTGATTCACTCGGGAATCCCACCCAAGATCTGGCATATCCCGGTGATCGGGTTGGTCGGCCTCTGTTGGGGGGGATTCATGTGCCTGCGCATTGCCCTCTCGACCTGGAAACATGGCGGGCTTTGATCTCTTGGCGGCTATCAATTAGCGTTGCCCATGCCTCGGCCCCACCCGTAACCTGAAGGGATGAAATTCCGGATCATTTTACCCCTCTTACTCGTCCTCTTGACGATGACAGGTTGTGATCCGCAGATTAACATCGCGGGAGCTTATTTTCCCGCCTGGTTGCTCTCTGGATTGATCGGTTTGATGGCTTTCTGGATTCTTCATCTGGTTTTCCTGCGGACAAAAATGATTCCTTTTTTTATCCCCATTCCTCTTTTTTACGCGGCGCTCTATATCGCCCTTACCTGTGGTTGCTGGCTGCTTTTCTTTGCCGCCCAATGAGCGAAACGACCGAAAAATCAACGACAGTGACGTTTGAACCGGTGGCCAAGCCCGAGCAGTCTGGTCGTAGGGTCGTGGGAGCGATTCTCTCGCTGGCTGTCTATGCAGCGGCCATCCTTCTCTCACTGGGAGTCTACCATAATATTCGCGTTAATCCACGCACCGAGGATGCCCAGGTCCGAGCGAATGTCATCGGCGTGAGTCCCCAAGTCGGGGGATCCATCATTGCGATCCACGTGAAAGACAACCAGCAGGTTCACAAGGGGGATCTTCTCTTTGAACTTGATGCACGACCTTACGAGGCACAAGCCGAGCAGGCGAAGGCACAGCTAGCATTGACGGAGTTGGAGATTCAGGCCTACAAGGATCAGATCACGGCTGCAGAGGCAGAACTTAAGCAGAGTCAGGCCAAGGCTGCCTATGCAGTTGATTATGCCAAAAGGGTCCAGGCGCTGGTTGGTAATCTTTATGTGACCGTCGATAAGAACCAACTCGCCCAGACAGAGGCTCTCACTGCCACCGACAAGGTCGCCCAGGATCAGGCTGCCTTGGAGAAAGCGCGGAACCTGCTTGGTGAAAAGGGAGATATCAATGTCCGACGCACGGCTGCAGAGGCCACTCTCCGAGATGCGGAACTAAAACTTTCCTACTGTAAGGTCTACGCTCCATGCGACGGCTACGTGGTGAATCTCCAGATTACTCCCGGTGCCTATGCTGCGGTTGGGGAGCAGGTCTTCTCGATCGTTGATCAGAAAATCTGGTATGTGCTGGCAAACTTCCGTGAAACCGATCTGCGGAACATACGGCCAGGTATGGAAGCCGAGGTGTATCTCCTGGCGGAGTCGAATCGCAAGATCAAGGGCATCATCCAGGGACTTCCCAAGGCTATCACTCCACAGTTTGCCCCGACACAGAATGCCTCCGGCGGACAGGGAATCCTACAGAATGTCTCTCCCACACTCGACTTCATCCTGTTGGCCCAGCGTTTCCCTGTCCGCATCATTCTTGATGCTCCCGAAGAGCACTCCTTCCGGATGGGGGGGACTGCTGCGGTTATTGTAAGGACCGAGAGCGACGTGCAGGCTGGCCTGAAACGCTTGGGAGAGCTTCAAAAAGGGGATGCCCCGGAATTTCGGGCGCCATTGGGGGCTGCCAAGGATTTGCCGCTTGCTCCCTAGCCGTGAACGAACAAGTTAGGAAAGCCTTCAGGAGTACACTGGCTGTTGGGATCACGGTGTTTGCAATCGAGATTTATCCGAACCCTGTGGCTGCCAGAGGTTTGCTTTGCGCTTCGCTAGTCGCTTCCTTGCCAACATTTCGTCGTGCATTGATGCGCCAGCGCTTTCTCCTGATGTGGATGGCTGCTGCGGTGGGCATGCTCTCGGAGGTGCTTTTCCGGGATGCTCCCTGGTTTTTCGCTCCCTTCTATTTTGGCCTTACGTGCCTTGTTTTTTTTCTGGGATCCAAAAGTCGTGATGAAGCGACGATGGTCATCATCGCTTACGGTATGAGCGGTTCGCTTCTGAATCAGTATTCAGGCTCCGTCAACGAACCTGTTTTCGATGGGTTCTTTCGTGCTTTCTGGTGTTCGTTCGGCCTTCTTGCCGCTTCTTTTTCCTTCATTATCTTTCCCGTAAGGAAATCAACGCAAGCCACCGGGAGTTCGCACGTTAGCTTTCCTATTCGTGACATTATGTACTTGGGCGCCTGTGCCGTCATATCCCTCTTTGTTGGTGCTTTAGCAGTCCAGTATTTATCATCTGCTTTCTTTGTCATGGTGACAATTGTTTGGGGAATCACTCTTTGCAGCCAACGGGATCGTTCGAGGCTTCCATTGACGTTTGTGATGGGGATCGCAGGATTGCTACTAGTGGTCATTTTTGAATCGATCATCGGTGCATCAACAAATAATTTGATGGTTTATTTATCCGCGTTCTTGGCCATCGTCTGGTTTATCAACTGGCTGAAATTCTCGAATCCCTCGTTGGCACCAATTCTCACTTTCTTTTTGATTATTTTTCTAACAGGTGGCGGCTTGGTGCCTCATCCACTCCAGTCATTTAATCAAACACTCTACATCCTTTACAGTGTTCTGGGAGGGATTGTGATGGCATCCGTGCTTTGGGTGATCGATCAAACCCTTCGTTCCGTAGAATTGGCCGTAGAACGAGCAGGATCAGATCGGGTGGCCTGCTAGTCCTCCCACTCGGGAATCTGCGATTCCTCGGCTGGGTCAAATTCCCTTTTTTGATGACGTTGAGCCTGGCGTTCTCCCTGCGGGGTGAATCGTGCGACGGCTCGGGCTACCTCCCAGCGCTCGGTGAGCTGTTCGGGTAACTCCTCCAAAAAACGGGAGGGACGCTGGAAGGCTTCCCCATAGGCGGCGTTCAGTCGCAGCTCCGGATAGGTCAGGTAGAGCTCGTCCTTGCAGCGGGTGACACCGACATAGAAGAGTCGCCGCTCCTCTTCCATCGCGGCATCATCCTCCATCGATCGGGCTCCGGGAAACATTCCCTCCGTCAGCCAAGCGAGGAAGACGGCCTGCCACTCGAGTCCCTTCGCCTGATGGATGCTGGAAAGGCAGACTTTGTCCTCCTCGTCATCCCGACCGGTGACATCGCTGGTCTCTGTTCCTCCCAGCAGCGTGAGTTGAGCTAGAAACTCATCGGTCTGATCGAACTGCTTCGCGTAGTTGGCCAGTGTGTTCAAGTCATCGCGTCGCGCCTCGTAATTCGCGAACTTCGACTGCATGTAATCATCGTAAAGAGATTTCATGACCGTGGTGATCATGTCGGAAGGCGGTGCGGGTTCTCCCTTAGGAGCAAGTTCGGCAAGGGTAGTCACAAGTTGGGACCATCCTCCGGAGGCTTTTGTGGGAGGTTTGCACCCCTTCTCAAGGAGAGGAAAGTTACGTCCACCTGCCAGAAGCTTCACCGCTTGTTGCCAAAGATTCTCAGCGGTCTTCGACCCTATGCCTGGCAAGAGACGTGTCATTCGCTTAAACGCGACCTCATCATTGGGGTTGACCGAAAATTTCAGGAAGGAAGCCACATCCTTGATGTGAGCCTGCTCGAAGAATCGCAGTCCGCTGGTGATTCCGAAAGGAATCCCCCGTCGGGTGAACTCAAGCTGAATCTCCATGGAGTGGTAATGGGCGCGGTAGAGCACGGCGATCTCGCGGAAGTCGATACCCTCGTCATGCAACTCGAGCACACGCTGCGCGATGAAGGATGCCTGTTCGTTATTCGTAGCCAGTGGAACAAGTGCCGGCTTGGAGATGGCCGGCTTGCGCACGGCATGGAGCTCTTTCTTAAACTGGCGCGGGTTGTTCAGTATGGAAGCGTTGGCCAGTTCAAGGACTTGGGGAACGCTACGGTAGTTCGTCTCGATCCGATGGACGATGGAATCGGGATAGCGCTTCGGGAACTCCAGGATATTGGCGAAGTCGGCACCCCTCCATGAATAGATTGACTGGGCATCGTCACCCACAACCATCACGTGCTTGTGAACGGAGGCCAGCGTATCGATGAGTCCAGCCTGCAGCCTGTTGGTATCCTGATACTCGTCTACCAGAACCGCCCTGAAGCGCCGTTGGTAGGTTGCGGCGATCTCGGGATTGGTGAGGAGAAGTTCATGGGTCTTGGAGAGCAGGTCATCGAAATCAAAGGCATTGACCTCTTTTTTACGGCCCTCGTAGGCGGTGGCTACCTGGGCGATCTGGTCCTCCAGATCGATGAAATATCGGTACCGGCGTGCCAGCAGGGTTCGGAGCGTCTCTCCCGTATTGCAACCGAGGCTGATCAGTTCCGCCAGCACCTGTCCCTTCGGAAATCGCTTGTCATTTGTCCGGAATCCGAGACGCGCCACGACGGATTCAAGTAATTCCTCCTGATCCTCGCGATCCATGATGGTGAATCCTTGATGGAATCCGACCGCCTCCGGATGCCGTCTCAGGATCCGGTGTCCGATGGAGTGGAAGGTTCCGCTCCATAGTCCTTCAGCAGCTCCGGGAAGAAGCATGTTCACACGCTCCAACATCTCGCGCGCGGCCTTGTTAGTGAAGGTGAGAAGAAGAATTTCACCCGGACGGTAGCCTTCTTCCAGGAGCCACCCCACACGGTAGGTGAGGGTGCGTGTCTTACCGCTACCCGCGCCAGCGATTACCAGATGAGCCCCGGGAGGCGAGGTGACCGCCGCAAACTGCTGTTCATTGAGAACTTTGGCGAAATCTATTCCCGAGCCCGATGACTCTGAGGGCTGGAGTTGATAGCTCCGGCTCATGTCGTCGGCTGATTGCCTGAGGGTGAGTTCTTTTTATGATGAGAGCTTCGAGGTGTCGGAGTGGGGGATGGTTTTCTGATTTTCCGGGTGGCCTTGACAGCCGGTGATTTTGTCTCCTGAGGAAGACCCAGAGCCCATTTGAGCATTCGTGCAGAATCCGTGAAGATGCGCTCCTTGGTGCTGCCGAGGATCACCGTGATCACATCCTTCCCGTTATAGCTGCCACTCGAGACCAGGCAATGCTTGGCCTTGTCGGTGTATCCCGTCTTCATTCCTGTGCAGAACCAGTTCTCCCGCATGGTCTGATTGGTGTTCCGGAGCATGTGAACGTGACCATCCGCGTAGCGGAATGGAAGATACTTGGTGACCATGATGGGGCGCAGGGTGGTATTGGCGTATGCCGCCCTCGCGATTTTCGCCATATCGGCCGCGGTGGAATACTGGTTGTCGGCCGGAAGACCGTTCGGATTGACAAAGTGGGAGGAGGTGGCCCCCAGCGAAGCCGCTTTTTGATTCATGAGTTGAGCAAAGTCGTCGAGTGATCCTCCCGTGTCTCGTCCCAAGGCTCGGGCCACGTCGTTTGGACTCTTCACCAGCAATGCGGTTAGCAGGGTGCCCCGCGTGTACGAGGTGCCTGGTTTGAGTTGCAGTGTCGTGGGTTCGGCGTTCTCGTCACTCGGATCAATGGTGACTTCCTTGTCGAGATCTCCCTTCTCAGCAACGATCAGCGAGGTGAGAAGCTTCTGAGTGCTGCCGACGGGCCTTTTTTCATCGGGATTGCGCTGGTAGAGCACCTCGCCGGTCATGGCATCGACGACAACCACCGATGCACCCTTCACATCTGGGGGTTGGGCCGAGCGAAGGAGAGGAGTACAGGTGATCAGAATGAGAACGGTAAGTCGTAGGGTTTGCGCGGGAATCATTTGAGAATACTTAGGGAAGTCGGGCTGATGATGCTGAAGCCGAATCTGAAGAAGTGGAGGCCGGAGTGGCAACAGATTTGGCAATCATTTTCTCGATCACCGGGTCACGGGTTGTCCCCAGATCCACCGCTCTCTGATAATGGCGGTGTGCCAATTCATACAGCGGAGGAGTGCGGCGTAGATAGAGAACCGCCAGATTGAAATTGGCATCTGCATAACCTGGATCGAGTTCCACAGCCCGTCGCAATTCCTGTTCCGAGGCATCACCCCACCCCTTTCCCCCGGCGGCCATTCCAAGGTAGTTGTGAGCGCGGGGGTTTTTCTCGTCATGGAGCGTGGCTTGTGCCAGATCGGCAACAGCCTCGTCATACTCCTTCTGCTCGAGAGCATTCATTCCGAGAAGCATCCATGCGGAACCGTTGTTCAGGTCCAGCGAAAGTGCCTTGTGGAGCAAGGCTCTGGACTCGGCAGTCTTCCCCAGGCGGGTCTCCACCGCGGCAAAACTGATGAGAAGGGAAGGGGACTGTGGGGATATCTTTACGGCCTCCCCGTAGAGTGCCGCAGCCTCCTTGAGGTTGCCGCCTGCAAATGAGCGTTCGGCTCTGGATGCAAGAGACATTACGGCTTCAGGAATCCGGGCTGGGGAAGAGTTTGTCCCTGCCGTTACAGAGATCACCGGAATGGTGACGTTCGCAATGCTGATGAGGGCCAGCATGGGTAGGAAGCCCGCTCGTTTTACGGAGATCACGATTTTTTGGAAAGCTCCACGGACCGATTCTTAGCCGCACGAACAGCTTGTTGCACGATGCTGGAGAAGTTTGATTCCTCGAGAACACCCAAGCCAGCGGCCGTTGTCCCCGATGGGCTTGTGATTTGCTCGCGCAAGGCGCGGGGAGACTCTCCTGTTTCCAGAACGAGTGCTGCCGCTGCCGCCAAGGCTCCAGCGGCAAAAATCTTTGCAGTTTCAGGATCCAGACCTCCAGTGATTCCTCCCTGAGCGAGTGATTCCAGCATCAGAAGGGCGAAGGCCGGCCCACTCCCACTCACAGCTGTCACGATATCGAGAGATTTCTCGGTGACTTCTAGAACTGAACCGACCGAGGAAAAAACGTGTCTTGCTTGATCGAGATCCTCGCTTGTGCAGGAGGAGTGGGGGGCGATTGCCGTCACCCCTTTGCGGACCCTGACTGCGGTGTTGGGCATGGTCCTGATGACACGCGTTGCTCCTAGGGCGGATCGATGAAGCTCTTCGGATTGGATTCCGGCAACGATCGAGATCAGGAGTTTTCCGGCCAGTTCACCGGCAAGGGAGGCCACAACTGAGAGTGCCTGAGCGGGCTTGACGCAGAGAAAAACAATCCCTGCGCCACTGACGGCTTTAGCATTGGAATCTGAGGATAGAACACCGAGTGAGAGAGCCGCTTTTTCTGCTGAGGCCGGAGTGCTTGAGGAGATGATGATCTCATTACCTTTTGCGATCCCAGAGGCCATCATGCCACGGATCAGGGCACCCCCCATATTTCCTCCTCCTATGACTGCGTACTTCATGGACTATACTTTAAGTCATCCCTGTCTTGAGGCAAGAAAGTGACGTGTTGAAATTGGGAAAAGAGGTACCTCCTTACGATCAAGCGGGATGGATTAGAGTTGGGATCCCTCTTCCACTTGACTGGAAGGTTGGTGATGCTTCATATTGTTAGTTGTGCCTAGTGCCTTAAAATCTACGGATGCTGGAAGCTTGCTCAAAAACTCCACCATTTACAGGGAGTTTCTTGCTGAGCGGGAGGAGATCCTCCGTCACAAGTGGATGGAGAGTGAAAAGGCGGGCCGTGATATCGGCTTCGAGAGAGCTCTCCTTGATTGGATGATGAAACACAGAACCGCTTGGCGCCGGGCAAGATTGTCGGCAAAAGGAATGATCTAACCGGACGAAAACCTGAGTCCTTTAAACAGGTCCCGCGAGGCCTCCAAGGATAATGAAACACGAACCCTCTACAAAAACCTCTGAATCACTCGCCTTCTCGGGCGAGGAGGCGTCAGTGGTGATGGATGCCGACGATATCAGGAAAGCGATTCGACGGATTGCTCATGAAATCATAGAGCAGAATAAGGACCTGAAACGACTTGTCATCGCGGGGATTCCTACCCGTGGTAAAATCATTGCCCAGCGGATCGTTTCCCATATTGCCGAGATTGAAGGTGTCTCTCCGTCGCTGGGAGTCGTGGATGTCTCGATGCATCGGGATGATCTCTCGACTCGTGCCAGAGTAAGCATGTTGGAACTCACGGAACTCCCTCTGGATCTTGACGGGCGTCCCTTGGTGCTCATTGATGATGTGCTCTACACGGGGAGGAGTTGCAGGGCGGCCATGGACGCCGTTGCCTCTTTTGGTCGCCCTTCGCGGATCCAACTTGCCGCCTTGGTGGACAGGGGCCACCGGGAGCTTCCCATCAGGGCAGACTTTATTGGCAAAAACGTTCCCACCGCGACCACCGATCGGATCAGGGTCCGCTTCGAGCAACTCGACGGGGTGCCTGATTCCGTAACGCTGATCCGAACCTCCACTCCCTCCCGATGACAATGAACTGGCAACACAAAGATCTTTGCGCCCTGGCGGATCACACGGCCCAGGAATTGATGACGATCCTTGACACGGCCACCGCATTCAAAGGGGTCGGTGAACGGAACCTGAAGAAAGTGCCTGCACTCCGGGGCAAGACACTGGTCAATTTTTTTATCGAACCGAGCACACGTACCAGAATCTCCTTTGAGTTGGCCGCCATGCGACTCAGTGCCGATGTGGTGAATATCTCGGCCTCGGCATCAAGTCTTGAGAAGGGGGAGACACTCCTTGACACGGCTCGGAACCTCGAAGCCCTGAGGGCCGACCTCATTGTTATCCGTCACAAGTCCGCAGGAAGTGCCCGCTTTCTGGCCGACCGACTCAATGCCTCGGTTATCAATGCCGGCGACGGCGCACATGAACACCCCACCCAAGGTTTGCTGGATGCCTTCACGATCCGTGAAAAGTTGGGTCACATCGAGGGAGTTCGTGTCGCCATCGTGGGAGATATCCTTTTCAGCCGCGTGGCCCGTTCCAACATTCAGCTTCTGACGAAACTAGGTGCCAAAGTGACACTGGTCGGACCGCCCACGCTAGTGCCCGCCTCATTCTCACCCCTTGGAGTGGAGATTGCCCACAGTATCGATGAGGTTCTTGAGGAATCGGATGTGATCAATCTCCTGCGCATTCAGCACGAGCGCCAACGGAAGGAGTACTTCCCTGGAGTGGGCGAATACTCGGCTCGTTTCGGGCTCACAAAAAAACGGGCCGGACGCCTCAAGGAGAATTGTCTGATCATGCATCCAGGTCCGATGAACCGAGGGGTGGAAATCGACAGTGCTGTGGCCGACGGAAAGGGGAGCGTGATCCTCGACCAAGTCACCAATGGGCTCGCCGTCCGGATGGCTGTTCTTTACCTCTGCTCCGGAGGGGCTCCCATGGCTTCCTCTGCAACCGATCAATAAAGCTCATGAATCACTCACTGCACATCACCGGGGGCCGTGTGATCGATCCGGCTAATGGCATCGATGAAATCCGCGACATCAATGTCCGTGACGGGATCCTCGTTCACGAAAAATCACCTCATGCGGAGGTGATCGATGCCACTGGGAAGGTAGTATCTCCTGGATTGATCGACATTCACGTTCATTTCCGTGAACCGGGGCAGTCGCACAAGGAGACCATCGCCACCGGTGCTCGATGCGCAGCATTCGGTGGATTCACCACTGTCGTCTGCATGCCGAATACCTCCCCTGTCGCTGATAGTCCTTCCACGATTGCGTGGATTCAGGAACGAGCCGCAACGACCGCCTGCGTGAATGTTTTCTGCACGGGAGCCATCACCCGAGGTTTGGCCGGAGAGGAGATGTCCCCCATCGGGGCGCTCGCGCAGGCTGGAGTCGTTGCTTTGACCGATGATGGTCGTTGCATCCAGAATCACGGGGTCATGCGACGTGCCGTCGAATACGCCCGCCAGTTCGGACTTCCCGTGATGGATCATTGTCAGGAGGCAACGCTGAGTGCGGATGGTGTCATGAACGAGGGGGAATGGAGTACGCGACTTGGTCTCCCCGGTTGGCCTGCACTAGCCGAGGATCTCATTGTTGCCCGCAATATCCTGCTCGCCGAGGAGACCGGCCACCCGATCCACTGCCAGCATATCAGCTCCGCAAGGAGTGTTCGTCTCCTGCGTGAGGCCCGCCTCAGAGGGGTCCCCATCACGGCTGAGGCCTGCCCCCACCACATCTCTCTTACCGACGAGCGGCTCAAAACCTTCGATACAAATTTCAAGGTGAACCCTCCGCTTCGCACCCCAGCCGATATCGATGCGATCATCGCGGGCATCGCTGATGGAACCATCAGCATCCTCGCAAGCGATCATGCACCTCATGCCACCTACGAGAAGGAGGTGGAGTTTGATCAGGCTCCCTTTGGTATGTTGGGTCTGGAGACGGAGTTGGCGGTTTTCCTGGAAATCCTCCTGCACCAACGCAAGGCACTGACCCTGCCTCAGATCATCACCCTCTTGACGGTGAATCCCGCAAAACTCCTGCGACTCGATCGTGGCACCCTTTCAGTAGGTGCGCCTGCGGATATAACCATCTTGGATCCAGATCACTCCTGGACCTACGATAGGAATGATTCGCCCTCACTTTCCAGGAATACTCCTTTCCATGAGTTTGCTCTTCGCGGACGAGCTCTCACCACGATCGTCGGAGGCAAGGTTGTCTGGGATCTTGAGAGCGGATTCAGGAGCTAAGATCACCGCAGAGGGATCAAGGGGAATAGGGGGATAAAAGGGATAAGGAAACCTAGGTGTCCGTTCTTTTGTTATTTTTCTCCCACTTACAGCATGCAGTCTTCAGCTTAACAGTATTTCTTCGTCATCCCTGTGAGTTCTTTAAAACCATATACACTTCTTAAGACTGATTCGAAAAGCAGGGCCCGGGCTGGGATCCTGCACACCCGCCGGGGTGATGTGGAGACGCCTGTCTTCATGCCGGTCGGTACACAGGCCACCGTTAAAGCGGTCTCTCCCGATGAACTTCGCGCGATGGGGGCAGGAATCATCTTGAGCAATACCTATCACCTGCACGTGCGTCCGGGTGAGAAGCTGATCGGAGAGTTGGGTGGTCTCCACAAGTTCATGGGTTGGGATCGTGCAATCCTCACCGACAGCGGCGGTTTCCAGGTTTTTTCACTCTCCAAGCTACGGCGGATTACAGAGGAGGGGGTTCACTTTCAGAACCACCTCGACGGAACGCCTACCTTCATCGGTCCCGAGACATCGATGCAGATCCAGAGGGACCTCGGGAGTGATGTGGTCATGGCGTTCGACGAGTGTCCTCCGTTTCCATGCTCCTACGAAGAAGCTGAAAAGAGTCTGGCATTGACCACCCGCTGGGAAGGGCGCTCACGTGAGTGGTGGCGCACGCAACCGGAGGAGGGACGCCCCCTGCTTTTTGGAATTGTTCAGGGAAGTTCCTACGCCGATCTCCGGGAGCGGGCCGCACGGTCGTTGGTCGAGATCGGGTTTGATGGTTACGCGGTGGGAGGGGTCAGCGTCGGGGAACCTGAACCGGAAATGATGAAGGCGGTGGAATCGAGTGTCCCTTTTCTCCCTGAAAGCTCTCCCCGATATGCGATGGGACTTGGAACTCCCCCACAGCTTGTCGAGATGGTTGCACGCGGAATCGACATGTTCGACTGCGTTCTGCCAACAAGGATTGCCCGAAACGGCACGGCCTTCACAGCCAAGGGAACCCTTAATCTCAAGAATGCACCCTATACTAACGATCCGATGCCGATCGAGGAGGGCTGCACCTGTCCCGCCTGCACGACCTTTTCAAGAGCCTATTTAAGGCATCTGGTGAAGGCTGAGGAGATTCTTGGGCTGAGGCTGATCTCACTGCATAATCTCCACTTTTACCTGACTCTGATGAGGCGGATGAGGAGCGCTATTTTGGACGGCTCCTTTGCCGAATTCCGCCGAGAATTTGTAGCTGGTTACAGGGTGCACAATGCAGTGGAGAAGGAGTGAGGTGCGCCCCTCTACCTGAGCCTGACTACCTGTAAGTTGATTCCTTTACTTGCACTCGTCCATGGCTGAGTTGGTCAGCCAAGATAATTCTTACTGAGGCGTCACGACCTGAGATGACTGGGCTGCAGACCAGTCAGTTGTGGATGGGGTGGAGGCTGTCAGCGTGCTGGAACCCAGGCTTTTAACGGTTGCTATGTTTCCCTTGATCGAGATGACGTTGGTGTCACTGCTTGAAAACGAGATAGGAAGTTTTGCGGAGGAAGTAGCCGTTAGTTTGAAAGTCTTTCCGGGGATGCTGGGAATATTGGTTACGCTGGGGAAGGTGACGGTTGGAGTTCCCTTGACGATGGAGAAACTGGTGGTGACTTCGGGAGCAGGGATGTAGGAGGGGTTTCCGATTTGATTGGCGGCCAGCGTCACGGTTCCGATCCCCGTCGGTGTGATAAGGTAGTTCCCATTGGAGAAGCCTCCAAGTTTTGCCGGACCTGATTTTACGGAGACGCTGACAGGGAGTCCCGATGTTGCGGCGGGAGGAAAGACCTGGATGTTTTGGCCGTAGGGAGATGTCGGGACAGTTCCGAAGGATCCCAATGTCTGGGAGTTGGACTTGACTAGGAAGTTCACGGTCACGGGTGTGGCAGGCTTGTAGTAGTAGAAGTAAGGGGAGGAGTTGGGTGTCTGGGCTGTCACAGTCACTGTTCCCGTCCCCGTGAAGTAGTAGAGACCATTTGTCGATTTAATCGGTCCCGTCGTGGTGAATTCCAAGGGTAATCCGGATGATGCCTTTGGCGCTTTGGCGAAGAGACTATTGAGATCGAATGTGTTGGTTGTGAAGACCTGCTGGGGAATAGCAGGGAAAGAGATGCTTTGTGTCCCGGCGGGATAAGGAACCACCACAAAAGAGGTATTGGTGACGTTGCCGTTAGTGTCGGAAGCGTAGACGCTGATCCTCACGAAATCCTGCGTTGTTGCAAGATTTGTGGGGTACTTCACGAAGTTCACGCTCAGGTTGGGGCCCTTCAACGTTGTCTTGAAGGACTCAGGATCAGAACTGACCGCAAAGTAGGGAAGCGTGGGATTGGCCGCCATCTCCTTGATCGAGATGAAGTTCGTGAAAGAGATGCCGTTCGAGCTATTCGTCGACCATCCTGACAAAGGAACAGTGCCAAGTGCTGCACTGTAACTACTGAGATCTGCGGTGTTGCAGGCAGCGATGGCACCCACCACAGGCAACCCGGGTTCCATGACCTGGCCAAAGACAGTGAAATAAGGATTAAGACTGGTATTGTTAGTGAGATTCACGAACCACTGACTGGTACCGCTGTTGGTGAGGTAGTTGCCATTTGTGTCGGAACCAAGAGCCATGGCGAGAGTACCTGTGGTATTAGACAAGGACACTTCACTCGGAACTGCAGGATAGGTCGGGATGGCAGGGAAATATGTGCCCTGCGAATACGATGGATCAAGGGTGAATCCCCCCATTTGAATCACAAACCCGGGAACGGAACGCTGGACAAACATATTCTGGTAAAGCCCATTGGTGACATACTTAAGGAAGTTGGCCACGGTCTGCGGAGCGCTCTGCGGGTAAAGTTCGACGAAAAAATTGCCCAGGGTGCTATCTACCAACACCGTATTGCTGAACACATTGTTCGAGGTCGAGGGATTGGAGATCGTGAAATATTCGGAAAGATTGAAATTCGTGCTCTGAGTTGCCGGAACATAGTATCCAAAGCTGAACGGATGATTGGTATTCACGGCCGGTGGTGTTGCGAAAGTTGCAGTTGCCATGACCAGCGACAACGAAAGAGAAAGAACCGTCACCTTAATTTTGTGTTTTTTCAAAGGGGGCATCTGAGGAATAGAATGGTGAAAGAAGTATCCGTCAATAGAGACACTGGAGATTACCCGAATGTTCAATGTAAAAAGGGGTGTTAATGACAAACTTCGGTCATTGGGGAGTTTCTGCCCGAATCCAAGCAAGGGCTTCCTCCCTTGAGTTAAGGGTTCCCTCGAGTTGCCGTGTCTGAACAGACTGCAAAACTTCCATGAAGCGGGGGCCCGGCCTCCATCCCATGGCAATCAGGTCATGACCCGACACTAGGGGAGGGGGAATGAGCGGTTCCTGACCGAACTCCGCCCTTTTGGCGATCAGGATGGCATGGTTATCAAGCATCCCATGACTGGCCAGGCAATCGACGCGGTGAAGTTCCAGTTCTTCCTCAAAGGTAGGACGCGCCATCATCCGCTTGATCGTGGAGAGCCGCATGTTGGGGACATCCTTGAAGCTCATGTGAAGTCTTACTGAAGGTAAGACCGCATCGATCACCTCATTCGGAAAGCGAAGGCGCTGCAGGATTTTCAGACTCATTTCTGTACTGACTCCCTCATGACCATTGAAGCGGATGCGCCCCGTCTCATCCACCGTACGGGTGGATGGCTTGCCAAGATCGTGAAAGAGGACCGCGAGGATGAGCGAGAGAGGGGCATCCGGGGCCAGCAGTGTGAGCATGAGGCGCGTGTGGACAAAGACATCACCCTCGGGGTGGAATTCAGGAGGCTGATCGCAGCCCTTGAGTTGGTCCATTTCCGGTAGGATCTCGCGGAGGAGTCCGCTCTCATCAAGCAGGTCGAAGCCCCGGACTCGGTTTGGCGAGAGAAGAATCTTCACCAACTCCTCCCTGATCCTCTCAGCGCTCACGGCATGGATTTCAGGGGCATGCTTCAACACCGCTTTCCAAGTCTCTCCATCGATGGTGAAGCCCAAGGTCGTCGCAAAACGGAGGGCTCTCAGAATCCTGAGCTTATCTTCGGAGAAACGTTCCTGGGGGACACCGATTGCGCAAAGGAGGCCCTTCTTGAGATCTTCACGGCCGCCAACATAGTCGAGGATCTCGTCCTTCAGGGGATCGTAAAACAGTCCATTGACCGTGAAATCCCTGCGTCGCGCATCCCCCTCTGCATCGGTGAATCGAACACTCTCCGGATGACGCCCATCCCGGTAGGCCCCATCTCCCCGGAATGTTGCCACCTGGATCTCCGATCCTCCTTCCAGAACCAGAATAACTCCAAACTGAGCCCCCACGGGGACCGTTCTGGGGAAAAGCGCCTCAACCTCTTCCGGACGAGCACTGGTGGCGACATCATAGTCATGGGGAGTGAAGCCCAGAAGGGTGTCACGCACGCATCCCCCGGCATAAAGCGCCTCGAAACCGCTGGCGCGAAGTCTCTCCACAATCATTCGTGCGGCTGCTTCACTCATCCCGGTATCGTGCCCCGTCAGGGCCCCTGCGGGCAAGACGGGAAGAAATGCACGGGATGAATTATCTGGCCTGCAAGGAGCGCCGAAGAGCCTCTCCCAAATTATAGAGTGAGAGCAGGGTGAGCAGCATCACGAAGGAGGGAAAAAGAAGCATCCACCAAGCGTTACGAAGGGGATTGATGGAGGCGGCCCCCTCCGCGAGAAGTGATCCCCAACTCGATTGGGGAGCCTGGACCCCCAGTCCGAGAAAACTCAGGAAAGCTTCGTCAATAATCACGGAGGGAATGGCAAGGGTAAGGTAGACGAGTACAACCCCGGCGAGATTGGGAAAAATATGACGCCATAGGATGGTCCAGTATCCCTCTCCGAGGACTTTTGCGGCGGCCACGTAGGAGCGACCCTTGATACTCAATGTTTGTCCCCTCACAATCCGGGCCATAGTCAGCCACTCGATCAGTCCTAGGCTGATGATCAGGATCACAATACGTGAAGAGGAGACCAACCAGTTCCAACCGTGGCTACTCGCACATTGTTGCAGGCGCTCGTTGAAGGCATTGATCAGAATCAGGATGAAGATGAGGCGGGGTACCGAATAGAGGATGTCGACCACCCTCATCATAACATTGTCAAAACCGCCCCGCGCGGAGCCTGCGATCAGTCCATAACTTGTTCCGAT